>JAXIPJ010000108.1:0-7882 GCA_045402985.1 Anaerolineales bacterium
TACCAATTAATATTAACTGAACATGATAATTATGGAACGTTTTGCTGGCTACCAAATGCTACCACACCCTTTCCAAATTCGAGTTTGTGAGAGGCCTGCGCCCGGTTTTTGCCATATCGACCCATTCGCCATGTACCTTCACTCGCACCACATCCCCGGTGAAGTCGGTCACCGTGCCACCATTGTTATTGAACAGCCACGACCCCACTGCATAAATATCTACAGGGACGCCCAACTTTTCAAACTTGCGGATCTTCTCCGGGTTGAATCCGCCAGAGACAACTATCTTCACACTGCGACAATAATCACGTGCCGCCTCTTTCCAGACGTCCGATATGCTCCAGTTTTCCCAGGCAGAATCCAACGCCTGGCGGACATTGAACACAAGGCGCGGATTCACACCCAGGTCCAGTGCGGGATCACCCAAAGGTTCAACCGAGACGTCGCGCAGGCTTCCGCTGGTATCCAAACGAACACCATAGAGAACATATTTGGCGGCTTCGGCTTCATCGCCGAGATCCATAAGCTCACGATATTTTGTGAACATCGCATCCATCACACGCAGAGTATCGCGTACCGAGTCATTGTTGAAATCAACCAGGGCAATACGCGGGATGTGTGCGGGCAGTATGCGCGAGAACTGCATCATGGCCTCCGCAGTATTCCCCATAAAGGACGCAATGGCCGCATGGGCTACTGTCCCGCCACCTGCGCCTCCCCACCAGTCACCCTGCGCATCGGTCGAGACGAACGAACCAATCTGATGCGAGAAATCCAGGTTGAAGCGTTGAATGGCAATGTTGTAGGCATATCCATCCGCAGCTTGTACTTCGTGCAGGTCAAAGCGCGCCGGGAAGAACAAGACAGGTTTGCCGCGTGCCGCTGTGAGGGTTTCATATACATTAGTGGCAACGCGGCTTGAGCGCGTGAGTACCCCCAGCGTGGGTGTTTCCAGCAGGGCAAAGTCGCGATACCTGCCGCGCACTCTCAGCACGGCCTCGGCATTCAACGGGTTTCCATCAGACTTAACAACGACCCCATCATGCACGGCCCACACTTCCAGCTTATCTGCTGTTTCAATAAATTCACCCCCTTGCCAATAACCCGTGCAATACTTGAGCATTTCCAAACTTTTATCCACGCCTACCACGATGGTATTCCCAAGGCGGCGCGTGAACCACTGCATCTCCACTTCGATATCACCCACCGCAATATTATCAGGTGATACACCTGCGGGTAGGTTGTGATATTGACCTGAGTATGTGTATCCCTCAGAAGCCAGTGTACTGAGCATGCGGCCGATGTTCTCAAAATATTTATCCGAATACCAGCCGCGACGCATGCGCTCAATATCGAGTTTAAAAGTTTCGTTGGTAAGGCGAGTTTGATCAAAGAGGGACATAGGATTTTCGATTTGGATTTACGATTTAAGAATGGGAGATCGGTTGTGTGGACTGGATGATATTCATTCCCGCTTTTGCGAATCTTTCGAATGCCTGATCTGCCGCGTCGGTGTGATCCACTACGTTGGGTACAACAACAGGAGAAGTGCAATCTTCGAGCAAATAGACCCTTCTGGCAAGTTCAATATCCAGCATGGCAATATCCTCGAGCAGGTCAGAGACTGTCCAAGCGACACAATGACTCTTAGCCTGGCCCGCGATAATCAACCGATCATATTGCTGTAACTGCTCAATAAATTTCGGGTTATGCGTTCCCAGCGTTTCGCCCATGGGGCCTGTCAATACTTCAGGGCCGATGGCGGAATAATTTTCAGTGAACGGTTTATCACCTTTGATCTCAATATCAGGTTGAGCAAGGCGCGCTATAGTATGGAAAAATATCGCTTCTTCCACCGAAGAAACCAGCGCGTGACCTATGCCACCCAGCATGGCATGATAGGGCCAAACGGTGAGTGCGTACTTGCCTTTCTTTTCCAACTCTTCCGCATAATGGATCATCATCTGTTGACCGTATTCGGGCGCGATACCAAACTGGAACGCAAGTGCGGAGTTAAACGTCCATTTACCATAGCGTAATTCAGAAGCGTGGATGTCGGTATAGGGAGCGGGATGATTCCCATCCGCGTCTACAAAAAAGATGGCGTGAAAGACCTGCATGGGCTTATGCGTGTCCATGGTGGTGGTGATGTGTGTGATGTTGCCCAAATTGCGATATACAAATTCACAGAGGCGCGTGTTATCTTCCACGGCGCCGCGCCCGGTGCGGCCGCCAACGTACAGTTCAAACTCAGGGATACAGAATGTGTTCTGTACGTCGATCAGCATCAGCCAGGTTTTGGTCGAATCAACGGAGGCCGGTTGAAGTCCGTGTTGAGTCGCCCAGTCGCGTGCCTGCTGTGCGCGCTGCTCATAGGGAATCCGCCAAACGGTGCCAACTTTGTTTACGTCAAAAAAATCAGGGATTGGAAAAATAGGTGTGTTCATAGGAGGTCGGACTTGATTTTATACCCTCGCATTTTTCTGTCAAGTGTATCACCATGTGGTTGACTTTTTAGCTTGAAACCTTTACACTCGGTGCAAATCATTTGCGGTTTTTGGAGGAGAAAGTATGGCGTCACAATTCCAACTTATCATGCGGTCTGGGCCAACGCCTGGCGCGGCGTTCACTCTTGAAGGCGACCAACTCACTGTTGGCCGCGATTCCACAAATGAGATTGTGATCAACGATGCGGAAATTTCGCGTCGCCACGCGCGCCTGACTTTTCAGGGTGGGAAGTATGTTATAGAGGATCTCGGCTCCACCAACGGGACGTTTGTGAACGGCCAGCGATTGGCGGGTCCACGCGTTTTGAAGGCCGGTGAAGTGGTCTCGTTTGGCGAGCAGATCGTGCTGGTCTTTGAGGTGACAAATTTTGATGCGGCCGCCACCATTGCTTCGCCACGCGCCGCGGCGGCCGTGCCTGCGGTCTCAAGGCCCGTACCTGCACCACCTCCGCCGCCCGTTGAATATGCCGGAAGTGTGCCCGCCAGCCCCACACCTACCGTTGCGAAAACAAACCTAACCCCCATTCTTATTGGTGTGGGCGTTTTACTTTTCCTCTGTGTCTGCGGGGGAATTCTATGGTTCATTGACGCGAATTTCCTCTGGTGCACATTCTTCCCATTCCTTGGCGGTTGTTAACCTATAAAATCTGCCCCCGCATGTTAATACTTTGCGGGGGTGTTTTATTTAATCATTGCAAAAGCCACTCCTCTTGACTAGAATAGAAATAGCCTGGGAGCATCGTTCATGACTCAAACATCTGTTCCGTCACCGCGCTGGAGCCCAACGACCAAACTCCTGGTTGGCCTGGTCATTGTTGGTATAGTCGCGTTCTTATTGAATCGATTCGCGACTCTCATTACGCCATTATTGATGATCTTTATCCTGGCGTATCTTTTCCATCCTCTCACCTCTGCAATTGCGCGCGGTTTACGAATTTCGTGGCGGGCGGCTGTCAATCTTCTTTATCTTGGCATACTCATTATTTTGATCAGCCTGATCACACTGGGCGGTGTGGGTCTTGTGCAACAAGTGCAAAGCCTGATTGGTGTAATTCAGGATTTTGCCACCAACCTGCCAACTTACGTGGAGAATATCTCAACACAGGTCTATCAGTTTGGTCCGTTCAAACTGGATATGAAGACAGTCGATCTTGATCTTAATACCATCAGCCAGCAACTGCTTTCATTTATCCAGCCATTGCTTGGGCGGACAGGAAATCTCGTCGGCGCACTGGCGGGTGGCGCGGCAGAAGCTCTCGGCTGGACGTTCTTCGTCCTGCTCGTCTCTTATTTCGTCATGGCTGAAAGCAGTGGTTTGCAAAGCGACCTGTTCAAGGTGGAGGTGCCTGGATATTCAGAAGACCTGCGCAGGCTGGGCAACGAACTGAGCCGCATCTGGAATGCATTCCTGCGCGGGCAGATATTTATTTTTGCTCTCGCACTCGTTATTTATATTTTCGTCCTATCCTTGCTGGGCGTTAGATACGCACTGGGTCTGGCGCTCATGGCTGGGCTTGCCAAATTCCTGCCATACATCGGCCCGGCCATTACCTGGGTGGTGATGGCACTGGTCACATTCTTTCAACCCGATAAGCCCTTCGATTTGCAACCGTGGCTGTATACAGCCATTGTCGTCACCATCACCCTCGTCATAGATCAGATCATAGATAGTTTCGTTGTGCCGCGCATCATGGCGCGTACACTGAAAGTACATCCCGCGGCGGTGCTGGTGACGGCCCTGGTCGCGGCCAACCTGCTGGGATTGTTAGGTGTAGTGATCGCTGCGCCGTTCCTCGCATCCGTCCTTTTGTTGGGACGTTACATCATGCGCAAAATGCTGGACCTGGAACCGTGGCCCGAAAAAGAAAGTGCACTACCCTCCCCCGTGGACTCTGAATGGATCAGACGGATCAGAAGATTATGGGCTGCAACATTGCGAAGACGAAAACTCGAAAAAACCGAATCAGAAAAGGAAAACCCAAATGAGTGACAATCATATCGAACCAAAAACAGAGACCATTGCCGAAACCGATAATTTCCTGGCGTGGAAGGCCGAGGAACCCGATGGCGAAACCACCTATCACCTTGAATTGAATAATGTGACGATCCATTTCTTCAACGAAGAGTGGAACGAGTTCATTGAACTGGTGCGCAATTTGGAGAAATGAAATTCAACAACAGCATCAGTGATGTACGCGGGATCGAAGTGGGACATGCACAGGATAATGAGGCGCTGACCGGTTGCACTGTCGTACTTTGTCGTAAGGGCGCGGTTGCCGGCGTGGATGTACGCGGCGGTGCACCCGGCACACGCGAGACGGATCTGCTTAACCCGATCAATCTTGTTGAAAAAGTCCATGCAGTTGTGCTGGCTGGCGGTTCCGCATTTGGCCTGGACGCAGCCAGCGGAGTAATGCGTTATCTCGAAGAAAATAAAATTGGATTTAATACCGGTGCTGCAAAAGTTCCCATTGTGCCTTCGGCGATCCTTTATGACTTGAGCCTTGGTCGTGCGGACGTTCGGCCGGATGCCGCCATGGGATTCCGCGCAGCGGCTTTAGCTTCATCTGATGCGCCAACGGAGGGGAATTCGGGCGCGGGTACGGGAGCATCCGTTGGAAAGATGTTTGGCATGAGTCTTGCCATGAAAGCCGGCGTGGGCACCGCCAGCATAGACATTGGCGGCGGAGTCATCGTCGGCGCGCTGGTGGCAGTCAATGCCTGGGGCGATGTGGTTGACCCGCAAACCAATGAAATTATTGCAGGTCTTCGCTCCGGGAAAGTCGGTCTGTTGCGCGTTGGAAGAAAAGAAGACTATTTTGCAAATACGCTCGCCATACTGAAAAGTTCAGTTGGGCGCGGCATCCTCGGTTTGGCATCCCGCGCGAATACGGTCATTGGTGCGGTGGCAACTAATGCGAAATTGACAAAAGGGCAGGCCACCAAAGTCGCGCAGATGGCGCAGGACGGCGTGGCGCGCACCATAAGGCCAGCACATACCATGTTTGATGGTGACGTGATCTTTGCACTATCCACTGGCGCGAGAAAAGCAGATGTTTCCTCAGTTGGCGCGTTTGCCGCGGAAGTAATGGCAGAAGCTATTGTGCGCGGCGTGAAGATGGCTGTATCAGCAGGTGGATTGCCAGGGGTACGCAAACCGTAATTTGTCCCAAAGGGATGCTGCGCAATAAATAGTAATTGATTGATAACAAAAGAGGATGGTCTGGAAAGCAGCCGTCCTCTTTTACATCTTACCAATTTCTTATTACTTCAACTCGTCTTTCAGGATCAGCGTCATTACAACGCTCACAACGCTGACTACCAATCCGCCGAGGAAGGCGTTCCACCAGATCGGGTCGTTGATCGTTAGCCCGAAGCCGAACGATTGACCGATGACACTCGTCAGCCAGAACAGGAAGGTATTGATGACCAGTGTGAACAAACCGAGTGTCAATATGATGAGTGGACAGGTGAGCAATTGAATCAGTGGCCGGAACAGCGCGTTCACCAGACCAAAGATAAGTGCCAGCCAAAGGATCGAAACGAGATCGCTTCTCAAGTCAATACCCGGCAGGATCAGGACTGCCAAATATAATGCGATCGCGTTAATAGCCCAACGCAGAATGAATTTTGTCATGTGATCTCCTATTCAATGAATGTATGTCGCTCTGAGAGAGCGCTCCCTTCGACACTTTCACTCAGGGGATGCCTCGCGATGAAGAGTCTCAATCACAGTGTTAGAGATTCTCACCTGCACCCCCGGCACCGACCCACCGGGGCAGGTGTGCGTGCGGTGCAAGTGTCGCTGCGCTCAGAATGACATGACCTATTTATTGTTGTCACATTAAATACGAAAGGAATTGGAATTCGTCGCGTTATGCTTTCATCCAAATCAGCGTTCGCCGCGGTTTGAAGCCAGCAGCTGTGATCGCATCGGTCATTTCGCCAGCGGGAAAATCCAATGAGAGCTTGGGATACGATGACAGCGCGCGCCGCGCATGGATGAGTAACTCTGTCAGCGCTTCAGGATCGGATGTTTCACCCGTCGCGGCAAAAAGGGAATCTGATCTGCCCCCTTGCGGCATCCACGTTAGTGTGGCGAGCAATTGATTGCCGCGCACTGCCGCCCACTGTTTGATGCTGTAATCCACGAATAAGAGATACAGCCAGTTGGCAAGGCCGGGTCGAAGGGCGTTGAAGTTCCATGAATGATACCAACCCAAAGCGTCGGGGTAGAGGCGGCGAAGCCAGTCCCTTTGCATGGACCAAAAATCTGCATGTCGTGGCACGATCTCAATATCCGCATTCAGTTTGGGAGAAAACGAGTCGGGGCGGGCATGCCAGGTGGTGCGGCGGGCGACCTCCTGAAAGCCTAAATTTGCGTAGAGTTTGATGGCGCCGGGGTTGTCATCGCGCACATGTAGCCAGATGGCGGTCGTTTTCTTTGCGCGCGCATGTTCGATGGCATACTGTGTAAGCACATGCGCAATTCTGCGCCGGCGATATTCGGGGTGCACCGCCACATTCGCGATCAGGTAGATGCGCCTGCCCTTGTCGCGAAATGGGATCAGGCTGGCATTGCCGATGATGCGCCCATCCTGCTCCCAGACATAACCTGTGAGCGGCAGGGAGGTTGTTTCTGCCAAATGATTTGCCCAGTTCAGGAAGCCATCGTCGCGGCTGGCGCGGCGCATATCGGATAGATACCGCTGGCCTTCATTGTCCATGGTTTGCGCAAAGCACAGCTCAATCAGGTCCGCTACCGTGGAGAGGTCGAGGATGACGTTGAGCGGTCGCACATGCGGATGCTTCTCCGCCTTGATGGGAACAGTGATCGAACTCATCAAGGTGAATTATAGCGCGTTGTTGGTTTTTCTCAATATGCAGGCGTATAATTCTTTTATTGAAAGGAGTCTCATGAAACTTGTTTACGCAGTCAGCCAACGAACGGATCCCAAGCGCCCCGCAGCTCGCCACCTTGACAATGGTGAAGGAAAACCAATGTATGGCGGCAACGGACGCGAACCTTTATTGTGGGCGCCTGAAGAAGGCGGGCCTACCTGCAAAATTTGCATGGACCTCGCCATCATGACACAAGGTGATGAAACCAATGAAGCAGAGCAGGCAAATTGACATTGCAGATGAAGTCAGGATCCCGATCAGGCCTCCCCATCCGTCAACGAGATGCTGGAGTTCTACCGCTATCGGATTGTGTATCTCCTCCACCTCAACGCACCGCGCAGTTTACTCCTCGAAAGAAGACGCCAACTCACCGGAGTTACAGGTTTGTTATCTTCACTTATAGGCATGAAAGGAGATTTTTTACAACTCTCTCCTTGTGCGATGCATTAAAATCGAGTAAATTAAGTCCTAGC
>JAXIPJ010000373.1:0-7580 GCA_045402985.1 Anaerolineales bacterium
CGACTTGAACCTGTGCAAACATCCCAGACTCGATCCAACTCCCAAGCAGACTCTTCATCTCTATCGGCGTGTAAGTGCGACGAAGATAATCCTGCAAACTTACCCTCATTCCGGCTTCGCGCAATAAACCTACAAACGAGACGCTCTTCCGAGCGAAGAATTCCTCTGCTTCTTTTTCGCTCGCCACGTAATCAAACTCTTTTGGCGCTATGCTCTCACGGAAGTCATAGACGCGGCTAAAACCATCACGGCGATGCATCATCAACTCACCCGAAAGCCACATATCGAACAACGCCAGCGAGGTGTCCTTGCGGCCGCGATAATTCCATAAGCCAATATGATTTCCGTCGAAATCGCGGTTCCCCAACGGACCGCGCGTCTGCAACTCCGCGCGTACCTGCTCGAACAATTCCTCATGACCTAGCACAAAGCCTTCAATGCGCTTATCACGGCTGCGTTTCTCCATGTGCACGCGCCAATATGGCAGCTCAGACATCGGATACATCGCCAGCCAGCCGCCATAATCAAAAAACTCGCGGTCCTTGTATGCTACCTGATAAAGATAATCGGGCTTGTAATCCAGCACCCGGCTGTGCAAAACAATATCCTGACTGCGCGCGATCACATTCAATGGATCGAGTTGCACCGCTTCACAGGCGCGCATCGCTTCAGCTGTCCCCTTTTTGCCTTTCCAACGGCGGCCCGGCCAGAGTCCTTGCTTACCAAGAACAAATCTTCGTGCTGTTTGTTGTGAGATGATAAGTGGTGTCATATAAATTCTCTGGAGTCCGACAGCTTGCTGTCGAAATGTACAGGAGCAAGCTCCTGCATTCCAGAATCATACCTTTTCTGAAATCACGCCGCCGGAGACGGCGGCTGGAGCATAGCTGAATTGTGATAATTCACCACTTCCGCACCGCCCGCAGGGATACATTCTTGAATCACGCTCATGTCAACACGTTTAAGGAAATGCCAGCCATCGCAAATCCCACCCCAGACGTAATGTTCCGCGTTTTCAATGGAAATTACCATATCATGCCCATACTTATCGCAGATGTGTTGAGGTTTTGAAGTCCAAAACAATTAGGAATTACTCTTATTCTAGCACAAATATTCTAAGAAAGAAATATGGAGCCATTAGGAATCCCCCACGAAGAACTAGACTACTTGACAGGCGGCGTAAGTCGGATTGGCAACCGACCTAACTTTGCACCCACCATAAGAAGCAGCACAATTGATAAACCAGCCCTAGGAAGCAGGAACAGAGTTCACCTTCTCCATTGTCCTGCAAAACGAACACAGACCAGGTGCAGAGGTGGGCTGTCCGCACCTCTCGCAGGGATGCAAATGCGCCCTATCGATATCTTTCTCAATGAACAACTCTCCGCTTTTGCGCGCTTCAAGAAAACGCAGGTAAAATGTCAACTTTGCGCCAGGGCGGGTCGTTTCAAGTTGGTTGAGCAATTCCTTGTAATAAATGGATTGCGAACCCTCAGCAAATGGACATTCTTCATAAATATATTCAATCCCCCGCGCTACGCAATAAGCTGTCATCTCGCGTTCGTAGAAGCGGCAGAGCGGCTTCACCTTGCGCGCCAAACCGTCGGCTGAGGGCAGAACCGGGCCCTGGCGCAATAGATATTCACTCGACCAATTCAACGTATTCCCAAACAACACCGCGGCTTCGTCGTCGAGATTGTGACCAGTCGCAAGCACATCATACCCAAGGTCCCGCGCGATGCGGTTCATCTCGTGGCGTTTTGTCAATCCGCAGACCGCGCACGGTTTGCCATGTCCGCGATGAGATATTTCCGCAAGCACAGGGATGGGTTGACCGTATTCCTTTTCTATGTCCACGATATGAAGTTTCAAATTATTCTGCACTGCAAATTTTTCAGTGAGACGTTGCGACTCGTGAGAATAATTAATTCCCCCGTCAATCCCAAGGCCGAGATACAGTCCATCCACCTGGTAGCCGAGCCTCACGAGAATATCCCACAGCCCAAGCGAATCCTTGCCACCCGAAACTGCGACCAGGGTCTTCTCATCGGGCGTGAACATTTGATATTTCTTGATGAAGCGTTCGGTCTGCTCAGGCACCCATTCGAGATAATGCTCCTTACACAAAGCCAGTTTGTGCTGACGCATATGGACAGAAGCCTTCTCGCCGCATTTACGACATTTCATGTTAACCACCCGTCATTGCGAGGAGCGTTCGTTGCGACAACACTTGCACCGCACTGCGGTCGGTGCAGTGCAGGTGAGCAATCTCCTAGTTCAGATGCGGATTGCTTCGTCACTTTGTTCCTCGCGATGACATGAGCCACCGGATATCACAGCGATCAACTTGATCACATCGCCATCCTTCAAAATTTCATCCTCCAATATCATCTCTCCGTCCCGGGTCGCGATCACAGACTCAGGCACAATGTCACTCTTATGCAGTGCTGAGAGCAGCGTCATGCCGGGTTTTATCTGATATTCCTTGTCACGCATAATTAGCTTGACCAAATTTACTCCTCCCGCGTCATTCTACCATAGCGATAATTCGGCTGCCCACAGATTGGACGAGGATTTATCTTGACAGCCATGCTGCAAACCCTTACTATTCATTTATGCGAATCGGAATGATGGTAGATGCCTACAAGCCCTATATTAGTGGCGTTACGAATTATGTTGACCTTAACAAACGCATCATTGAAGAGGCCGGTCATGAAGTGTACGTCTTCACGTTTGGTGACGTTGACTATCAAGATGACGAACCTCGCGTCATTCGGAGCCCGGGCCTGGCTCTGGGAGATACCGGCTTTTATCTCTCACTCCGCTATAAAACCCAGGCGCGCAAGCTTCTCCAAACAATGGATGTGATTCACGTTCATCATCCATTCCTTAGCGGACGCCTCGCCCTTCGCTATAGTCGTGCCCGCCAGATCCCTGTGATCTATACCAATCACACCCGCTACGATCTGTACGCGCAAGCGCGCCTTCCAATCATGCCGGAAGAGGTAAGCCTGGGCCTGCTTCAGGCCTACATGCCTCATTTCTGTGATGCAGTCGACCTGGTCATTTCGCCATCCGAAGGCATGAAAAAAGTCCTGCGCGAATTCAAGGTGGCAAGCCCCATTGAAGTGGTGCCAAATGGCGTGGACTTGAAAAGATTCCGTTCGGCGAATCCGCTCTCCCGCGCGGATTTTGGTTTTACTGAAAAAGATATTTTGCTTGTGTACGCGGGCCGCATTGCGCCTGAAAAGAATCTCGAATTCCTCCTGCAATCATTTGCGGGCGTCTCGCAGGTGCTCCCCAATGTCCACCTGCTCATTATCGGCGGTGGACAAAAGGAACACGAGGAAGCGATCACGCCGCTCCCGGAGAAACTTGGAATTCAGGATCGGGTCCGATTAATTGGAATGATTCGCTACGACGACCTGCCTGCCCATCTCGCCATGTGTGACGCATTTATCACCGCCTCAGTCACGGAAGTCCATCCACTTTCCGTTATCGAAGGCATGGCAACGGGACTCCCCATCATGGGAATCGACTCACCTGGAGTCGGCGATTCAGTCACAGACGGGGAAACGGGCCTGCTTGCAACAAACGATATCGCCTCTTTTACAGCCAAGCTCACCTACTTTTGCAGCCATGACGAGTTACGGAAGAAAATGGGCCTCGCGGCTCGAAAAGCCTCCGAGCAATACGATATCAAACGCACAACAAAGATCATGCTCAAACTCTATGGTCGCCTCACACAAAACACCAGGCCGCTCAAACGCAGTCTCGACGAACGCCTGATAGCCATTCTAAGAGAGTCTCTGAAGTGAAACATAACCAGCAGATCGGCAAATGGGGAGAAGACGCCGCTGCCGATTATCTTGCCGAGCGCGGACTTGTGATCATTGCACGCAATGCACGCACCCCTTACGGTGAAATAGACATAGTTGCCACGCAAAATGATATTACTATTTTCGTTGAAGTCAAAACGCGCACCTCCAATAAAATGGGACTGCCGGAAGAATCAGTCAATTTGCGAAAGCAGACGCACATGCTGGCCTGCGCCGAACATTACGCCGCAGAGCATGAAATCGATCACTGGCAGATCGATGTGATCTCAATTGAGGGGAAACCAAAGTCAACACTGAAGATCACGCATTTTGAGAATGCAATCGGTTAACCAAAAAGTTGTATATGTCCGATAGTATACTTAAGCTAATACCTTCTTCTCATACTTATGTGCCAAAGGAATATTCAAAACAGAGAGCTATGGCTTCTGTTGACGTATTATTTCCACTGGCTGATAGTATACATTCCAAGCAAAGCGATAACCCTGAATTTGTAGACCCGGGAGCCAATTTGGAAAGAATAAATTGCCCAAATTGCAGCTCGGTAATTGATGAAATGTGGTGGAAAGAAGCTATGGATGAAGCCTACAAGAACAAATTTATGGATTTAAGTATAGTTGTTCCCTGCTGTAATTCAAAGACATCCTTAAACGAACTAAAGTATGAATGGCCAGCCGGTTTTGCCAAATTCAATATCGAGATACTTAACCCGATCAGAGATATATCAGATGAAGAATTGCAAGATATCGAAACCATTTTAGAGACAAAATTGAGAAAAATTTGGGGACATTATTAAAAGTCGAATGTCGAAACAACCCTTGATATTGATTGTTGGCCCGACTGCTGTTGGCAAAACGGAGATCGCGATTCAACTTGCGGAACGACTCAATGGAGAGATTGTCTCAGCAGATTCGCGTCTCTTTTATCGCGGCATGGATATTGGCACAGCCAAACCTACGCGCGCAGAGCAAATGCGCGTGCCCCATCATTTGATCGATATCGCAAACCCCGATGAGATATTGAGTCTCGCAGTCTTTCAGCAAAAAGCGCGCGAAACTATTACTGACATTTATACACGCAAAAAAATTCCGCTTCTCGTCGGAGGCACTGGTCAATACATTCGCGCGGTCACTGAGGGATGGAGTCCGCCGGAGGTAAAGGCAGATGAACGATTACGAAATGAATTGGAGAAGCTAAAAGAGACAAAGGGGCTGTTGTGGCTACACGACAAACTAAAGAGACTTGACCCGGTGGCGGCAGAGAAGATCGACGCGCGTAATTATCGAAGAACCATCCGCGCGCTGGAAGTGATCCTGACGACGGGTAGAAAATTCTCCGATCAGCGCGGACAAAGCGAATCCGCTTATCACCTTATCACGATTGGACTGACGCGCCCACGCGCGGAATTATATGAAAGAGTCGATCAACGCATTGAGGCCATGTTTGCAAACGGATTTTTAGATGAAGTCAAAGGCTTATTGCAGAGAGGCTACTCCCCCGCCCTGCCGACCATGACCGCGATCGGGTATCGGGAATGCATCAGGATGGTCAACGGTGAATTAAACGAGGAGCAGGCCAAAGTCGAGATCCGACGCGCAACGAGGGTTTTTGTCCGCAGGCAGGCAAATTGGTTTAAGGAATCTGATCCGAATATTAAATGGTTCAAAGCCACAGAAGGAGTCGTTGAAAATATCGAAGTGCATATTCGTCAATCTTTGTGATTTCAGAGATGGATGGCGGCTGAGAAATGGGAACGTAACATATATTTAGTTGACTTTTGATTCTGCATTGTATATACTTCAACCAATCAGTGAAGAGGAGACATCATGAACGATAAACCGTGGCTTGCTCATTACGATAAGGGAGTTCCGCATACAGTTGAAATTCCAAATGCGCCGCTATTTCATTTTCTTGAGGAGTCGGCTCGCAAATATCCAGACCGCGCCTGCACGATCTTCAAAGGCGCGGTCATCACATTTAAGGAGATGAACGAGCTCACGGATCGGATGGCGGCGGCGCTGGTAGATATGGGCGTAAAGAGGGGCGACCGTGTAGGCATCTTCATGCCGAACACACCGCAGTTCGTGATCGCGTATTATGGAATTCTCAAGGCAGGTGGCGCGGTGGTGGCAACCAACCCTCTTTACACACCTCCCGAAATTGAACATCAGGCCAGCGATGCGGGCATCGAAGTGATGTTTGTGATGACAAATTTTTATAACACCATCAAAAAGGCGCAGCCCAAAACCAAGATCAAAAAGCTGATCGTGACCAACTTGAAAGAGTCATTGCCTCCATTGATGCGTTTGTTATTTACCCTTGCGCGCGAAAAGAAAGGCGGATTTAGGATCGAAGGTGGTTTACAGGAAGGCGAAGTTTGGATGCAGGATCTGCTCAGCAAGTATAAAGGTGCGCCTCCTCCGAAGGTGGAAGTGGATCCCGATGATACGGCTTTGTTCCAATACTCAGGCGGAACCACGGGAGTCTCAAAAGGCGCAGTAGCTACGCATCACAATGTGGTATCGAACACTTTGCAACTGCGCGGCTGGTTCGTAAATTTGGAAGAGGGAAAGGAAGTTTTCCTAATGGGCATTCCGCTCTTTCATGTGTACGGGATGGTGGCAGGCATGAATCTGTCGATAGCAACAGGCTCGACGATGGTAATGGTTCCAAATGTACGCGACCTGAAGGATGTGATGGATAACATCGCTAAATACCGTTGCACGATCTTCCCGGGTGTACCGGCCTTGTATAACGGCATCAACAATCATCCTGATGTAAAAGCACACAAGTACGATCTCTCCTCCATCAAAGCCTGCATCTCTGGCTCCGCCGCGCTGATGCGCGAGACAAAAGAACAATTTGAGACTCTAACAGGCGGCAAGGTCTTTGAAGGTTATGGTCTTTCAGAAGCACCTACAGGAACACATTGCAACCCCCTTCTGGGCATAAACAAGACGGGTTCGATCGGTATGCCGTTGCCCAATATGGAATGCAGAATAGTCAGTCTGGACGATGGTGAGACAGATCTCCCGCAAGGCGAGATAGGTGAACTCCTGCTGCATGGCCCCCAGGTAATGAAAGGTTATCACAACATGCCGACCGAGACGGCGAATTCTCTGCGTAAAGATAAGGATGGAAAAATCTGGCTCTACACGGGCGATATCGTTCGCATGGATGAAGACGGGTATTTCTATATCGTAGATAGAAAGAAGGAGTTGATCAAGCCGGGCGGATTCCAGGTCTGGCCGCGTGAGGTGGAGGAAGCGATCGCTTCACATCCAAAAGTGTTGGAAGTAGGCGTAGGCGGCATCCCTGACCCAAATCGCGGAGAAACAGTCAAAGCATGGATCGTGTTGAAGCCCGGTGAAGAGTTATCGGTGGCAGAGCTAAAGGCATACTGCAAGGAACGGCTCGCACCTTATAAAGTGCCCACACATTTTGAATTTAGAAACGAACTACCGAAGACAACGGTTGGCAAGATACTGCGGCGCGAATTGATCAGGCAACATAAGGAAGAAGTGAAGTAGTCAGGTATATAGGTAAACAAGTAGACAAGGAAAAGAGCCTCCCGAAATTGGGAGACTCTTCTGTTCAGGTAATGCTTGTCGGGGTCTGAGACCCCGACAGAGCAACAAAAACAAACAACGGAACTTACATTGCAATTACTTGGGGCGTGCCGCTCTTCTTGGGGAATGGCGGCGGGAATATGCCTTCAAATTCATCGCGCGAGAGTGTTTCCAC
>JAXIPJ010000114.1:0-9752 GCA_045402985.1 Anaerolineales bacterium
CACACTTTGGGGTAGGTCACCAACGCGTTACTCACCCGTTCGCCACTAGGATACTCTCGTATTGCTACAAAAGCACCTCGTTCGACTTGCATGTATTAGGCACGCCGCCAGCGTTCATCCTGAGCCAGGATCAAACTCTCCGCAAAAAATTTTTCACTCTTACGAGTGTAGTTTGTACGGATTTTTTACTGGATCGACAAAATTGTTGCTTCCTATCACTGTTCAGTTGTTAAAGTGCTGGTACCAAAGCGGACGGATTTTACACGCCCCACTTTGACCTGTCAAGGCATTTACAGACGAAAACACCGATGTCATTCGTCTTTCGACATCGGCTCGTCAGACTGCCAAACCAACAGGCTTGTGTCTCTGACTAGAGACTGCTCACTAAGTTTTCAATGATCTGTCAGGGGACGAGATCTGTATAACTACTGGCGAACGTTGATTATACGATTTTTACCGATTTTGTCAATAGGTCATCGGACAATTAAACCTTAAAATATTGTGCCTGATCTCCAGTTCGATAAATGCTCTTAGATCAACTCCACCGCACATTTTACCCCATTTTCGCTTCTGATTCCTTGACCGATAACCTGCGCACGCTTGCGAACATCATTTTCCTCCGCCTTGGCAATCACGCGCGCTAATTTCTCGACTGACAGTTTTTTACAAGTACAGGCCTTGAACCTACGCCGATCTCGATGGCATGACGCATGATCACGCGCACGATTTTTATAAAGTTGTGCCAGCATCATTCCTAGCCGACTCAAATCTTCGGGGTCGCAGCCAAAGGGACAAAATAGATGCCGTGCTCCTCAACCTGATCCTTGAATCGAGAAAGCGCCGCAAGTTTGACAGAGCATCCCTTTGCCCTATCCAAGTGAAAGCAGAAGGAATGGCTGAACATCACCGCACGAACCATAATTGAGTATGGTTATTTTCATCACGGATATTTTACCGTGTGCGCATGCTATACTGACGAAAATAAGGAGAGACTATGACCAAAATCGGAATCCTGCATCCTGGTGAAATGGGAATCTCCATCGCGGCATCATCAATTAATAACGGACATGCGGTGTATTGGGCGTCAGAAAATCGCAGTGACAAAACCCGCCTGCGTGCAGAAAAGTATGGCTTGCTTGAGTTTGATTCATTGGCAGAACTTTGTCAGAACTGCGAGATCATTTTCTGTATTTGTCCTCCGCATGCAGCGGAAGATGTGGCAAATTCGGTGATCAGGCATGGATTCAATGGCTATTATTTGGATGGAAATGCCATTTCGCATCAACGCGCGATAAAGATTGGGCAAATGATGGAATCAACAGGCATCCATTTCGTCGACGGCGGCATCATCGGCGGACCTGCATGGAATCCAAACGATACGTGGCTTTATTTATCTGGCAAAGATGCAAACATAATAGCAGAATGCTTTACAAACGGACCACTCGAAACAAAAATCATCGGAGATGAAATTGGCAAAGCGTCTGCTTTGAAGATGTGTTACGCAGCCTACTCAAAAGGGATCACATCCCTGCTCGCCGCGATTCTGGCAACAGCCGAGTCGCTTGGTGTGCGTGCTGAACTCTACCAACTATGGGATATGGACGATTCAAATTTCTCAGAACAGGTAGATCGAAGGGTGACGCGCGCAACTGCCAAAGCATGGAGATTCGAAGGCGAAATGCATGAGATCGCGTCCACATTTCAAGAGGCAGGTCTGCCAAATGGATTCCACGAAGCCGCGGTAGAGATCTATCATCGTATGGCAGGTTTCAAAGACTCGGCTGAGACTCCCAGGCTTGATAATGTATTGGATGCTTTACTTAAGGAATAAAAACGCCCCTGGCGGGGTGAGTTGATCACATCTCTTGTCTTCCAGATAAAGCACGCGATAATGTATTTTGGTCTGCATATTCTAAATCACCGCCCATGGGCAAACCACGCGCGAGCCGTGTCACTTGAATTCCGAAAGGCTTCAACTGACCATGCAAATATTGGGCGGTTGCGTCCCCTTCCATACTGGGATTTGTCGCCAGGATTACTTCTTTGATTCCGCCATTCGCGGTGCGCGCAATCAATTGCTTGATCTTCAAATCATCAGGACCAATGCCTTCGATGGGAGATAAGACTCCCTGTAAGACATGATACTTTCCCTGATAGCCGCCTGTGCGTTCCAAAGCTAAAACATCCAATGCTTCTTCAACGACACAGATCACAGCACCGTCACGCTGCGTGGACTCACATACTTCACAGCGTTCACGACCCGCTTCGGTGATATTAAAACATTCCTGACAGAACGCCGTATTTGCTTTTAGATTTGCCAGCGCGGTTGCCAAATCCTGCGAAACATCATCGGTGGCGCGTAACAGATAGAACGCCAAGCGCGAGGCGGACTTCGGTCCAATGCCGGGGAGTCGTTCCAGTGAATTAATTAGTGATTGAATGGATTCAGGTAATAACATTGTATCTGTTTACCACTTTAGAATGGCAACCCGCCCGCAAGCGGACCCATTCTTTGTTCAGCCAGTGCGCGCGATTGATCGAGCGCCATGTTCACAACGGACAAGACCAAATCCTGTAACATTTCGGCATCCGAGTCCTTCAAAAGATCTGGCGAGATCTCAACCGATCGACATTTCTGGTCGCCAGTCATCACTACTTTGATCGCGCCGCCGCCCGCGGTTGCCGTGACTGTTTCTTCGGCAAGTTTCGCCTGCGCCTCTTCCATTTGTTTTTGCATGCGCTGCAATTGCTGCATCATACCGCTTTGCCCGCCCATTGCTGCAGGCCCCTTGTTAAATCCTTTAGCCATAAATCACTCCTCAAGGTTTACTAATCATACAATCACCGAAATCGCTATCTATACATTGTTCTTGAACACCATCGTAGATGTAAACAATTTCATCGTTAATTTTTATTTCCAACTGCTGAGAATCATCGCTCAAGCTAATTTCAGGCACGTGGCCAGCAGCACCTAAATATGAACTATATACACTATGAAATGTACATGTGTAACCCGTATAATCACATTCGCCAAGGTTGTAATTTGTCTCATCATCAAACTTTTCAACTGTAGCAAGCTGATAAATTTTGCCCTTCAATTCGACTGTTCCAACATGATTAACAAAACTAGAGGTAAAAAGTGACATGTAGTTAACAAAGCCCAACATACAACAACTAGCTATTACTGCAAAAAAAGTCATCCAATCACGAACTTTGGTCTCACTCGAAAACCAGATAGCAATGAGTGCAATAACAAAGGTTAAAAACCTTAAGAAAATGAAAAATGCACTAAATCTCTGCCAATATAATATTGATGCCTTTTCAACTAAACCAAAACTAGAAAACCAAATTGTAAGTATGTGCCCAACGATTGATGTGATGGCGATAGCTCGCCAGATAGAAACGCTTCGAGAAGATATCTTTGCAGTCAAATCACGAAACCATATTTACACTTATTCTGTCAAGTCAATCCTGCATATCCACGATCTCGCCGCCGTGTTGGATGGCAGTTGCCACCATCCCATCCTGCTGCACATTAGGCGGGATCTTACCTTTCGCATTCGTCACCGTACAACGCACGCTCACATCCACACCAAACTCGTCTTTGATCAATTTCTGTATCGCTTCGATCTGATCGGGCTTATCGATCTTTGAAACCAGCACATCACTCGCCAGACCCAGGATCAACGTCTTGCCTTGCATATCGATCATTCTGACTGAGTTCAACAATGCAGACAGATTTGCCTGCGTTTTTGGAAGTGACGCGGATAGCTGCTTCCACGCCTTAATGACATCTCCCGAGCTGAGCGCAGACTTCTCTGTTGGATGCAAAGCCGGTTCGGACTCAGCCTGAGGCTGGGACTCGGTTCTTGAAACGGTAGCAGGCTGAGGCTTGGTACGAACCGGCGCGGCAGGTAACAGAGTCGACTCATTCGGCGCGTCCAACACTTCCACCAATGCGAGTTCCAGACTCAAAGATGGCTGCCAGCCGCCGCGCAGATCCGTCGCTGCATTATTAAACGACTTCATCATACGCAAAACGTCGCTGGTAGAAAAAGATTTCGCATGCGCTTGCATCTGCTTCTTCACATCCGCCGTGGCTTCCACTTGATTGGCGTTGCCCATTTGGATGAGCATGAGACCGCGCAGATATTCAACAATTTGACGCGACAGCGAACGGGGATCTGCTCCAGCATCAAGAGCCTTATGAATGGTCTCAAGCCCACGCGCGGGATCGTGATCCATAACGGATGAAATGACATCCAACACAGTTTGGCTGGTGGCGGTGCCGAGTACCGTTTGCGCGAGCGCCAGCGTGATCTTATCACCTGTAGACGAGAGTTGATCGAGCAACGATTGGGCATCGCGCATGCCACCCGCAGATTGACGCGCGATCTGAATGAGCGCATCATCATCTGCCTGTATTTTTTCTGCCTTGATGATCATTTTGAGATTCGCAACGATCTCAGCCACAGGCACGCGGCGGAACTCATGACGCTGGCAACGCGACAAAACAGTTGCAGGAATTTTATGGATCTCAGTGGTGGCTAAAACAAAGATGGCATGCGGCGGCGGTTCTTCGAGAGTTTTGAGGAGCGCGTTGAACGCCGCGGTCGAAAGCATGTGAACTTCGTCAATGATGTAGATCTTGTACTTGCCCTGCGATGGCGAGAAGTTGATCTTGTCGCGCAAATCGCGGACGTCATCCACACTGGTATTTGAAGCTGCGTCGATCTCGATTAGATCCATAAAACGGTTGTCATTGACCGCTTTGCAGTGTTCACATTCATTACAAGGTCGTTTGGTTGGGTCGGGATTCGTGCAATTGACTGCTTTTGCTAGAAGGCGCGCGAGCGTGGTCTTGCCAGTCCCGCGCGAACCCGCGAAGAGATAGGCATGCGCGACGCGGTCCGCCGCGATGGCATTCTTGAGAGTCGTGACGACATGATTCTGCCCCACAACTTCGTCCCATTCTTTAGGTCGGTATTTTCGGTAGAGTGCTTGAGTCATTTTATTTCTGCACTGGTGGTTGAATAGCCTGAGACGACCGCCGAAGGCGTATCAAAACCACCGAAGTATTTATGGAACTTTATACACCGAGCGCAAATTTCCGCTGGGATCAAATAATTGCGCTTCTTCGCCAGATTCCCAGATGGGATCGCCGGCGCTCCAGTATAAATCAATTACGGTGTTGGTGCCTGAGGCAGTGTGCACCTGCACCGCGCCATTCTTATGCAAAACAAGTTGAGGAAAGACAAAAATATTTCGGTCACCATCTCTCAGCTCCCAGTTTGCCAGATTGAGCTGATCCTCCCCTTTATACCTTACCACCACCCACTCGGCACTCAACGTCCCTGCGCCGATCACGCTGACGATCTCCACGGGAATATCCGTTTGCGGATTGAGAGTCGCCACTGAAGCAGTTCCGGGATTGACATCTGGTATGGCGGGTTGAACAGCAGACAGGCTCACCGAGCGATAGTTACGGTCGTACCAGAATAGGATGGTGCCAGTGACACAGGCAGAAATAACCACATTCAGAAGCAGGTAAAAGAAGAGTCTACGGCGATCCATGTTCATCGAATCATAGCACAAAATTTCGATAATTGAACTGGGAAGAAAGCCGAAGTTTCCATGTACTTGAGCCTATAAACGCCTTACGGAAGTTCCGTCATTACAAAATCGTCAAAGCTGACATCTGTTGTTGTGGCATCTTCTGCGCTCCAGGTAAAAAGTGCAACGCCGCCACCTGTATAAGATATGTCAGAGACTGAAGCAATCTGCTGTCCATCCACATACAGGGTTAGCGTGCCATTGCCACAATCTGCACCCATGCGATAAGAATCAGCATTCTGCGCGATCAAATCAGATGAAGCCCATTGGTCATTATTGGTAAGGAATAGATCGGTTTCACCTGACTCTGATTTGGCAATCGCATACTCTCCACCAGGTGTTACAGCAAAATAATAAAACGAATTTTCGACCACCTGTTGATTACACATAATACCGAAGGCGGTTGTGGAATCTGTGCCATTGTTGACGGCTGTTGCTTCAATATGAATATTTTCGTAATCAACATCGTTAGGCGTACTCCACACGAAATAGTTTTTGGTAAAAACAACGAAATTCAAAGTATTATCTGCATATTCAACTGCACTATCCGAATCTGTGCCTGTGCCCCAATTGTTGTCCACGGAAAAATCATCCTCCAAAAGGAGGCCAGCAACAACGATGGGAATTGCAGTTTCGGTCGGCAAAGGAATATTTGGGGTGATGGTTGGTGGAGGAATATTTGCAGTGACGGTTACTGGAGAAACATCCGTGGCTCCGAAGGGCAGGCTTTGCCAATTGGAAGCAAGGAATAGGGCCCCTGCGCCCACAGCTAATAATAGACAGATGCCCACCAGACAGCCAACCACCCAGCCCGCGGACCTTCCAGATTGGGGAGCAGCCTGGGTAACGGGACCCCGCGTCGGTGGGAGGGAGGCGGGAGCAGAGATCGTTTTCGCGGCGCGCGGCGCAGAATCCTTTTCATCCAGTGCGCGCTTCCATGCGGACAAAAATTCTGCGGCGGTGGCAAATCGATCCTGTGGTTCTTTTGCGAGGGCTTTGAGGATCACCTTTTCGATGGAAGCAGGAATATCAGTTTTGATTAGAGAGGGCAGCGGCATGGGATCGCTGATATGTTTGAGGATAATTGCCAGCGGCGTATCTGCAGTGAAGGGCACGCGGCCCGTGACCATTTCGTAGAGAATGATGCCGAGCGAATAAATATCGGAGCGTTGATCCACTGTTTGTGCCTGCGCCTGCTCAGGGCTGATGTAGGCTGGCGTGCCCATAATGGCGTCGGTTTGGGTTAAACGGGGAGAGGCGCTTTCCAATAATTTTGCAATACCGAAGTCGGTGAGGAAAAGATTGCCATTTGAATCGACAAGCGCGTTTGCAGGCTTCAGGTCGCGGTGAATGACGCCGTGACTATGTGCATAACTCAGAGCGTCGGTCAACTGTGTAAAGATGCGGTCAATTTCATCCAATGGAAGTGGCCGGCCCGCCACCATTCTATCTTTGAGCGTGCCCGCTTCGAGATAGCGCATCACGAAGTAGGCAGTGCCATCGCTTTCGCCATAATCAAAGACTGGCAAAATATGAGGATGTTCCAGGCGGGCGATGGTGCGCGCTTCCTGCTGAAAGCGCGCTACGAACTCCTTGCTTTCCGCCAGTTGGCTCGGCAAAACCTTGACCGCCACATGGCGATCCATCGACGGCTGGTAGGCCTTGTAGACCGTTGCCATGCCCCCCTGACCAATTTGATTGATAATTCGATAATTGCCGAGCATTTGCCCAGGTTGCAAATTATCCATTTAACGCTCCTGATAATCGGGCTTTGAATTATCCCATTCTACGACTCTTTGATTTGAAATTCAATTGCGATTTAGACACAGATCTGCTGCGCAGAAAATAAAAATCCTGCACCTATTCGGGCGCAGGATTCCAATTCAATGCAAGAGTCGTTATGGCAGTTTCGTCATCACAAAATCGTCGAAGGTCACATTTGTCGTGGCCGCGTCTTGTGCACTCCAGGTGAAGAGCCCAACGCCACCAATGCCGTGCGCGCTGTCATTGACAGTGGCGATCTGCTGACCATCCACATACAGGGTCAGCGTGCCATTATTTCCACAGTCCGCGCCGATGCGATACGACGCCGCGTTCTGCGCTATCAGGTCAGAAGCAGCCCATTGATCGTTGTTCGTCAGGAACACATCTGTGAGCCCAGTCTGAGCCTTGGCAATCGCATACTCTCCGCCGGGTGTTACAGCAAAATAATAAAATGAATTTTCGATCACCTGTTGATTACACATAATACCGAAGGCAGTGGTGAGATCAGTGCCATTGTTGACGGCGGTTGCTTCAATATGAATATTTTCATAATCAACATCGTCAGGCGTGCTCCATACAAAATAATTTTGCGTGAACACCACCATATTCAAGCCGCCATCTAAATATTCGACAGCGCTATCCGAGTCGGTGCCGGTACCCCAACCACTGCTGTCGCTGGAGAAATCATCCTCCAGCAGTGACCCGCTACCCAATATTGAAGAAAATGCCCCACAACTTAATGATGCCAGTGCCAATGAAGTAATTGCGAGAACTACTTTTGTGAAATTTTTACTCATGCTGCATTCTCCTTTTAAAGTTACCGCTTGTCTCATTATTTGCTAAACTTTTCGGAATAAATTCCGGGCGAAATTATTTATTTCGAGTTTAGATGTTTATGCGGCACTTTGTAATTGGGAAACATTTTATCCTTGTAAAACAAAATAGACAAGCTGACATACGGGTGATAAAAATGGACTTAACGACGACTCATCGTCAACGCCACCCAATCTCCCATCTGTCTCCGCTCGATCATTCTTAAACTTTTTGCCTGCCCCGCCTCAATGACGCTTTGTGCCTGCTCTTGCAGGATCCCGCTTAAGACGATGGCGCCGTCATCTTCGATCAGATCCGCCAACCCCGCGTCAAAGAGACGGACGATCACAGGCGCAAGAATATTTGCAACGACCAGCGCCGCTTTGCTGAAAGCGAACTTGCCATCCAGTATTTCCTGCACAGAGCCAACATCCAGGACAAGTTCATCACCCACATGATTGGTATTCGCATTCTCACGCGCATTGACAATCGACCCAGGATCAATATCCACGCCCAAAGCTTTTGCCGCGCCAAGTTTAATCGCCGCGATAGAAAGGATGCCGGAACCGCAGCCAACATCGATAACTCGGGTTTCGATATTCGATATTCGGGAAGCATTTGCTGTATCGCTATCTCTATTCTCCTTTTTCGAATCTCGAATATCAAGTATCGCTCTTTCCATTAATTCCAAGCATAACTGTGTCGTGGGATGTGTACCTGTTCCAAACGCCATGCCGGGATCGATCTTAATAGCCAGGCGACCTGGTTCAGGAGATTCCATCCATGCCGGGACAATGACCAATCTTTTGCCAATGAGGATCGGGTTATAGTGCTGCTTCCAGGCCTCCATCCAATTTTGGTCTTCTATTTGTTTGTAAGATGCGGCGGGCAAGGGTTGGATCCTGCCAAGATAATAAAGGGACTCTTCGAGTTTCTGGCGCGTCTCTTCAAGCTGGTCATCCACTTCCAGATAGGCGCGGACAGTGATAGGTCCTGTAGGTGTGCCAGCATCTTCGTCGTCCATATATTTGACCCCCTGTTCCATCATCACTCCGCTATATGCAAAACGCGCTAATACATCTGCAACCGCTTCTGCAAGCTCACCGTTCACTGTAAGAGAAACTTCAAGCCAGTTCATGCTTCACCATTGTACTTGCTCAAGTCGTCATCGAGAGCATGGCCTGACAACTGTTTTATCATATTCACATCCACAGGGCGTACGTCGGGCAAATGCTCTAACGAAAAATAACCAAACTCTGACACTTCATTATTCGGGCGAAATTCACCGCCAACAATCCTGCACAAATAATACAAGCCCAAGCGATCGGGCCTCCAGGTTTTGACAACCAGAAGCCTTTCGATCTTCACTTGAAAACCTGTTTCCTCCCAAACTTCGCGCAGAGTTGCATCCTCCGCTGATTCACCATAATCCAGGCTGCCTCCGGGCAGGCCCCACGGATGAAAGCGCTGATAGGTGGATTTGACAAGGAGGATTTCATTATCATTATTGAAAATAACAGCGGCGGCAAATACTTGAAACAAGGGTCGTATGAATCGGGATA
>JAXIPJ010000026.1:0-6856 GCA_045402985.1 Anaerolineales bacterium
TCCAAAGCGACCAGTTCCTTGCGAACCTGCCTTTCCTTTTTGTTGCCGCGGATCTTATAGACGCGCCCAAGGCCTTGTGTTTCAATGGCGTAGTCCGGCATTTTTCTCCTCTCAATTGGATATTTAATTTGGTTGTATTTACGTGGAAAATTTGTTCTATTATAGCGCGTTTTTGGAGTGCAGAAGCAAGCTTTATGGCTCCCGAGCCGCTCGTTTCAGTTGTCGGACAATCGTAGGGTAATCGTAGGCTGTACGTCAAGCACGTTTGACTCCCTTATGATAAATTTGGAGCAGTAAGGTGATTTCTCTTCTCCTCCTTTCGTAGAGAGCCGCGGTCGGCGTCCGCGGTTCTCGCAATTTAAAGGGCAGAACACTAAAGGTCGGGTATTGGCATTATAATAATCCAGTCGATACAATTTGCGAGGATATTATGAGCGTACAAATCACTATCATCGGTCTGGGTCAGGTGGGCGCCTCTATTGGGCTGGCTCTTGCAGAACAAAAATCCATCAAACGCGTGGGGCATGACAAGGATTACGAAAGGGCCCGTGCCGCGCACAAGGCCGGCGCGGTGGATGAAACCAAGGTCAACCTGCCATCTTCAGTGAGCAATGCGAATATCGTCCTTTTATGCCTTCCATTAAGTGAGATCCGGGAAACGCTGGAATACATCGCGCGCGATCTGCAGGATGGGACTGTGATCCTGGATACGGCTCCCGCGAAGGCGACAGTGGCCGCGTGGGTCAATGAGCTTATTCCTCAGGGACGTTATTATGTTGGGCTGTCTCCTGCTGCGGGCGCGGATTACCTGCACGGAATTGAACTGGGTGTCGAAGCCGCACGCGTGGACCTTTTCAGAAATGGTTTATTCCTGGTGAGCGCGCCTTTTGGAACGCCGGGCGAAGCTGTAAAACTTGCCACTGATTTGATTGAATTGCTGGGTGCCCAGGTCTTGTTCGCCGACTCGGTGGAAGCGGATGGTTTGCTGGCATCCACGCATCTATTGCCACAACTTGCCGCGGCAGCCTTGCTCGACGCGACCGTGGATCAGCCGGGCTGGGTGGAAGCGCGCAAGGTGGCGGCTCGTCCATACGCAACAGCGACTGCTGCGCTTGCCTATCATGATGAAGCTCGATCATTAGGCGAGGCTGCATTAGGAAATCGCGAAAATACACTGCGCGTCCTGGATGCTTATATGACCTCCCTGCAAAAGTTGCGTGATGAAATTGAGCGCGGAGACGATAAGTCCGTTACGGAATTTCTGGATGATGCAGTGAAGGCCCGCGACCGCTGGCTTAACGAACGCACCAAAGCGGACTGGCAGAATATTGCAGCAGAAAAAGCTGATTCTTCATCCTTTGGCGAACGACTCAATCATATGTTCCTGGGCAGGCTAATGGAGCGCAACAAAAAACGGAAATAGTTTTATAGTCCACGTGTTTAGCAGTTGGATCAACGATGCCCCACTTTTGTTATATTCTTGAGTGCGCGGATGGAACGTATTATACAGGCTGGGCGGTTGACCCTGAACATCGCGTTACCGTGCATAATAAAGGGCGGGGCGCGCGTTACACAAGAATGCGTCTGCCTGTACAACTGGTATATGTGGAGGAACAACCAGATCTAAGCACCGCGCTGAAGAGGGAAATCGCCATTAAGAGAATGACACGCGCGCGTAAGAAGAAGTTGATCGGGGGAGTGCAACTGTGAAGAAGTAAACAGTTAAATACGTATTTACTTGTTTACCCGCCCTTTGTAAATAACGGCAAATGACCCAGCGAAATGATATTCATCCATTGTGCGCTGTCACCTTCGGTGAAGATGGCCGCCTCTGCCACAACAGATGAATCTGCCTTGGCCAGAATTGTTCTCATTCCCTGTAATGTTGAGCCTGTGCTGATCACATCATCCACAATGACTGCTTTCCTGCCTTGCACCAATTCGCGGTCTTTTTCATCCAATATCAATACCTGTGTCTGACCCGTCGTAATGGAAAGAGTTTCCACCTTCAAGGCGTTGCCCATATAGGACTTATATACCTTGCGCAAAACTACGTATGGCTTTTTTGTTTCAACAGATAAAGCATATGCCAGTGGAATGGACTTTGCCTCGGCAGTCACCAGTACGTCATATTCTGTGTCTTTGAGCTTTTGTGCCAGTTCCTTCGCACAAGCCTGAACGAGTTCGGTATCACCCAGAATATTAAGGATGGCGATTTTCAAACCGGGCTTGATCTCGAACAAACGCAGTTCGCGCTTGAGGCCAGCGATTTCAACAGCATAGGTTTCAGTCTCACGCATGATTGAATCTCCCAATCAAATATCTCGTGCGTAGTTTATCACAATTCAACTTATAATATTCCCAGCCAGTACCTGAATATGCTCCCCGACCTGCGCCTCAACGATCACCTGCGACTCCGCAAACAACATCCATGCGGCTCTTACGAGTGGACCGTTACCCGTCTCGGTGCGGATATCGGGCTTGAATGCAAAGGCTGCGGACGACGCGTCATGCTCACACGGCGCGAACTTGCGAAGAGGCTCAAAATTAACCTCACTGAACACAAAGATGAACAACACGATACCTAGAAAACCTCACATCGTCTTCTACTTCTCCGATACCGGTGGCGGACATCGCTCCGCGGCTGAAGCCATTATCGAAGCCATCCATATCGAATACAAGAATAAGGTCACGACAGAGATGGTGGATTTCTTCAAGGCTTATGCGCCGCGCCCCTTCAACCGCGCGGCGCAAATGTATCCATATATGGTGAAGGCGCCGCAGCTTTGGAGTGCCAGCTTTCACGCAACAGATGGACGTGCCCAAGCGCGCGTCATTACTACCACCATGTGGCCAATCGCACGTCAGGCGGCGCGCTCGCTTGTCCAGGGTCACCCTGCTGATCTAATTGTCACTGTCCATCCTTTTGCGAATTCGTTTGCATTGCGCGCGCTTGGCATCAATCGCCCGCCCTTTATCAATGTGGTCACCGATATGGTAACCACACATGCCCTCTGGTACGATAACCGCGCCGACCTTATTCTTGTTCCCACCGAAACCGCGCGTCAACGCGCGCTTAAATACAATATGTCTCCTGAGAAGGTCCGCGTGGTCGGTCTGCCGGTTGCAGACCGTTATTGCCAGCCAAAGGCAAGAAAAAGTACCCTGCGCAAAAAACTTGGATGGCCTGTGGGCAAGCCCATTGTGCTGATGGTGGGAGGTGGAGAAGGGATGGGCCCGCTCGCCAAGACCGCGCGCGAGATCGACGCTTCAGGCCTGAACGTTGGGCTAGTGATCGTTTGTGGGCGGAATCAGACTCTGAAAGCAAATCTCGAAGCACAGAAGTGGGAGAACCCCACTTTAATCTATGGGTTCACGCGCGACATGCCAGACTTCATGCGCGCCTCCGATTTCATTGTTACAAAAGCTGGACCCGGCACAATTGCTGAAGCCCTCAATGCAGAACTGCCGATCATTCTTTATTCAAAACTTCCTGGTCAAGAGGATGGCAACGTCACTTTTGTGCAGGAGGAAGGCGCGGGCGTCTGGGCGCCAACTCCGCAGGCGGTTGTGCGCGCTCTCACGCGTTGGATATCGCATCCGGAAGAGCGCCTGAAAGTAGTCGAGAATTGCCGCCGCTCGGGAAGGCCCGAAGCCGCGCGCACGATCGCTCATACAATTGGGGAAATGTTGGGGTTATTGAGCACAAGAGTACACGAGTAGTCTACGCGCTCTATACTCTCTTAATTCTGCGAACGCGAATAGACTGCTTGAACAGGATGGGGGATTTCAATGCCTTGTTTTCCAAACACAGATGTCACATTTAATAAAGCGGCATCTTTGGCATTGGCAGTTTTATTCTTTGTGGCATCGATCCAAAAGTTGACAATTAATTCCATGGCAGAGCTTGTCAGATTATTGAAGACGATCACAGGCGCCGGCTCGCTCACGAATCCAACCACGCCTTGAACTGCATCCAGGACCAATTGTCTGGTGGTGTTGGGCTCGATGGTGAGAGGCAGGCTGAGGCTGAGGTCGATGCGCAGCCTGCGGGCGCGCGTATAGTTAATGATGGGATTCGAAAGAATGTTGGCATTCGGAAGAGTCACGATGCGTCCATCTGTTGTTTCCATTTCGGTGCTGCGCAAGTCGATCTGTTGCACCGTGCCGTCAAAACCTGCCGCGCCGATCACCTCACCGACATGAAATGGTTGTTGCATAAGCAGAATGATGCCCGCCGCGAGATTCTTCATCACATCCTGCAGGGCAAAGCCGATCGTAAAACCGATAATACCCAGCCCGGCGAGAAAAGCAGTTACATCGAAGAAACGCTGCATGGCGGTGATGGCACCCAGGGTG
The DNA here is from genome assembly GCA_045402985.1 of Anaerolineales bacterium. Taxonomy (GTDB): domain Bacteria; phylum Chloroflexota; class Anaerolineae; order Anaerolineales; family Villigracilaceae; genus Defluviilinea. The sequence continues at coordinate 4,360 of JAXIPJ010000026.1, forward strand.
ATCACCGTCCAGAGGATCAATTGCGCAAGAATTTGTGTGACGCCTTCAGGGGCCTTCTGTCTTTTAAGCACACGCCGAAGAATATTGCTTATGATGCGGGCAAGATAAAGACTGACGATAAATATTGCCAATGCCGTAAGCAGGTTGGGAAGGCCTCCGATAAAATTTGCAATAAACTGGCTTAGATAGTCCTGCATCGTACAGCTCCTTGATGAAATTTTGTTTATCTTAACCGAAAGCCAACGGAGCGTCCACTTCGGTTTGGAGAAGAATTCACTCGCCTGATATAATCCCAGCGATGCCCATTTTGGATTCGCACACAATGGACTTTTTCAGCCGCAGTCCGGAACAGACACGGCGCGTTGGCAGTCGTTTGGGATGCGCATTACAGGCGGGCGATGTGATCTGTTTGGAAGGTAACCTCGGCGCGGGCAAGACCACCTTCGTGCAGGGCATCGCGCAGGGTTGGGGTTCTCTGGATTCTGTTTCCAGCCCGACTTTTATCCTTGTTAATATGTATCGACGTGCCGATCAAAGCCAACTTTTTCATATGGATGCCTATCGGCTCGAATCCACGCTGGAAGCTGAAGAGCTGGACCTCGACTCTATGCTGGCCCAGGGCGCGCTTCTGATCGAATGGCCTGAACGTATGAATGGGCTTATCCCCAATGAACGCTTGTGGGTAAACCTTGAACATATTGATGAAGAAGAACGTGAGATGAAATTCAAAGCTACTGGCAAACGTTATGATGAATTGCTGGAGGTTATCCGCCACGGCACATTCGGAGGCAATTGATGTTGCTGGCCGTGGATACCTCCACTGCGCAGGTTGGGCTTGCTCTGTATGACGGCGCGCAAGTCATTGGCGAATATGCATGGCGCAGCAGTCAGCGTCATACGGTGGAGCTTGCGCCTGCCATCTCTGAACTTTTGACTCGCTGTGGCATCACCGTGGACGACGTTCGCGCATTGGGCGTGGCATTGGGACCAGGTTCATTTACAAGTCTGCGCGTGGGGCTGTCGCTGGTGAAGGGACTGGCATTGTCTCGTCATTTTCCCTTAATTGGCATCCCAACACTGGATATTCTCGCGGCGGCGCAACCCGCGTCCAAACTTCCGTTGGTGGTTGCGATTCAAGCTGGGCGTGGGAGATTTGCTGTGGGCTGGTATAAAAGCTTGAGAAACGGCTGGCAGGCCAAAGTCGAGCCGCGAGTCGTTACAGTCGAAACGCTGATCGATGAGATCAAGAGTCCGGCCATCCTGTGTGGTGAGTTCACATCCGAAGACCGTGAACGGCTCGCAAAAGAGAAAGTCAATATACGTCTTGCGTCGCCTGCGCAATCGGTGCGACGCCCGGCTGTATTGGCAGAGTTGGCATGGGCGCGCTGGCAGGCGGGCCATGTGGATGATGAGGCTTCGCTTGCGCCGATCTATTTGCACACAGCCGAGCCGAACCCCACATGAACGTTATGATCCGTAAGATGATATTGGAAGATGTTGAGCACGTGATCGCAATTGACCGAATGTCATTTAGTTTGCCGTGGCCTGAGCGTTCATTCCGCTTTGAGTTGACGGATAACCCGGCTTCACGTTGTTGGGTGGCTGAGGTGGATGGAAAATTGGTTGGGATGATCGTAGCCTGGCTGATCGTGGATGAAGTTCACGTTGCCACCATTGCGACACATCCTGATTTTCGAAGGCAGGGCATTGCGAAGAAATTATTGTCTTACGCCTTGCAACATCTGAGTATTGAAGGTGCGCAAAGTTCATTTTTAGAGGTGCGTGCCAGCAACCTTGCCGCGCAGGAAATGTATCGCAAATTCGGATATGAAGAATCGGGTGTCAGACGGCGTTATTACAAGGATAATGATGAAGACGCCATCCTGATGACTTTGGAATCGCTGGGTGTTGAAAAGTTGGGCAATTGACATGTTTATATCCAGAATCTCATTGGCTGATGAACCTGCAAGCTGGTGAATGGAGGCAGTATGAATGCGGAAGAGACTTTAGCCACAATCGCGAAGGAAGTTTCAGTATGTACAAAATGTGATCTTCACAAGTCACGCAAAAAAGCGGTGCCTGGTGAAGGTCCTGCCCACGCCGAGATCATGTTTATCGGCGAAGGTCCGGGTTTCCACGAGAACGAACAGGGGCGACCCTTCGTGGGCGCCTCTGGAAAGTTTTTGGATGAATTGCTTGCCCAGGCGGGCGTGACGCGCGCGGATGTGTGGATCACGAATGTGGTCAAGTGCCGTCCGCCTGGGAATCGTGATCCGTTGCCTGATGAAATTGAAACCTGCACTAGCAATTATCTTGATCACCAAATTGAAATTGTTGGCCCCAGTATCATTGTCACGCTCGGACGTTTTTCAATGGGCAAGTTCTTCAAGGGTGCCAAGATCTCGCAGATCCATGGGCAGATGCAAAAAGTGGGTGACCGCTTTGTGATCGCCATGTTCCACCCGGCTGCGGCGTTGCATCAGGCGGCGCTCAAGCC
>JAXIPJ010000006.1:0-18314 GCA_045402985.1 Anaerolineales bacterium
CGCAACTTTTGGTCAGGAGGATGTTTACGACCAGAGTCATGCCGAAGGCTTCATTCGACTGTATGGCCTGAGCATGAAAGTCCGCGCGCTGAATGGCTTGCCGGTTTCTGGTCTCGATATGCCCAAGCCTGATTATTCAAGATTTAAGCGCGATTGATGTCATTGCGAGTAAAAAGGAGAAACCTATGACCCTTTGGGGTGGACGCTTTTCAACAAAATTAAATGATCGAGCCTGGGAACTCAACTCATCGCTGCCCATCGATCAACGTTTGGCTATTCAGGATGTGGACGGGAGCCTGGCGTGGGCGAAGACTTTGCATCAGGCAGGCGTATTGCAGGATGAAGAGCACGGTTCTATCGCTCTTGGGCTGGATATGATCAAAAAGGAATTCTCCAACGGAAGGTTTTCCTTTGCCCCCTCAGACGAGGATATTCACACTGCCGTCGAGCGCCGCCTGATGGACTTGATTGGATCAGTTGCAGGCAAACTACACACTGGCCGCAGTCGCAACGACCAGGTCGCCACCGATTTCAGACTGTGGATGTTGCAATCTATTCCCGCGCTGGATGCGGCGCTGACCAATCTGCAATTAGCATTGGTTGAACAAGCCGAAGCTGCCGGTGCGACTCTTATGCCTGGCTACACACACCTCCAACGCGCCCAACCGATATTGTTAGCGCACTGGTGGCTGAGTCATTACTGGCCTCTTCAGCGTGACCGCCAACGACTAAGCGATCTAACTGACCGGGTTTCGATTTTGCCTCTTGGCTCTGGTGCATTATCAGGCACACCTGTCCCTGTGGATCGTGACGCATTGGCAAAATCACTTGGCTTTGCAGAGGCATCACAAAACAGCATCGATGCAGTATCGGACCGCGATTTTGCCGCCGAATTTTTATTCTGCGCTTCGATGATCGGCATTCATCTGAGTAGGCTCTCAGAACAAATAGTTTTGTATACCAGCACCGAGTTTGGCTTCTTCGAACTCTCGGAGGCTTATTCGACAGGTTCGAGTCTGATGCCACAGAAAAAGAATCCGGATGTGTTTGAGTTGACGCGCGGCAAGGCTGGCACGCTGCTGGGTCTACTTACCGGTTTGCTCGCTACACTCAAAGGATTACCGTCCACCTACGATAAAGATCTGCAGGAGGACAAGGCGCCTGTCTTTCAAGCGACGCACACCCTGCTTGTAATTCTGCCCGTCATCGCTGGCGCATTTCGGACGATCACTGTCAGACCCGAAAGAATGCGCGCTGCGATTGACTCTTTCATGATGGCGACCGATCTGGCAGATTATTTGGTGGGTAAAGGAATCCCGTTTAGAGAGACTCACTCGATAGCAGGAAAAGCTGTCCGCCTGGCTGGGGAGAAAAAAGTTGGGATGGAGGAAATGCCGCTCGAAGCATATCAGGCCCTCTCTCCCGCTTTTGAAGCGGATGTGTATCAAGTCTTTGACCCGATGAAATCTGTCGAAAAAAGAAATGCGATTGGCGGAACGAGTCCCCAATCTGTCAAAAATCAAATTATGAAGTGCCGCAAAAATATCCAAACTTGAAATAGAAATTTAGATTGCCATCTATTTCAAAAGTTTGGTAAATAATGAAACAAGCGATAAAAAATCAAAGGAGAATAAACCATGTCTACAATTGCCTGCCCTGAATGTGCTGCTGAAATTAAGTTGGAAACAGGAACTGAATCTGGTGAGATCATCGTCTGCTCGGATTGCGGTGTGGATCTCGAAGTGACCGCGCTCGACCCTGCGGCTGTGCAACTCGCGCCTATGGAACAGGAAGATTGGGGCGAATAAAACCCTCAACCCAACCCTCTCCCAGAGTGGGAGAGGGGAGCAGAGGAATTATGCAAAGAAGATTGAAATTTGGTGTGCTGTATTCGCGTGTGCGCGTTGAGGAAAAATGGATCTTCAACGCGCTCGAAAAACGCGGCATTGACTTTGACCGTCTCGACGACCGCGTGATCCATTTTGATCTTGAAAATCCGGCGCCGTGGAGAGAGTATGACGCGGTGATCGAACGCAGCCTCAGTTACAACAGCGGACTGTATGCATTACGCATCCTGAACGCGTTCGGCGTCCAAACGGTGAACACGGCAGCAGTAGCCGAAGCCTGTGGCGATAAGCTGACGACGAGCACACTGCTTGCGAAGGCGAGTTTGCCGCAGCCGCGCAATGTGGTGGCGTTCACACCCGAGTCTGCGTTGGAAGCGTTGGAGGAACTCGGATATCCTGCCGTGGTCAAGCCCGTGGTTGGTTCATGGGGCCGCTTGCTGGCAAAGGTCAATGACCGCGACGCGGCGGAAGCCATCTTCGAACACAAGGCAACATTGGGCTCTTCGCAGCATCAGATTTTCTATGTGCAGGAATATATTGAAAAACCCGGGCGCGACATCCGCGCGGTTGTGATTGGCGACCGCGTGCTGGCTGCGATGTATCGCAAGTCCGAGCATTGGATTACAAATACGGCGCGCGGCGGAGAAGGGGAACTGTGTCCGATCACGCCTGAGATCGAGTCTATTTGTTTGAATGCGGCAAAAGCCATGGGCGGCGGTGTGCTGGCGATTGATTTGATCGAACATTCCGAACGCGGTTATCTTATCAATGAGGTCAATCACACGATGGAATTCCACACGATGCAACCATTGAGCGGAATTGATATTGCTGGTGAGATCGTGGAATTTGCGACCAGTCTCGTGAAGGAGCGCGCCTAATGACAACTGTTTCGATTGTCGGCGGGTCGGGCTACGGCGGCGGTGAGTTGCTGAGACTGCTGTTGGGACATCCGCAGGCGGAAGTGAAGCAGGTGACGTCGCGCTCACATATGGGAGAGTATGTTTACCAGGTGCACCCGAATTTGCGAAAGCGCTCGCAGGTGAAGTTCAGTGACCCGTCGCAACTTGAGCCAGTAGATGTCTTGTTCCTCGCCCAGCTGCATGGACAGGCACAACACAACATCGAGGAGTATGCAAAACTCGCGTCGAAGATCATCGACCTCTCGGCAGATTTTCGTCTGAGGGATGCGGCGGCCTATGAAAAATGGTATGGCGAGAAACACGTCGCGCCTGAATGGTTGAGTAAATTTGTTTATGGATTGCCTGAATTGCATCGCGAAGAAATATCCCAAGCTAGATACATTAGCGGCGTGGGATGCAACGCCACAGCAAGCAATCTCGCACTGCTGCCATTGATCAAAGCTGATTTGATTGACTTATCTGTACCTGTGATTATTGAGATAAAAGTCGGTTCATCGGAAGGCGGTGCGGAGGGGAATTCTGGTTCGCTTCATGCCGAGCGTGCAAATGTGATTCGGACTTTCTCCGCCTTCGGTCACCGCCATACTGCAGAGGTGATTCAGGAAATGGGCGTCGAGGATATCTCTTTGACAATGACAGCTGTGGATTTGGTACGCGGCGTTTTAGCAACAGCTCATGCGAAAGTGAAAGATGGCATAGCCACGAAAGATCTGTGGAAAGCCTATCGCGCAGTGGCAAATGAAAATCCGTTCGTACGCGTGGTGCGGGAACAACGCGGAATTTATCGCGTTCCTGAACCCAAGATCCTGGCTGGTTCAAATTATGCCGACTTGGGATTTGAATTGGATGAGAGCAACGGGCATGTCGTGTCCATGTGCGCGATCGATAATTTGATGAAGGGCGCGTCAGGTTCGGCAGTGCAGTGCATGAACTTGATGATGGGCTGGGATGAGTCGATGGGTTTGGAGTTCGCGGGGTTGCATCCGATATAGAAATAATCCGATGGTTGAGTGGCCCGGAGCGTTCTTTGCGACGACACTCCCCGGCACTTGCGCCCGGGGCAAGTGTGCACCGCACTGCGTTTGGTGCAGTGCAGGTGTCGAAACTATTAATTGAAGGTAAAGATGAAATTGCATGATGTGGTCTCGATACGTTCCTCGCTATCGCTCGGAACTACTCGACCACCAGATGAAATGAGAGCTTTGAAAATAATGGCCCAATCAATTACAGTTGTAAAACTTGGTGGTACGGAGGGAGTGGATTTTTCTGCGATCTGCAATGATGCCGCCGAATTATTGAAGCAGGGCAAGCAACTTGTCTTTGTGCATGGTGGTTCTGCCGAGGCAAATGCGTTGGGTGAAGCATTGGGGTCGCCGCCGAAGATGATTACTTCGCCTTCTGGATACACATCACGGTACACTGATCGCAAGACATTGGAGATTTTTTTAATGGCGGTGAACGGCAAAGTCAATTCATTGCTCACGGAGCAGTTACAAATGCTGGGAGTCAATGCGTTTGGTTTATCTGGCTTGGACGGAAGACTCATGCAAGCCACGCGCAAAGATTCGATTCAGAGCATCGAGCGCGGCAAGCGCAAAATTATCCGCGATGATTACACTGGGAAGATCAATACAGTTAATAGTGAGTTGCTTTTTATGTTGTTGAATGCTGGATACCTACCTGTGATCTCGCCGGTGGCTGTCAGCTCGATGGGCGAAGCCCTCAATGTGGATGCAGACCGCGCGGCAGCCATGGTCGCGGCCGCACTCAAGGCTGAGACGCTGATCCTGCTTACGGCGGTATCTGGTTTGATGAAAAGCTTCCCCGATGAGTCCACGCTGATTCGGCAGCTGCCGCAGAGTCAACTTTCGGCGGCGAGTGAAGCGGCGCAGGGCCGTATGAAGAAAAAAGTTTTAGGCGCGGACGAAGCGTTGAAAGGCGGCGTGAGTCGCGTCATTATTGCGGATGGTCGCATTCAGAATCCTATATCCAATGCGCTGGCGGGGAATGGAACGGTAATTCAATGAATTTGTCTGAACAACAATGCTATAATTGGCGGAATTTGCCGCGTCAAAGTCCGCGGCATTTTATAGGAGCCGATTGCCCATGAAATTTGCAACTCTGGTGTTAGAAGATGGAACTGTGATTGAGGGTCAAGCATTTGGTGCAGAGACCGATGCTGTGTTTGAACTGGTTTTCAACACCAGCATGACAGGCTATCAGGAGATTCTCACTGACCCATCCTATCGTGGACAGGGCGTATTATTCACCGTATCGCACATTGGGAATGTGGGCATCAATCTCGAAGATGATGAATCGGCGAAGCCGCAAGTTTCGGCCGCAGTGATTCGGTCGTTAAGTCCCGTAGTGTCGAACTGGCGTTCGGCACTTTCTTTATCTGACTGGCTCGTTCAACATGGAGTCCCGGGTATCAGCGGCGTGGATACGCGCTGGCTGACTCGCAAACTCCGCGACGGCGGCACACAAAAAGCGGCGCTATCAACAAAAGGAACATCGGCTGAAACCTTGTTGAAAACAGCACGCGAATGGAAGGGACTTGATGGACGCGATATGGTCAAGGAAGTGACGTGTGAGGAAATGTATCATTGGGTGGATGATGAAGGCAAAAAGTGGGTGGAGCAAAAAGCAAATGGCAAGAAACCAAATGTGATCGCTTACGATTTTGGCATCAAAGAAAATATTCTTCGTCATCTTTCCAGTTATGGCGCAAAAGTGACTGTTGTGCCTGCGGATGCAACTGCCAAAGAAGTCTTAGATTTGAAACCTGATGGAGTCTTTTTATCGAATGGACCTGGTGACCCGGCAGGCTTGCCCTATGCCGTCGAAGCCGTAATTGGACTGATCGAAAGTGGTGTGCCGATATTCGGCATCTGTCTCGGGCATCAACTCATTGGGCGCGCACTTGGGGCAGACACGCACCGCCTCAAATTTGGACATCACGGCGGGAATCATCCTGTTCAATATCTGCCAAATGGCGAAGTTCTTATCACTGCACAAAATCATAACTACTGTGTCACCGAAGGCGACTTGAACAAGGACGAAGTGGAGATCACATACAAGAGTTTGAATGACGACTCGCTCGAAGGCTTGCGGATGAAAAACAAACCTGTCTTCAGCGTGCAATTCCACCCCGAAGCCGCGCCGGGTCCACATGATGCACATGATATTTTTGGTGAGTTTTTCAGAATGATTGAGGGGAAAAATGGAAAATAAATTTCAATCCATCCTTGGTGGTCGAGTAGGCAAAGCCCATATCGAGACCACCAGGTTAGATTCAAACAAAAAATATCTTGGAAACGTGTTTGGTCTCGATATGCCCCTCAAAGAGCATTTGGGGCTACTCGACCAACGGAGTTCTTTATGAAGCGCATTGACATCCACACCATCCTTGTCCCTGGCTCTGGAGCGATCGTCATCGGTCAAGCCGCAGAGTTTGATTATTCTGGCACGCAGGCAGTCAAAGCCTTGAAAGCCGAAGGTTATCGTGTAGTGCTGGTTAATTCGAATCCAGCTACCATCATGACTGATCCTGAAATCGCAGATGCGACTTACATCGAACCGCTCACACCTGAAGCGCTGGAAGCCATCATCGCGCAAGAGAAGCCTGACGCCATGCTTCCCACCGTCGGTGGGCAAACAGGATTGAATCTCGCATTGGCCCTCAGTGAAAATGGTGTGCTCGAAAAATATGGCGTACAACTCATCGGCGCAACTCTACCCGCCATCAAAGCCGCGGAAGATCGTATGCTCTTCCGCGAGACCATGCAGAAGGCCGGTATTCCTGTTCCTCAGGGCGGCGCGGCGTATTCACTGGTAGAGGCTAAAGTACTTACTGAGCAAACAGGTTATCCCCTTCTCGTGCGGGCATCCTTTGCGATGGGAGGCACGGGCGCGTCGTGGGTTTACGAACCTTCACAATTGGAAGAAGCTGTGCGCAGTGCGATTTCTGAATCGCCAATTGGGCAGGCGTGGCTTGAAGAATCTGTTTTGGGCTGGAAGGAATACGAACTCGAAGTGATGCGTGACAAAGCCGATAATTTTGTCGTCGTATGTTCGATTGAAAACCTTGACCCAATGGGCGTGCACACTGGCGATAGCATCACAGTCGCGCCCGCGCAAACACTCACCGACCGCGAGTATCAAATTTTGCGCGATCTTGCGCATCGTGTGCTCAGTGCAGTGGGTGTGGAAACGGGCGGCTCGAATGTGCAATTCGGCGTTGACCCCAAAACAGGCCGCGTGGTGGTTATCGAGATGAATCCACGTGTCAGTCGTTCGTCTGCGCTGGCGTCGAAGGCCACGGGTTTTCCCATCGCCAAACTCGCCGCGCTCGTCGCCGTCGGTTACACCCTCGATGAGATCACCAACGACATCACAAAACAAACCAAGGCCGCCTTCGAACCGTCTCTCGATTATGTTGTTGTCAAAATTCCGCGCTGGGCGTTTGAAAAATTTCCGGGCGTCGACTCGACTCTCGGACCACAGATGAAGTCTGTGGGCGAGGCAATGGCTCTCGGGCGTACCTTCCCCGAAGCCTTGAACAAAGCGATTCAATCCCTGGAAATCGGTGTGGATGCTCTTGACGGTTCAGGTCCTAGCCGAGAATTATCTACTGAGCCTGAGACTTTGTCTTCGCTGAGTGTTCCCACTGCCGATCGATTGTTCTGCGCCTATCGAGCGATTCGGCAAGGAATGTCGTTGGAAGAAATTTCTCATGCCACTGGTTACGATCTATGGTTTCTCGCGCAAATGCAAACAATTGCGGAATGCGAAATGCAAATTACAGAATATGGCAAAACAAACGTAGAAGGCAGCAGGCAAAATGCAGAATTTAGAGCGTTATTACATTACGCAAAACAAATGGGTTTCTCAGACGCACATATTGCTCGTCTCCTCAATTCCTTATTCACCATTTCTCACTCATCATTTCGTAAGTTTCGTAAATCACTGGGAATACTACCAACATTCCAAAGAGTGGACACCTGCGCTGCCGAATTCGAAGCGCAGACTCCGTATCTTTACAGCGCCTATGAAATGGATGATGAATCCCGTCCAACAGACAAACAAAAGATCCTCATCCTCGGCGGCGGGCCGAATCGTATCGGTCAAGGGATTGAGTTTGATTATTGCTGTTGTCAGGCGGCATTTGCCTTGTCTGAGATGGGCTATGAAACCATCATGTACAACTGCAACCCCGAAACCGTGTCTACTGATTACGACACGGCAGATCGTCTGTATTTCGAGCCGCTCACGCTTGAGCATGTACTCAACGTAATCGACCGCGAGCAGCCCATAGGTGTCATCATCCAGTTTGGCGGGCAGACTCCGCTCAACCTGGCAGCGGGACTCGAAGCCGCGGGCGTGAAAATCTTGGGCACATCACCGCATGCCATTCAACTCTCCGAAGACCGTGAAGAGTTTGCGAAATTGCTCAAAGAATTGAACATCCCTCAACCTGAAAACGGAATCGCTCGTTCGCTCGAAGAAGCGCGCAAAGTCGCTGAGAAGATAGGCTACCCTGTTCTGGTACGTCCGTCCTTTGTGTTGGGAGGCCGAGCCATGGCTTTGGTGGACTCTGAAGACAATTTGGCCGGATTCATTCAAAAGGCCATTGAGGCGGCTCCAGGTCAACCGATCCTGATCGATAAGTTTATGGAAGACGCCTTCGAAATTGACGTGGACGCGCTGTCTGATGGTAAACGGGTCGTGGTAGGGGCGGTGATGCAACATATTGAAGAGGCAGGTGTCCATTCGGGAGATGCGGCTTGCGTCCTGCCTCCGTATAAGGTCAGCGCATATCATCAGGGCATCATGCGCGAATATACCGAGCAGTTAGGACTGGCGTTGGGCGTGCGCGGACTGATGAACGTGCAATTCGCGTTGAAAGATGATGTGGTATGCGTGTTGGAGGTCAACCCGCGCGCCTCCCGCACCGTGCCATATGCGAGCAAAGCGACGAATTTGAACCTGGCATATAAAGCCGCGCAGGTGATGGCAGGGAAGACGTTGCAGGAATTGGGCGTAACCCACGAGCCACGCGTGGACGGATTCTTCGTCAAAGAGGCGGTGCTGCCTTTCAAGAAGCTTCCTGGCTCCAGTTCTTTGCTCGGACCTGAGATGCGCTCCACGGGCGAAGTGATGGGACACGCCTCGCGCTTCGGTTATGCGTTTGCCAAATCGCAGATCGCCGCAGGAACAGGTTTGCCGCGCAGCGGCGCGGTGTTGATCACAGTCAATGATTACGATAGGAGCGGAGGTTTGAAATTTGCACGCGATATGCATCGCATGGGCTTCAAACTCTACGCCACACCCGGCAATGCGTATATGATTGACAAGGCCGGATTGCCTGTTGAAGTAGTTGAGAAGGCTATGGATGGTTCTACACAGATCGTAGATCTGATCCGCGCGGGCAAGATTCAATTGGTGTTGAACACGCCATTGGGTCCGCACGCACATACTGATGGCGCAGAGATCAGATCTGTTGCCATCGCCATGAATGTGCCACTCCTTACAACGCTTTCAGCCGCAATGGCAGCAGTCTCCGCCATTCAGGCGTTGAGCAAAAACGAATTACGTTATCGAAGTTTGCAGCGTCATTTTTTAGAACAATCTGATTAAAGGTAAGTATGCAAAATATTATTGAAATTGAAAATAAACATACCTCCGGAGTATATGCCAAGCAAGCGCTCACAATCGTGCGTGGACAGGGCGCGTCATTGTTTGATATTAATGGCGTGGAATATTTGGATTGCTCATCCGGGCACGGCGCTGCCAATCTCGGTCACGCGCACCCGAAAATTGCCGAGGCGATCTACCGGCAGGCTTCCACGCTGATAACACTTTTCGAGACCTTCCCGAACGATAAGCGCGCAGAGTTGATGGAAAAGATCACATCACTAGTGGATGGCCTGGACAGAGTCTTCTTTTGTAACTCAGGCACTGAATCAGTGGAGGCAGCCTTCAAATTTGCCCGCATCTCAACGGGACGAAAGAATATTGTCGCCGCCATGCGCGCTTTTCACGGACGGACATATGGTTCACTCTCGGCGACGTTCAATAAAAAATATCGCGAAGGATTCGAGCCGCTTGTGCCGGGTTTCAGTCATGTGGCTTTCAATAATATGGACGCATTGGACAAAGCGGTGACCCATGAAACTGCGGCAGTGATTCTCGAAGTAGTGCAGGGTGAAGGCGGGGTATATCCTGCCAATTTGGAATATATACAAGCCGCGCGACGGATTTGTGATGAACGAGATGCATTGTTGATCGTGGATGAAATCCAGACGGGCTTTGGTCGCACGGGCAGACTGTTTGCAATTCAACATTATGGTGTGACACCTGATCTGTTGACGTGTGCCAAGTCACTGGCTGGCGGAGTACCAATGGGCGCGGTACTGATCGGCAGGAACGTGAAGAATCTAACGCCCGGCGTTCATAGCTCGACGTTTGGCGGGAATCCGCTTGCGTGCGCGGCAGCTGTTGCAGCCTTGACTGTGATCGAAGAGGAAGGTCTGTCTGCTCAGGCTGAGGCAAAGGGAAAATATTTGATCGACAAGCTGAAGCACATCCGCTCCTCAAATATCCGTGAGGTGCGCGGACTCGGTCTGATGATTGGTATTGAGATGAAACAAAAGGTCGCGCCATACCTCAAGATTTTGCAGGAGAAACACATTATTGCCCTGAATGCTGGCATGACGGTGATACGATTATTACCTCCACTGGTGATCTCATATGAGCAGATCGATCATTTGGTGAATATGCTGGCCGAAGTGCTGACAGCTGAACATAAATGAGTGATTCAACCTATGAAACTTTGATCGGTCTGGTTTCGCAATACAGCCCATCGGGACAGGAACGTGGGGCAGTGGAATGGCTCGTGACGCGCATGAAGTCGCTTGGATATGGCGATGCTTATATTGATGAAGCGGGCAACGCTGTCGGTGTGATGGGACAGGGGCCGAAGCAGGTGGTATTACTGGGTCATATTGATACGGTACCTGGGGAAATTAGAGTAGAGCAGGATGGCATCTTGCTCTACGGGCGCGGCTCTGTGGATGCGAAAGGCCCGCTGGCTTGTTTTGTTGATGCGGTGGCTCAGGTGGGCGCGCTGGATAAATGGCAGTTTGTAGTAATTGGGGCTGTGGAGGAGGAACGCGATTCGCAAGGGGCGCGCTTTGTTGCGACTCAATACGAGCCTGATTTTGCGATCATTGGCGAGCCCAATCATTGGGACCGTATGGCACTTGGGTATAAGGGAAGTGCGTGGGCAGACCTGACAGTGAAGCGCGCACAGGGACATACAGCCAGTGGTGAGGAGACAGCGGCTGAAGCGGCAGTTGAGGTTTGGCTGAAAATAAAAGCGTACGTCGATTCATTCAACGTAGATAAACAAAAAGTGTTCGATAAGTTACTGCTGACCCTGCGCGAAATGGATTCTGACTCAAATGATTTTGAGCAATGGGGGCGTCTGAAAGTTGGTGTCCGTTTACCTGTGGATGTTCCGCCAAATGATTGGTATGGAAAATTAAATGAAGTTGCAAGTAGCGCGCTGGTTGAGCCCACAGGATTCGCTGTCCCTGCATGGAGGTGCGAGAAAAATACACAGCTGGTACGCGCCTTCTTAAGTGGGATCAGGTCGCGGGGCGGAGAGCCGCGCTTCGTCTATAAAACAGGAACGGCAGATCTAAATATTGTCGCACCGGTGTGGAAGTGTCCTGCACTGGTGTATGGGCCCGGGGATTCGAGTTTTGATCATACGCCCGATGAACACATCTCACTGGAAGAGTATTTGGAGTCAGTGTTGGTATTGCGTGCGGCATTGAAGGAATTGGCAAAATAAATGAAATTTCCATAATCGACGTTATGCTGTTAATATCTAACCTCCTCAATAGAAAACAGCATTTTTAGCAGAATCACTGTACACCAGCGAAAGACTAACAGTCAAGTACCTGGTGTACTTTTATTTTCAGGGCTGTTATATTGAATTAGTCTACACAAACTGTGAGGGTGGAGAACACCTTGGTAACAAACCCATTTAATAGCAAGGTGGGTTTGTTGTTTATTAGGCAAAATCCCCCGTTGAAAAACAGGGGATCTTCTTTAGCTGGGGAGCAGGGATTCGAACCCCAAATTCCACGTCCAGAGCGTGGCGTGTTACCGTTACACCACTCCCCAATACGGTGCGTATTTTACCACTAAACTTATTTTCTTCTTTCGGCTGTTGTTCTTTTCCGGTGGCAATTAGCACAAAGAACCACGCACCACTAAGGCACGCGTATGATGCGATGCAGGAGCAATCAAGTGGATATCTTGCGGGCTGAACGGCGTGTGTTTTCTTCCATATCCATCAGGATCAATAATATTTTAGACACAGCCTGCAAGCCAAAAAAGTAAAAAACGCCAGGCAACGGTTGTAAAAAATATGGCAGAAAGATATTAACGGCACTGAGGAATGTCATTCCTTTATCGAAGTAAAGACCGCTCATATACTGCCCAATGAACAGCAGAAGCGAGAGTACCCAGGACAATAGATAAAGCGTCAGGACGATCCACGCCAGTGCCTCTGCCCAGCGCGAGAGCTTCATAACAGAGTCACGGTCGAAATATGTGCCTAAAAAAGGGGCCGGCTTTTCGTTGGATTCGTTCATGGGTACCTCCATGGGGAATTATATAACAACTCCAGTTTGTTATAATTACCAGAATGACTTTTCCCGTCAGCCAAATGTTCCCAAAAAGATGGCGCGGCAGGCCGACGGTCCAGAGTGAAGCGAAAATCCAATCCAAGGGATATCCAAATGAGTTTAGCGGAAAACAAACCCTACGACCCTGCTCAGGGCAGGCCAACAGATTTTATCCGTGAAGCCGTCGCAGAAGATCTAAAGACCGGGCGATTCGACTACGTGCGCACACGCATGCCACCCGAACCGAACGGTTATCTGCACATCGGGCATGTCAAGGCTTTTATGATCGATTATCTCATCGCAAAAGAAAACAACGGTGAGGTGATCCTGCGTTTCGATGATACGAACCCAACCAAAGAAGAGACCGAGTTTGTGGACGCCATTGAAGAGGATGCGCGCTGGCTTGGGATCGAATGGGCAGAGGTCACTTACGCTTCTGATTATTTTGATGAACTATATGCATGGGCGCAGAAACTTATCCTGATGGGCAAGGCTTATGTGGACGATCAAAGCCCGGAGGAAGTGAGCGCCAACCGCGGTACACTGACCAAGCCTGGCAGGAATTCTCCCTTTCGCGACCGCGACATGGAAGAGAACATGGATCTGCTCGAACGCATGAAGAACGGCGAATTCCCGGATGGTTCGCGCATCCTGCGAGCCAAAATAGATATGGCACATCCAAACATCAATATGCGCGACCCTGCCATGTATCGCATCATCCATGAACCAGCGCATCACCGCACCGGAAATAAGTGGAAAATTTATCCTATGTACGATTGGGCCCATGGACAAAACGATTCAATGGAAGGCATCACGCATTCGTTGTGTTCGATCGAATACGAAAATCACCGGCCACTATATGAGTGGTTCCCAGAACAATTAGGAGTCTTCAAACCACGCCAGATCGAATTTGCGCGCTTGAACATGACATACACCGTCATGAGCAAACGCAAACTTCGCCGCCTGGTTGAAGAGAAGCATGTGAAAGGCTGGGATGATCCGCGCATGCCTACGTTGCGCGCCATGCGCCGCCGCGGTTATACGGCGGAGGCAATTCTTGAATTCATCCGCCGTGTAGGCGTGGCCAAAAATTACAGCGTGAGTGACGTATCCCTGCTCGAAGCCTGCGTGCGCGATGACCTTAACAAACATTCCCTACGCCGCATGGCTGTGCTCAAGCCGCTCAGAGTTGTGATCGATAATTATCCCGATGATCTCGTCGAGGAGATGGCGGCGGTTAACAATCCTGAAGATCCGAACGCGGGCACACGCAAAGTGCCGTTCTCGAAAGTGCTCTACATTGAGCAGGAGGATTTTCGCGAAACGCCGCCACCTAAATATTATCGGCTCTATCCTGGCAACGAAGTTCGCTTGCGTTACGCGTACTTCATCAAATGCACACACGTCGTCAAGGATGAAAATGGTGACGTCATCGAAGTACATTGCACATACGACCCATCCACGCGCGGTGGCGATTCGCAGGATGGCCGAAAGGTGAAGTCCACAATCCACTGGGTATCCGCCGCCCATGCGAAAGAAGCGGAGATCCGCATCTATGACCGCCTCTTCACCAAAGAGGATCCTGAGGAAGGCGAAGAGGGATTCCTGGCATGTCTGAATCCAAACTCACTAACTATTCATACTGGATATGTGGAACCGCTTCTCGTCGGGACGAGGCCGGGTGACCGTTTCCAATTCGAACGCCAGGGATATTTTTCTACCGACCCCGACTCGACCGACGCAAAACCCGTTTTCAACCTGACCGTAAATCTCAAAGATGCATGGTCGAAGATAGAGAAAAAGTCGAAATAGTTATAACTGCTCGAGCAATTTTAAGACGGTTGAGCAATGTTGAGACTGCGTGAGCAATGTTATGATGGTTTTAGCAAGAGGAAATTATGGCAACCAAACCATCCAAAAAATTTCAGGAGCTTCTGCTCAACTTCTCTCAAACCGAAGTGATGACGGAACGCAAAAAGATCGAAGGAACTCTGTGGGATATTTACGGAGCAAAATTCGCTATCTTCATACTGGATATGTCCGGCTTCTCCATGCTGACGCGCAAGTATGGCATTGTCCATTATCTTTCGATGGTACGGCGCATGCAATTGACCACCGAACCTATTATTAAATCCTATGGCGGGCGGATGCTCAAATATGAAGCGGATAATTGTTTCGCAGTCTTCCCCGACCCTCTGGCCGCGGTCAATGCCGCCATTGCCATGCAACATGCCTTCCGCGCCTCAAATTTGCTTACATCGGATGATCTCGATATTCACATCGCCTGTGGAATTGATTATGGGGAGATCCTCATCATCGGCCACGAAGATTGCTTTGGCGACCCTGTCAACCGCGCTTCCAAAATGGGAGAGGATGTGGCCGCAGCAGGCGAGATTCTTGTCACCAGGGAAGCCATGGAAATGATCCCGGCTGAGGCAGGAATCACGGCCCGCGAGATCAACATTTCCATCTCGGGCGTTAGCATCCCAGCGCATGTGATTCAGTATCGGGAGACATAATTCCACATGTTCAGCATTCATTGTGTTAAAATGACGCCAGCAGTGATAGGAATTCGATTAATTCGTTTTATTAATCCAGCACTTTAGGGAGTGTAATACCAGAGGAGGACTTCAAATGAACCGCAGAACGTCATCAACAATTTACAGCCTTTTGCTTATCCTTTCGGTGACGCTTCCGGGTTGCACTCCGCCCGCCACACCGACATCTGTGCCAGTGGCAGATGATATTACCATTACGAACCTCGTTGAAAACCCGCAAATAGAGGGGCAGATCGTTCAAACAAAAGTTTATGATCAATGCCAATCTGCCAGCCCGCTCAAAGCACAGATCCAATTCAGCGAAAGCAACACCAGTTCCCAGCAAAAGGAACTTGTGATGAGCGCGGGCGTTTCAGGCGAAGTAGGTCTATCTGTCGCGGCAAAAGTTGAAATCCAAGGGTCGATCGAGCAGCACTTTGCATCTGTAAATACCACTGAAAAAGGCTATCAGGAGGTAATTGATATTGAAATTCCTGCCCACACAAAACAGGAATATAACATTACCTGGAAAGAAACCCGCAGTGATGGAACGATAGAATATTCTGAGAACGGTGTCATAAAGTCGGTGGATTACAGTTACCGCATTGGGCTACAATTCGCAGACTCAATTGTGAAAGATATACCCTGCCCTGTTCAAATCACTCAGACGCCGAGCGAACCACCCCTCCCCTCTGCTACGCCGCCGGTCAAACAAACGCTTGCAGATGGATGTATTTTTTCAGAGACCTGGAATATTCATTCAACCGACTCCAATTCGCTCAAAAACACAGCCGTTGGCCGGAACGGATGCCGTTCATTGGCACCTCTGGGTATTTCCGCCGAATCCGGCGACATTCTCCACATCTTCCTGACTGAGAAAAACTCTGCCAGAACAGCGAGAATATACACATACATCACAGATAAAACCGTGATCGAGTTCGATATTTTCGTGAACTATATGTATCTGGTCTATAACGACAGCCCGGCAAATGTAACCTTTGGAGTTGCCCCAGCTAATGAGCCAAAAGCGATCGGCACGTCAACACGTTTCAAACTACAGGTGGAGAAAAACGACAGCCGGCCCATTGTTTTCTTTATGCTGGCAGATACAGGCGAGACCACTGGCAGTAAGATCCCAAATCAACATTATGAATATGGTCGCACCTATAACATTCGGTTGGAATTATCGGACATTCGCTTGAGTGTTTATATCAACGGGACAAAAATGCAGGAACAGTTATCCCTGCCCGATGGGGAAAAGCTATTTTATATTGATTACAACATGCCCCTGTTATCCGGGCTGGACCTTCAAATAAAAAACTTGAGCTTTGACGGCGAAATAAGATAAAACACATAACAAACGAGGTCCCCTCAAAAGAGGGGACCTCGTTTGTTATCTATTATCAAAATTATGGAGGCGGAGGCGGGCCGTCGTGTCTATGAGCGCCCGACCCTGCCAGTAATGCAACCAGGAAGATCACTCCCAACAAACCTATCAATCCGAAGAAGATCCACATCATCGGGCTCGGATCATTAGTGCCAGTAACAGGCACCAACTGTGTCACGACCGGCACCACAAGGGTAACGCCTTCCACAGGCACTGTTACAACGACTGGCGTGTCTTGAAACGCAACTTGACTTTGTACCTGTGATGGGCCAGCGACAAAGCCGAATGCACCCCACAATAGTACAAAAAGCATCAAAGCAATTGGGAAAGTTGTTTTTCTTTTCATGATATTTCCTTTCGTATGTCAGACTCCAGGACTTTAGGCCTGAGAGTGATGAGCTATCTTTTATGATAGATATGAAATCTTACACACACTATCGCTTAATATTATGTTGATTTAGTGAGGGATCGTCAATTAGGGCTTGCCCACGAGGCGTATAGGGAAAGCCCTGCCTGCGCTTTCACGATTTCAGGCTCTGAAGCGGTGTCGCTACACGCAAATTAAGCACTAATCCCCCTCCAAACTGACAAATCCAGGTGACTAGACAGCTAATAGATAAATTCGATTTTTTAATCTTAAAAAATAATTCTTTGCGCTGGCATCGGATTTATAATTGGCATAATTTCATAACCAAGAGGTACTAAAAATTGTTAAAACCAGCATTCCGCATCCATTTTAACGACAATCGCCAGTGGTTCAACGTCTATGTTGCCGATAGCCCAACCAAATTCAAGCGCCGGAACCAGTGCCACGCCTATTACATCGCCGCGGAAGTACGCAAGCAAAGACAGGGGCTGTTTGGGTATATTTACCTGAGTGAATTGAATTTTTCCCCCATGGCACACGAACTGGTCGCGCATGAAGTTCAGCACTTGATCTTCGACTGGGTGCTTACACGCAAAGGCATGACCATGAACGAAAGGAACGAGGAACGTATCGCCACGATGACCGGTGAGATCGCACGCCGCTTCTGGCGGAAATACGAGTATTGGTCGCAATACATCTAACCCGTATAGGGGAAATCGGGAATTCCAGGCCCTGTGCGTTCTTTTGTGAATGTGCAGGGTTATTTTGCTTATTTCCCCGCCTCTACCTCAAAAGGGCCTACATCTTATGCAGTAAATCAATCGCCTTCTTCAACCTCTGCAGCACTTTTCCCTTGCCAATAACTTCCATACTCTCAAATAATGGCGGGCTCACCCTTTGCCCTGTGACCGCCACACGCAGGATGCCAAAGACCTGGTTCGCATTCAAGCCTGACGATTCCACATAGGCGCGCATAGGCGGTTCAGCAGTTTGATGTGAGAGCTCGGGCAACGATGACAGGATCTCATAAGCCTTGCCTGCCACCTCAGCAGATCCCTTTGCATCCAGCCCCTTCGCGATCAAATCTTCAGGATTAGGTTCCACATCCTGCTTGAAGAAGAAACTCGCGAACGTAAGACAATCATCCAAGGTGACGAGTCGCTCGCGGATCAAAGGCGTAACCTTGAGCAACACATCCTGCTGGACCTCCAAACCTGCCGCCGTAAAATAAGGCTTGATACGCGCAGCCAGGTCCTCGATCGTGAGGAGACGGATATGAGCTCCGTTGAAATGATCCAGTTTTTGGAAATTGATCGCGGCTGGTGAGGGAGTCAATGTATTAATATTAAATCGCTCGATCATTTGATCAAGGGTCATTACTTCATCTTCAGCCACGCCCCAGCCCATCAAAGCGATCCAATTCAATACCCCTTCCGGGATATATCCCAGATCTTTCATATCATCGATAAAAATCGAATGACCCTCTTTGACAGCCTGGGCTTCTTCGCGTTTGCTCATCTTGCCTTTACCGCTTGGCTTGAGCAACACTGAAAGA
>JAXIPJ010000366.1:0-1780 GCA_045402985.1 Anaerolineales bacterium
CCTCTCATGACGTAGCCAAACTGGCAGGTGCGATCGATGGGGTGGTGGTGAAGACAATGAAGAGCGAAGGGATCCGTGAAGCCTTAAGGACGATCCACACAGCGCGTGCACATGATATGCAGATTATGTTAAGTTGCATGATCGAATCATCCGTGGGCGCGACAGCTGCTGCGCATCTCGCTCCGCTATGTGATTACGTCGATCTGGATGGTCCTCTGCTTATTCGGAACGACCCGTACCGAGGATTGAGATATGATGGCGCAAAAATGACCCTGCCTGATGGTCCCGGCCTGGGCCTGGAGCGTTTGTAGATGTTCTCGTTTTTAGGTTTTTGGAAGCACAGCGCCAACGTTTTTCATATAGGCGCGGTATTGTTCCCCGAATTGTTCGATCATTAATTGTTCTTCTGCTTTAACGCGCAACACGTAAAATGGAATAAACACGAGCAGGTTTAGAAACCCTGCAATCCAGTTTTGGAGAAGCAATGGTTGTGCAATGACTAAGAGCCACTGCGAGGCATACATGGGGTGGCGAATGACTCCGTAAATCCCGCGTGTGATCAATTCATGTTTTTCACGGATCTCAAGCGTGGGGGACCAGTTGAGTCCCAGGTCTGCGTGGGCGCGCCAGAAGACGAAGAGCCCTGCTGCTCCTATAACCACACCCAGCCAGCCTGCCCAAACAGGAAGGGTATAGCTTGCGAAATCCAGCCAGTTTGTAGCCGCATAAATAATAGGAATAATGACAGTCCCGCTCAAGAGCAGGAGAAGCAAAGTTACCTCCTGTGTCGTAACAAGGCGCTTGCTCATCTTTTCCTGTCGTCGCTTTTTGTTGATCGGCGCACGAATACCCATCTCGATCACAAGGGCGACAAAGTAAAGTGTTGTGAAGATGTCCATATTTTTACCGCTGGTCTCCTTAGTGAATAGACTTTTGGAATCATTTACAGGCCAAAGTTCAATCTTCCAGTTGAATAGATATGCGGCACTTTGTAGTATAGCAGAGAATGTTCGGCTGGTCGTAAGAAGTTCCAATGGCGAGATGGGTGGAAGTCCAGGTACTGAATCGTAAATGAGATCCATACTTTATCGTATTTTAATCTGGCGTTCGCAAACTCTGAACTAATGTGCGTGCATAACATCGGATTTTAGATGACGTTAAAAAGAGTAGGAATTATCCTACTTTCCAATCATCAGAAAAGTGCTAATATATTCATAAGAGGTGTATGATGAATATCCCTTATGTAAGAAAAGTTTTAGCTGATTTATACAAGATCGTGGAGGCGGGAGAGAAGGGTTATGCAGTTGTGGCATCCAATGTGAGCAACCGGGCACTCAAGGTGCTCTTTAAGTCTCACGTGCAACAGCGGCTTAATTTCAAAGAGGAAATATTGGCAGAAATACGCCGTCTGGGCGGTGACGCGGAGCCTGGCAGCAGCGTTTTGGGTATGATCCACCGCGGCCGTATCGATATTTTTGCTACCCTCACGATCGGTGCAGAAAATGTGGAAAAGGTGCTTTTGAAAGAGGTTTTGCTGGGTGAAGGGGTGGCTATAAGAGCCTATGAAAACGCTTTGAAAAAGGAACTGCCCGACGAAACCCGCTCAATGCTTGAACGTCAATTTGCAGAGTTGCGGAAGGTTGTGGACCAGATCCGCATGTTGCGCGGGCAGAATGGAAAACGGCTTATTCTGCGGCTGTTTGATTCAAGGTCAGACGCCGAACAAGCTCTTCAATCATTGAAGCGAGCCGGGATCGCAGAGAATACAATCAAACTGGAA
>JAXIPJ010000272.1:0-2200 GCA_045402985.1 Anaerolineales bacterium
TGTTACTTGCCCAGAAGCCAATCCCATTTGAAAATGAATTTCAGGCCTCGGCGGATGTACCGCTTGATCAAACACAGATCCTGCAACCAGGCGAAAATGGACTCACAGTACAGCGCATCCGCATTCGTTATGAAGACGGGAAAGAAATTTCGCGCCTCAGCGAGGACGAAACTATGGTACGTCCACCCAAAACGCGCCTGCTTGGCTACGGCACAAAGATCGAGGTCAAAACTGCCGAGGTGGATGGAGTTAAGATCGAATATTGGCGCGCGGTCCAAATGTATGCTACATCCTATTCTCCATGCCGTTCGGGCACGGATAAATGTTACCCTGGCACATCCAGCGGACAAGCATTACGAAAGGGCATGGTTGGTTTGCGGCAAAGTTGGTATTTGAGCATGCAAGGACAGCAGCTTTACATCCCAGGTTATGGGTTTTCCTCCGTTGCAGATGTTTGTGGCGGATGCGTGGGAAAACCGTGGATCGATCTTGGTTATAGTGATAATGATTATGAACAATGGAGTTCATGGGTCACGGTATATTTCCTGACGCCCGTGCCCGCGAATGTTATTTATGTTCTTGAATGATCTCGCGCTGAGCTCTGCGCGATAACAACCTTATGACAACGTTCCAAAAAGCCACGCTCGCATTGCTCTCCGTCCTCGCCTGTTTTTTGTTTGGTCTGGTCATCTGGGTGTGGCGCGGAGAATGGCAGCAACCCCTCGGACCTGCGTTACAGATTTCAACCGTGGCTCCCTTCCAAATGCCCGCTACATGGACTCCAGATCCGGCCAAAACTTCCACGCCTCAAACAGGACCCAATCCTGATTCCGTTTTTTCAGCCTCGCCTACACCCACGAGCACTCTTCCACCAATCGGCATGTGCGGTGCGCCTCCAAGAATGAATATATTGGTAGTGGGAAGTGACGCGCGCGCGAACAGCTACGCCTACGGGTTGGCAGACATGATCCGAATCGTGCGCGTCGATTTTGTGAATCCCAAAGTGACCATTTTGGAATTCCCGCGCGACCTGTGGGTGGAGATCCCGGATATTGCAGATAACATCAACGGGCAGGATCACGAAAAACTTAATCAAGCCTATCTGTATGGAAACCACGGTTTTGGATACACTGACGACCCCGCGCAGGGTCCCGGCTTGCTGGCGCGCACACTCACACTTAACTTTGGGATACAGGTTGATCATTACGCAGCCGCAAATATGAGGACGTTCGTAAAACTCGTCAACGCAGTGGATGGAATCGATATCACATTGCCAGACGCGGTGGATGGCCGCACTGCCGAAGATATGAACAGCCGTCTCGTCTTTCGGGCCGGCACACTTCATCTGGATGGAGAACGCGCGCTCATGCTGGCGCGCATCCGCATCGAAGGCGGCTTTGTGCGCGCAGATAACCAGAACCGCGTGCTATGTGCTTTGCGAGATAAAGTTACCAGCCCAGCGGTGATCACAAAAATCCCGGACCTGATCACATCCTTTCAAGACGCCGTTCAAACCGACCTCAGTCCAGCACAGCTCGGACAGCTTGCTTGTATTGGTACTCAGATACAACCGGGCAATATTGTTTTTGCAAGTTTCCCCGAGGAGCATTTCAAGCAATCACGCGTCTATGATCCTGTGTTCAAGAAAAACGTTTTCGCCTGGGACGTGGATTTCGAGATCCTGCGCGAATATATCCGCCAATTCAATGACGGTACCTGGCCACCACTATCCGGCACGCCCGAAAACACGGAAGAAAGCATACCATTCTGCCCATGAACAACATCCCACGTCTCGACGCGGCATCATTGCTGAAACGCCATCGCCTGCAGCCACACAAAGGTCTTGGGCAAAATTTTTTGCAGGACCCAATGGCACTTGAAGAAATTATTTCTGCAGCGGATATCCATCCAACGGACACGGTCCTGGAGATCGGTCCCGGCCTTGGAAGTTTAACGCGCTATTTGGCTGTCTCTGCCAGAGAGGTCGTTGCGGTCGAGCTGGACCGGAACCTGCTCCCGCCATTGAGAGCGATCCTCTCCCCTTATAAGAATGTCCATTTAATTCAAGGCGACATTCTAAAACTTTCTCCGGGTGAATTGGTTAATGAGTCTAATTACATCGTTGCGGCAAATATCCCGTATTACATCACGCGGCTTTTTGTCACTGCTTAGTAAATGACGTATGACAGCCGACGTGATG
>JAXIPJ010000029.1:0-5659 GCA_045402985.1 Anaerolineales bacterium
CATCACAGCACCTATCGACGGATTGAAGCAGAAGTGGTTGACCCAGAAGAACTGGAACAGGTGGTCAGCAGCGTGTTGGCAGGCAAGAAATTCTTTGGCAAACAGGTTCTGTTATCCATCGATGGGAAAGTGTTGCGAGGCACATTGGATGAAGCACAGGATGGAACCTATCTGTTAGCAGCCTACCTGCCTAGGGAAGGACTTGTGCTCATGGAAGTTGCGCTCGAAGGCAAAGGCTGTGAGATCCCAGGAGCTGCAAAACTGCTGAAAATGGTGGATTTACGCGAAAAAGTGGTGATGGGAGACGCTTTGCACACCCAACGAAAGGTTTCGATCCAGATTGTGGAAGCCGGTGGCGACTATATCTGGCTGGCAAAAGGAAACCAACCCCAAATCGAAGAAGATATTCGACTGTGGTTTGAACCCGATCCAGCCCCCGTTCCAGGTATGAGCTATCTCCCCAAGGATTTTGAAATCACCCAAATGGTGAGCAAAGGTCATGGTCGCATTGAACAGCGGACTCTCACCACCAGCAGCCAACTCAAGGACTTCCTGGATTGGCCCTATCTGCAACAAGTCTTTCAATTGCAACGAAAATTTACTTTCCTCAAAACAGGTGAAGTTCAAGAACAAATCGTCTATGGCTTTACCAGTTTATCCAGAGATGAAATTGCTCCACCCCAACTGCTGGCTTTGATCCGTTCCTATTGGGGCATCGAGAATGGCTTGCATTACCGCAGAGATGTCACTCTGCATGAAGACAAAACTCGCATGACCAAACAAAACGCTGGACGTGTCATGGCTTGCTTGAACAACCTGGTTCTGGGTCTCCTCATTGGCAAACTGAACTTCCGTTATCTTCCCTCCGCCAGACGTTATTTTGCCGCTTTCCCAGCTCAGGCTCTTGCTCTTCTTACTCGACTTTAAGAAAGCCCTGCCGTTGGTTGAGCAGTATATTGGCTCTTCCCAACCACCGATAATCATAAAATCAACTATATTTTCGTATCGCCAGCACCGCGTTGTGACCGCCAAAACCGAAGGCATTTGTGAGAACCAAATCAACCTTCTTCTCGCGCGCCTGATTTGGGACGTAATCCAGATCACACTCAGGGTCTGGTGTTTCGTAGTGGATTGTTGGAGGCAGGACGCCATCCCGCACCACTTGCACGCAGAAGATCGCTTCCAGCGCGCCGGTGGCGCCCATCATATGCCCCGTCATGGATTTTGTTGAGGAGATCGGGATTTGATATGCCTGTTCACCAAACGCAGCTTTGACCGCCCGTGTCTCAGATTGATCATTCAACGGAGTTCCTGTGCCGTGAGCATTGATATAACCAAGTTCATCCACATTGGCTTCCGCTGAATCCAGTGCCATCCGCATGGCGGCCGCGCCACCCTCGCCTTTTTCATGCGGAGCTGTCACATGGAACGCGTCCGCTGTTGCGCCATAACCTGCGAGTTCCGCCAATATGTTCGCGCCGCGCGCCTTCGCATGAGATTCGCGTTCCAACACCAGCACGGCCGCGCCCTCGCCCATTACCATGCCATCACGATTTTTATCGAATGGTTGCGGAGCCATGGAATAATTATCATTACGACGTGACATTGCCCCAACGCGATCAAACGCGGCAACACCCGTTGCACAGATCGTTACCTCCGCAGCACCCGCGAGCGCCGCGTCAATCATCCCTGCCTTGATCATTAAGAACGCAGTCCCGATACCATCCGAGCCTGAAGCACAAGCAGATGCAACCGAGAAACATGGTCCTTTGATTTGATTATCAATCGCGATCATGCCGGCTGCGCCGTTCGGCATCAACATCGGGATCAGGAATGGACTCACACGTCGCGGTCCCTCTGTATAATTCGTGATCACTGCATCCTGTAACGAGGTTATTCCGCCAACTGCAGAAGAAACTAGTACCCCGATCCGTCCCGCATTGGATTCCGTGATCACCAGGCCGGAACTTGCAAGCGCAACCTTTGCTGCGGCCGCACCCAACTGCTCAAAGCGATCTCGTCGCCGCGCTTCCTTGGGATCCATATATTTACCAGGTTCAAAATTTTTCACCTCCGCCGCAAAATGCACATTCAACGGAGATGAGTCAAATAACGTAATCGGTCCCACGCCCGAAACGCCATTGATCGCATTCTTCCAACTTTCCTCAACAGTCAACCCCAACGGATTGATCGTGCCCATTCCAGTAATAACAACTCGGTCCATTTCCTTCTGCCTCGCCTTCTTTAATTCAGACTTTCGAATTAGCAATTTTTTGAAATAATTTGCCGGTCAATATTCAAACTTCGAGTTTGGATATTTATCTCGCACTTTGTAAAACCCCTGATCTACACTTACGTCACGTACCGGATTAGGGTCTGCTTCACTTCGACTAAGCTCAGCACAAGCATTCGCAGCCGCATCTGGATTCCGTTTCGATGCAGTACCTAACTGCTGCATTTTCCTATTCGCCAGGCTTCGGGATGTATTCACCCTCCACCCAAAACTCGCCACTGGGACTCACTTCCTTTTTCCAGATAGGCACTATTTCTTTCAAGCGATCAATTCCGTAACGCGCCGCTTCGAAGACTCCCGTATCGCGATGCGCGGCTGTGCAGGCAATGAGTACTGTGGGCGTCTTCGGGTAAAGCTTGCCAATACGTTGAACTACGGCAATACCTTCAATGACTGGCCATTTCTCACGGATCTCATCTGCCACCTGTTTCATCTTCGCCTCAGCCATCGGAATGTAGGCTTCATATTCAAGGTAATCGGTCTTATGAGCTTCACCGCGACTCGTTTTGCCGCGCACCATTCCAGTGAATATCGCGGCCGCGCCCGTACTTGTCAGAGTGATCTGTGCAAGAATATCATTCAAATCTATTTCGTGTTCAGTGATGGAAAATATGGTTGGGAAGTTCATAATATAGCGCACTCAGGTCACGGTTAATTATCCGCCTGACACCGGCGGGAACATCCCTATCTCAGCACTTTGAGGGATGACAGCTTCATCAAACGCGTATTCGCGATTAATGGTAATGAGTACGCTCTTGAGTGATTCTTTGAGGTTTGGGTATTCCTCCGAAAGCATACCTTTGAGACCTTGAATCGTCAGATCCAATGGCACATCCAACTCCATCGACTTCACCCCCGCGCGTTCGCGCAGAGTGGCAAAGAACAACAGTTTTACATGATTCATATTCACGACATCCATCATTAAATCCATACATCATTCGGCGCGGTCAATTCACTCTGCGCGTCGCCAGTATTGACCAAGCCAGCGGGTTCGATCAACAGGATGTGACATTCTTCTTCCGCACTAGGCTTATGCTCCACACCTTTTGGAACAACGTACAGTTCGCCCTCATTCAAGGATACTTTTCCATCGCGAAATTGAATTTCCAATCTACCTTTCAGCACCACAAATACTTCATCTGTTTCGGCATGATCGTGCCAGATAAACTCTCCCTGCACTTTGACAACTTTGAAATGGTAATCATTCATCTGAGCAATGATCTTCGGTGTCCAATGCTCGGAGAACTTTGTTAATTTCTCCTGGAAGTTAATGGATTGGTATTTATTCATTATTACTCAATAGCGCGCCTGAACACGCTACCGTCCCACAGGGATGCTCCGCGAGGGACGGCAGCTGGAGCAAATAAGATTATTCATTCACTACATCTCCGCTTTGACCGCCATGCTTTTCAACCAATCGGATATTCTGGATGCGCATCGTCTTTTCTGCAGCTTTCGCCATGTCGTAGACTGTCAACGCGGCGATGGAGACAGCAGTTAACGCTTCCATTTCGACGCCTGTTTTGCCGATCGTTTTCGCCGTGGCTGTGATGACCACGCCAGGGAGTGAGTCATCGAGCGTGAGCTCCACATCCACTTTGGTGAGAGGCAGAGGATGACATAACGGGATCAAGTCAGAGGTCCGTTTTGAGGCGGTGATTCCTGCGATCTGAGCGATGGTTAGCACATCTCCCTTTTTGATTTGTCCCGCGCGGATCAAATCAAGTGTCTCTTTCTGCATGTGGATCTCGCCTTTGGCCACGGCGATCCGTTCTGTGTCAGGCTTATGGCCCACGTCCACCATTTTTGCGCGGCCGTGTTCATCGAGATGAGTGAGCTGATTAGGCATGCAAAGATTATACACGGTAGTAACCTAGCGTGTATAATTCACGCGCCATGGACAACCTGCTGGGCCGCCAGCTAAACTATAACGTTCACACGCCCGTGTATGATGGGCCCCTCGATTTGCTATTAAATCTGATCGAGCATGCCGAGCTGGATATTACATCCGTGTCGCTCGCAATGGTCACCGATCAGTATCTTGCTTATATCAACGGCCTTGAGCAGATCAACGCGGACGAAATTTCTGCATTTATCGTGATCGCGGCAAAGTTGCTGCAAATCAAATCGGAAGCCCTGCTACCGAGACCACCCACCCGCGGGCCTGGCGAGGAGGATGCGGGCCGGTCGCTTGTGGATCAATTGAAGTTATACAAACGCTTCAAGGAAATTGGTGGGTGGTTGAACGCGCAGGAACAGGCAAACCTGCGGACTTATTTGCGGATCGCTCCCCCACCGAAAGTGGAGCCCAAACTCGATCTAACAAATCTCACTTTGGAAAAGCTCGTCGCTGCGGCTGAAATTGCGTTTGCGAAAGAGAAGGACAAACAACCACTGGGCATCATCATCGCTCCGCCGCGCATTACCATTCGCGAGAAGATCGATCTCATTTCCAAGACTCTCAAAGCAGTAGAACGTTCAACGTTCAGCGCATTACTCGATCCGGGTGCATCGCGGCTGGAGATCGTCGTTACGTTTCTGGCTTTGCTCGAACTAGTGAAGCGTTATCGCGTCAATGCACAGCAAGAGGGATTGTTCAATGATATTCAGATCGCCAGAATGGAGGAATGGAAGGATGATGATGACATGGAACTGGAGTTTGAATAGTTTTCTTCCAGGTGGTGGTCGAGTAGCTCCGAACGGTTTTAGAGGAGCGTATCGAGACCGAATTGGAGATTAGTGACGATCAGGCGCAGGTTGGGCTGGTCGTTTTTGTTTTATGATTAGATTCGTGATCCATAAAGATAACAGGGCGCCGATATTATCAAATACCAGGACATCAAATGTGGATGAATAGCGCCCTGTCACAAAAGATTGATGATATTCATCCGTTATCGCATAGAGGATCGCGAGAATCCATGCGAGCCTGCGGTTGTTAGGTTGGAAACGCATAGCACGCCAATAAGACCATGCAAGCAGGGCATAGCCGCACATGTGTCCGCCTTTCTTGATGACTTTATCTGCCCAGTCAAAATTTGGCAAAATTGAGGAGGGCTGGGACGAAAACCAAAATATAACGCCCATGATCAAGAGTGCGGGAATCCAGTTATAAAGTTGAATGTTTAGTTTCTTTATCATCAAATAAAAAGCCACCGCCAGACAAGGCGATGGCTCAAAGCAGAAATCGCTTATCTACACGTCTTCGAGCCGGATCGAGACCGTACGACTTCCATCGCCCAGATCCACGCTTTGGATCACCACAGCCTTGCCACTGGCATCCCCGTCAAAGACCATACTGAATACACCCTCTGAAACCACAGTGAGTATTTCACGTTCCGTGTATCCCTGGGAAATATATTCGGCTCT
>JAXIPJ010000053.1:0-23274 GCA_045402985.1 Anaerolineales bacterium
TGCCAGGGATCCAGCCCTACGTCAATTTTTTGATCGAACGTCAACGAGGCAAAATGACCGTCGCCGCATCCAACATCATAGACGGGCGCGGGCAGAGGAAAATCCTGATAATATGAACTTTCCACGGCGCGTAAAAATGCGAGGAAATATGGAAGGTCGCGTAATTGCAAATAGAGAAAATCCTTCGATTTATGATCCGGGATTTGTGGTTGAGGATTGTGCATTCAGGATTTCTGCCCCATTAAACCTTCGAATAACTTTTCATATTCCGCAGCGATGGAATGCGGATCATAAGCCTTCTTAATGGATTCAATATCACCGCGGAATTTATTCGGTTCATTCAGGACTTCGAGAATTGATTTTGCCAGATCAGCCGAATCTCCAATCTTAGCGACTCGTCCCATCCCATGCATCGACACAGGCTGTCGTACCCCCGGCAAAGCGGACGGAACACACGGCACGCCGTTCATCATCGCTTCGATCTGGACGAGTCCAAATGCTTCGGTTGAGTTCAAGGATGGAACCGTCAGCACATCCAGGTTGGGGTAGAACGCCGCCATTTCAATGGGGTCGAGATTCCCCAGAAATGTCCAATGACCAGCGTCTTCATATTCGTGGATGCGTGGCATGAGTCGATCTGAATAGGCTTGTTCGCCCAGCACATTCTGATAAGTGCCTGCAAATAAAACTTGTGCCTTGGGATATTTTTTCAATATAGCTGGCATTGCATCCAGCAGCACTTCGATACCTTTTTCGGCAGCGAAGCGCGCGGCCATGCCGATCACTGGGCGTCGCTCTTCAACATGATGTTCTGCTGCAAAAGCCTCGACCGCGCCAGGGAGTGGATCCGGTAATTCAACCGGAGGCAGGATCGGGGTCAGTTTTGAGGCGTAGCGTGAGAGATACGGAGAGTTGGAGGCGTAATCCTGTGTATAGGTCACAATGTGATTTGAAAGGATCCCGGCTGTATGGTTCATCAGGTTTACAACCGCGTTGACAAAGCGGTTGAAGAGGCCCGGTGGCAATAATAGATCGCAGTGATAGGTGAGCACTGCTGGCTTGCCAAACAGGCGCCCGCGCAGTGCAACGCCCGGTGCATCGAATTGAGGCAGATGCATCTGGACAACATCATGCTGTCTGACGAGTTTTGTCGCCACCTGACCAAAGGTGGGAGCGATCACGCCTTTGCTCACGCGCGCGATGACTGGCACGCGGAGGATCTTTACTCCCTCGATCGTTTCTTCGCGCGACAGTGATGGATCGAACTGCGTGGTCATCACTGTCACTTGATGTCCGCGTTTGGCGAAAGTGCGTACGAGACGTTCCGCGTAAATAGTTAGTCCCGATGTATGCGGGCGATAATAGGTGAGTACAGTAAGGATTTTCATGAGGCGAGAGGATTATAACCGAGAGGCATGAGTGAGCGTTAATATTGATAAAATCATCACAGAGGCAATTGAATGGATAAAAAACAACAGCTTGTAGACTGGATGAGCATCACCCTGCGTGAAGCGGTGTGGGCACCGTTAAGTATTATTGCTTTTTATGTGATCGGACTGGCTCTACATTTATATGACCTGTTTCCCCCGCTGGATCTTCCAAGCCACCTTCTGGGCGGTGTGGCAATTACGTATTTTTTCCGCTCTGCTATCAAAAATTCACAAAGCCTGGTGGGGGATATTCCCATATCAATCCAGTTCATCTTCGCTTTTACCTGCACAGGGACAACCATTATCTTCTGGGAATTTTACGAGAACCTGCTGGATCTATTTTTTGGTACACACATGGTGCGCGGACTTGAAGATACGATCGTAGATATGTTTTTAGGCTTGTTGGGTGCGCTTGTGTTTACGCTGCTTTATCGAAAGACAAAAAATAACCTAATGTAACTTCGGAAGGCTAAGATCAACTCTCCGAGGGCAAAGATCTAGTGGCGTCCTGGCGATCTCTGTAGCCACACCTCGCAGGGTTGCAATATTCAGAGTACATGCATCCTGACTACGCAAAAAAAGTAGAAAATATTCATCGTTTATCCATGTCAATTGCGGAGGGATGCGAACATTTGGATCAGTAGGAATATTGAGAACATCCAACGGTTGATTCGTCTTATCAGAAATACTGCCCAATTGCCACGATCCTAAACCTAAATCGTACACGAAATGTTCACTGTCTGGCAACCATCTAGGCAGGTTCCATACACAGTGAAGAGGATGTTCTTCAGCGGATGTCAAGTTGCGCACATACAGCATTCCCATCGCATCAGGACAGTAGCCGTTCAGATAAAAGAAATATTGCAAATCAGGTGAAATATTAATCCCCGCATGATTTTGGGAAACGGGCTGTAATTGGGCAACCAATTCAATCTGTCCATTCAAAAAAAGGCGCCACACTTGTTCTGGTTCGCCAGCGTATTTCTCCGGATAGTATAAATTTTTCGGGAGAATAGATGTCATTACGAACTGTCCATTGGGATCCCAAACTATCTTGGGTGTACGCGGTCCGCCGTCAATTGGAACACCCACCGGCTCGAATTCCAGCAGGGTACGCTGCCTTCCAGTTTCCAAATCATAAACTTTAATTCTTGAACCAGTCACCAGGGCAACATGTGTACCATCTGGCGAAGCGACAAATCTCCCTGCATCACCGGGCCCAAGTAATTGAGTGACCTGCCCCTCCAGATCCACAGAATACAGATCGAAAAGGGGATGGCTTCCTGGAGGTCCATCGATGATTTCTTCGTTATTAAACAGGACTTCATGATGACCTGGTACCCAACTGAAATAGTCCATCAAAACTGGTTTTCCTGCCAATGCCATCAAATCATCTGACCCCACCAGGCGTTTTATTTCGCTCCCATCAGCTCGTACAACCCATAAATCATCAGAAGGAGGGGCACTCCCATCTGATGAAGTATGTCTCTCTCGAAAGAGAAGCCATTGACCATCATCAGAAAAAACAGGCGCAGAGATATTTTGCCTTTCTAGCAACAACCGTGAACTATTCTGTTTCCAGATCCAGAGCGCATCTTCCACAACATAGGCAACGATGAGGTCATTAGGAGGTGAAGAGGAAATGAATGTTGGTGTGGAAGGATACGTTGTAGTTGTAGGGCTTGGCAGAGTAGCTGTTGTGGGGAAAATGTCCACTGTTGCAGTAGGAACAATCGGGGTTGAGATGGCGGGTACTTGCGCTGTATTAGTCGCTGAGAATGGAGTGGATACAGGTGCAGTGATACAACCCGACATAAAAAACATCAACGAGAAAATACTGATAAGTTGCGTCTTCACGTGATGCTGTCCATACTCCTAATAGACAGAATTGTACAACCAACAACCATTTACCCTAATCATCGGTAAAACAATAGGTTAGAACAGATCCTTGTTTTCCTTGATCCAATCAAACAAAAGCTCCATGCCCTCTTCGAGATCGATCTTTGGCTCCCAGCCCAGCTCGCGTTTGGCTTTGCGAAAGTCCGCGTAAAAGACGCGCTGGTCGCCCGGGCGCCATTCGTCACGCGCCACTTCAATCTTTTTGCCCAGTAACTTCTCCAGAATCGGACCGAACTCAGCCCATATCGCCATCACATTGCGCGTTCCACCGCCCACGTTATAAGCCTGGCCCTTGGCATTATCAATTTTTTCAATTGCCAGATCATATGCATTCATGAGATCGTTCACGTGTAGCACATCGCGCACCTGCTTGCCATCCCCATAAATCGTGATCTTTTTGCCTGTCACGGCCGCGATCATCATCCATGCCAGCCAGCCCTGATCTTCGACGCCAAACTGACGCGGCCCATAAATGCAGGACTGGCGAAACACTACGGAACGCAAGCCATAAATGCGGGCGTAATCGCGAACGTATTGATCGCCGGTGCCTTTACTGCATCCATACGGCGAATGAAAATCAAGCGGCTGGGTTTCAGAACAACCATATTCCAGATTGGCGTACAGCCAGCGCGTGGCTTCCTCGATCAGTTCCACATCCTCCATGCCGCCATACACTTTATTGGTGGATGCGTAAATAAAGATGGGATTTCTTTCTGATAAACGCGCGGCTTCGAGCGCATTGAACGTGCCTAACGCGTTGGATTCAAAATCGGCGCGCGGATTAATTACGGATGTCGTGACTGCCACCTGTCCCGCCAAATGGACAATGACATCTGCATCTTTTGCCGATTCCGCCATAAGGTCAGCGTTTCGCAGATCTCCGACGATGAGCCTGAACGCGTCCTTCCCAAACGTTTCCTCCAGCCAGGCTACATTGCGCGGAGCGCCTGGCCGGGAGAGATTGTCGTAGAGGGTCACATTTTCGCCGCGCTGAATCAGCCTGTGGGCGTAGTTTGATCCGATAAATCCCGCGCCCCCTGTAATAAGATAATGACGAGTCATTGTTCTCCTATTGCTACCATGTCATTGCGAGGGCATTGCTCTTCCGCCCGAAGCAATCTCCAGTTTAACTAAGAGACTGCTTTTTCTATGTTGCTTGCAGTGACATAGGTTTTCTAGTAACTACGATATGCAGTCCTTCTCCCAAAGAAAGATACCATAATCAGGCCGAAAATAAACCCCCCAATATGCGCCCACCAGGCAATTCCACTGGCACTGCCTCCCTGAATTGCGAACAACCCTGAATACAATTGCGATACGAACCAGAAAATGAGAAAAATTACCGCAGGCACATCCACGACGGTGAAGATAAATAAAATAGGCACAAGGCTGGCAATACGGGCCCCAGGGTAGGATATAAGATAAGCGCCCAACACACCCGCGATCGCCCCACTTGCGCCGATCATGGGAACAGAACTATCCTGTGTAATGAAGATCTGAAGGAGAGCGGCCGCCGCTCCGCTTAATAAATAGAAAAGCAGATAGGGTCCAGCACCCACACGGTCTTCAATGTTATCGCCAAAGATGTAAAGCACCCATATATTACTGAGCAGGTGGAACCAGCCTCCATGCAGGAACATGGATGTGAAGATGGTCTGCCATGTCTCCTGCGGAGCGGATAGAAACTGTGTGGGCACCAGCCCCCAGGTGAAGATGAGGTTTTGCAGGGCCGCCTCACCGATCCGCAGTTCAAACCAGAAGACTGCGGCATTGGCGAGGATCAGAATCCAATTGACAAGGGGGAATCGACGCGAGCGAATTGTATCGTAGAGAGGGATCAAGCTGTTTCACCTTTTGTTCTGAAATTCTTCAATTGTTCATAGATCCCTGAAAGTGTCTGGCCTTCGCGCAACAGGCCAATGCCGCCAATCACGCCACTGTTGATGTAATTGTAGAGACGGCCTGTTAGAGCAACTGCCAGCGAAGTGGATGGATCGCCAGTCAGCGATGTGATCGCGCCGCCGAATGCTCCTTCAAAAGTACCAACTGCTCCCGGCAAAGAGGGGACCGCGCCACCGAATGCTGCCGCGCCCAGCCCGAACATTCCCCACACCACCTGTGCCTGAGGGAAGAAAGCACGGATGATCAAATAATATGAGATGATGGCAATGCCCCAGTTGAGAGTCATCCAAAAGAGGAAGCGCACAAACAGCCAGCCATCGGTTAGCACACTCAAGCCTGCAAAGAAGGATTCGAGGAAGCTTCCGCCTAATCGTTGCAGCGCGGGCCAGCGCGCACTGAGTTTATGGAAGAGGTCCAATGCCCACTGATTGTTGCGCGCCAATATATATAAGAGAATAATGCCGGTCAATACGATCACGCCCACAACGATGCCGATCTGCCCCGCACCTTCGGCTCCCACCACGAAGGGCAATGCGGCCAGCAGGACGATGGCAGAGTAGCCCAGATCCATGACACGTTCAATGACGATAGTGGGCAGGATCTCCATGAATTGCAGGTCAGATTTTCGGCTGAGCAGAAACGCACGCCCGATCTCCCCCAGCCTGAACGGCAGAAAGTTGTTTAGAAGATAACCTTCGCCAACCGTAAAGAACACGTCTTTGAACGAGGCCCGCTCGCGTAACAGCACGCGCCAGACAACGGCGCGCGCCGCCATCCAGATAAAACCGATGACCAGCGCGATGGCCAATAGTCCATAATTCGCATTGCGGATGGCATCCACCATTGTACTCAGGTCAACAAAATATAAAATGGCGGCGATCAATAAAATGCTGATGAGCGCGCCAGGCAGCCAGCGTTTTGCATCTTTCATGTTTAAACCCTTTTAAACACGACGGACACGAAGGGCTCTAAGGTTGGACGAATTATGAGCGAATCGCCTTTCCGCAGATTTTCTTTGTGGTCTTAGTGTCCTTTGTGTTTAAGAATTATTCCTCATCCAGTTTCAATACAGCCATGAACGCGTCCTGGGGGATCTCAACATTCCCGACCATCTTCAAACGTTTCTTGCCCTTCTTTTGTTTTTCGAGCAGTTTCTTTTTACGCGTGATATCGCCGCCGTAACATTTAGCGAGCACGTCTTTGCGCGTCGCCTTCACATTCGCACGTGAGATGATGCGTCCGCCTGCCGCAGCCTGGACGGCCACATCATAGAGTTGACGCGGGATCAGCTCCTTGAGTTTGGTAATAAGCCGTTGACCTTTGTAGAACGCATCCTTCTTGTGGACAATTGCCGCGAGGGCGTCCAGCGGTTCGCCATTGACGAGGATCTCCAGTTTTTGAAGTTCGTCCACGCGGTACTCAAGGAATTGATAATCGAGCGAGGCATAGCCTTTGGTACGCGATTTTAATTCGTCGAAGAAGCCAATAATGATCTCTGAAAGCGGGATCTCAAAATCCAGTTGCACACGATGCGGCGCGGGATATTCCTGCTGCTTGAAGATGCCGCGCTTCTTAGTGACCAGGTCCATGATGGGACCATAGTAATCTGTCGGCGTGATAATTTCGATGGTCATCCAGGGTTCGCGGATCTCCACGACCTTGGATTCGTCTGGCAGTTCGGCAGGGGAGTCGACGGGCATAACCGTGTCGTCGATCATCAATACTTCATATTCAACAGAAGGCGCGGTGAAGAGCACATCCAGGTTGTACTCACGTTCGATGCGCTCCTGGATAATTTCCATATGGAACAAACCAAGAAAACCGGCGCGAAAGCCAAAGCCCAGCGCTTGTGAGGTTTCAGGTTGATAGGTGAGCGAGGCGTCGTTGAGTTGTAATTTCTCAAGCGACTCGCGCAGTTCAGGGTAATCATCAGCTTCGACGGGGTAAATCCCAGCGAAGACCATCGGCTTGGGGGTACGGTAGCCCGGCAAAGGTTCCAGAGCTGGAGCCGAGGCACGTGTGATCGTATCGCCCACGCGGCATTCGTGTACAGTCTTGAATCCAGTCGCGATATACCCAACTTCCCCTGACCCCAACGCTTGAACAGCTTTCATACCGGGTGCAAAGATGCCGATCTCAACGGGCTTCATATCCACTTTTGTTGCGAACATGCGCAATACATCATTATGCTTGAACGAGCCTTCCACCACGCGCACATAAGCAATGACGCCTTTGTATGAGTCGTAATGCGAGTCGAAGATGAGGGCGCGTAGAGGCGCTTCATCTGCGTCCTTCGGCGGCGGTACACGCGTGACAATGGCCTCAAGGATTTGGTCCACATTGAGGCCCTCTTTTGCTGAGATTTGAATGACATCTTCAGGTTCAATGCCAAGTAATGCACCCACGTCTTCAGCCACTTCATCAGGGAGCGCCGAGGGCAGGTCAATTTTGTTGATGACAGGAATGATGACCAGGTCGGCATCCAGCGCCTGATAGAGGTTCGCCAGCGTCTGCGCTTCGATGCCCTGCGTGGCATCCACAACCAGCACCGCGCCTTCACAGGCTTTGAGTGCACGGCTGACTTCATAACCGAAATCCACATGACCGGGTGTGTCAATGAGGTTGATCTCATATTTCTGATTATCCTTCGCGGTGTAATACATGCGCACCGCGGAAGCCTTGATCGTGACACCTTTTTCGCGTTCGAGGTCCATTGTGTCGAGGATCTGCGCGCTCATATCGCGCTCAGAGATCGTGCCTGTCAGTTGCAACAGGCGGTCAGCAAGCGTTGATTTGCCATGGTCAACATGGGCAATGATACAGAAATTACGGATATGGTCTGTCATAATAGCGAACGAAGTATAACCGATGGTAGATGAATAGAGAGTAGATGATTAGTGAATAGTTCGTAGCATATAACGTGTAACGACTATTCTCTGCTCTCTATTCTCTCCAAGACTTCTTTTGCATCCACCTTCCCCCAGTGATAGCCCATTTCGTTGCTCATTTGCAGAGCACGCTCGGCTTCTGCTTTTGCAGACTGCTCATTGCTAATCGCTAAATTCGCCCAACCCAAAGCAACGCGCACATCTGCCTCATAAATACGATAGCCGCTCTCGACACAATAACCGAGGGCTTCGTTCAGGTCGTTGAAAGCCTGTGAGACTTCCGAAGTCTCGGCAGCTTCGGGAGTCTTTGCAATAAACCTTCCGCGCGTCAGCAGGGCTTCTATGAGCACTTGAAGATCAGAAATACTCCGTGCAATCTCGAGGGCAGACTCGTAATGTCCGCGGGCAAATTCATGATTGCCTGAGCCAAAATCCATATCACCGAGGATCCGATGACAAGAACTTATTAGAAAGGCCCAATGATTACTTTCACAAACTTTGATGTTGGACTCTGCAATATCTCGTGCATATGTCAAGTTTTTTGTTCGAATCATATGATCAGCGTGCCAAACACCTTGAGCTCCATACAAATAACTGCTCGTCGCGTCAATCTGTTGTTCCAATTTCTCGGCTTCTTTAAAGTTTTTGTCTGCTTCATCAAGGCTTCCTACTAAAGAATAAGCCAGTCCTAGTCGAGCAAATGATTTGTTTTCATTCCGCTTATTCTCCGCGCGGCGGGCGAGGTCGCGCGCCTGACGAGCGGCTTCGGCGCTCGCCTCCAATGCGCCGAGCGAGGCGTGCAACTCCGCCAAGTTTCCGTAACCGATGCTGGCGTTGCGCCAGTCTTGTGCTTCAATAACACTTTCAACTGCTCGCTCGTAGAACGGCACAGCCTCGCGCAGACGTCCTAGACGCATGAGACAGACTCCGATTTCATTGATCAAAAAGCGTTTGAAGTTTTGGTTACTTCCTGCGGGTTCTTTTGATATGTCATTCGATGGGAAAAATTCTGAAATCAAATTTAATTCGGTTTCAAGAGCACCAAGTTGATGAATAACAACGCGCCTTTCTGCTTGGCAGATGCGGTGCCAAAAAACATGTCGTGCTTCGTCATACGCCTCAGCCAGGCAGGCATAGTGCACTACTTCGATGAGAGGCTTGAGGTCGTCGAGAGTGGGGAATTCAGGTGTATCGCCCGCGATAGAGAGGTAGTACTCTTTGATTTGTTCGTTGGCGGCTTTTTCTTGCGAAAGGTTGTCTTGAGTGAAAAGTGTGAAGTAATGGTTACGGATAAGGGGATGGGTTGTGTAGGATTTCTCGTGTTCGTCATGGCGTATAAGGCGATAATTTGCAAGTCTTGAAACAAGTTTTAGAAGAGGATCGTTATTCAAAGATTTGAGCAATGGCTCAAACACTTTTTCAAATGCGGATTCCTGCACAGGCAAACGGAATACTGAGAAGAGTTTCAGGAATTCACGTTCGTCTTTCGATAAGTGCTCATCATAACGCCGCAAGACGCGATGCACGCGTTCATAACGTGGTTCATCTGCGGTTGGAGCAGGAATATCAGAGAGATGTTTTATGTCGCCATCAAAGCGTTCAGCAAGGTAAGCCGCAAGAATACTCAGTGTCAGTGCATGTCCATCCCAATCAGCGACAACTTTATTGAGTTCATTGTCAGTGCCTTGTACGCCTAATCTTCGTAACAAGGCGCGACCATCTTCTTCCGAGAGACGATCCACATCGCGATGAGTATAGGTGGTGTAATCCATCAGGTCAAGCAGGGGTGCGCGGCTGGTGATGAGACAGAAGGATTGGTTATCAGGGCGGGCGAAGAAGGTTAGCAGGTCGCGCAGGTCATTGCTTTGCAAGAGTCCATATTGGTCGCCTTCCTGATGCTGCAACGCTTCGAGTCCGTCCAACACGAAGAGATAGCGTCCCGCGTCGAGCATCGCGCCGATGATCTGAGCGCGTAAGTTGGAAGATTGAACTTTAGGCGGATCAATAAGTCCACCGCTCATGTAGTTCAACGCGGCTTCGAGGAATTCGTCTACACTGCGGTTTTCGTAGAAGCCCCACCAAAATACACCGTCGACCCCTATCCCCGGCCCGTGCGAAGCCCCCTCGGAGCGTAGCGAAGAGGGTTCCCCCTTTTTCTCCGAAAATGGAGAAAGGGAGTCGCCTGTCAGGAGGGTATCCACCCATTTCCTTGCCAAAGATGATTTGCCTTCGCCGCCGAAGCCAATTAGGCCAGTGACATGCTTCGTTGGGTCGTTCCAATCTTCTGTGATACGTGCGAGTAAATGGTCGCGACCTGTCCATTCGGTGAGGACAGCAGGCGCGTTGTTCCATGAATATTTTTCTTCAACCGTACGTTGTTCAACGGTAACTTGAGCAACTTCAACAACTTGTTGCTTTGTTTGTTCATCCGTTTTGGGTTCGGGTGCAGGCTTGAGAGGTAGCGATACGTCTTGTAGCAGCAGACCTAATGGCTCGAGACTGAGAACGCGTCCATCCACTGCCCAGGCAGTATCGCGATCTTTTGTCGAGATGTCTGGGAACCATGTTTCAGAGACAATTCCAACTACTAGATTCCGAGTCATATCCAACACCGCCGAACCACTCATGCCGCCGTTGATTTGACTCGACTCAAGTTGAACAGGCTCACATTGAATGTTGAAATCTTCAGGCGCCTCTACAGAACCTTGTATCGTGCCGTGTGCCCAGCCCGCAATATATTTTTCCAGGCCTCGATATCCATAGGAACGGAAAGGATTTTCACTTGAGGAACTCGATGTTCCAAGCACTGGGATTTGTTCGGGTGCAAGAGGTGATGAACCTTTTGTCAACTGTAATAGAACAATATCGTCATCGTAATCTTCGAAAAACTTGTCTATCGTTGCGCGGCGATTTTTTTCTTCTCCTCCACGCGCCTGTGGAAAGTACACGCCAATTTCTGCGCTGTTCGCGTTGCGCGGGTCAATCCCTGCGGCTTCAACGACATGTGCGCAAGTCACGATCTTGCCATCAGTTGAGACAGCAATCCCTGTGCCGACGATTTGGTCATTAGCGTCGCGGATCTGCACGGTGAAATCGCGC
The DNA here is from genome assembly GCA_045402985.1 of Anaerolineales bacterium. Classification (GTDB taxonomy): domain Bacteria; phylum Chloroflexota; class Anaerolineae; order Anaerolineales; family Villigracilaceae; genus Defluviilinea. The sequence continues at coordinate 11,219 of JAXIPJ010000053.1, forward strand.
AGGTTTTGCAGGCGGACGTTGTTGTCCGTGTCGCTAATGATGGTGGATTTAATATTGAAAATTGCACCACGATAATCACCGTCAAAATTGAAGTTATCTCCAACAGGTGCTTTTTCACTGTTGACGTTCTGGTTTTCCTGGGGTGATTCGTTTTTGGATGAATCAGGTTTTTTTGTCATTGCCCACTTGTCCTCATTATTTTGAAGGAGACCCTATACTCCGACAGCCAGTTTTGATACCGCCATCACAATTTGACCGGCTATGGTGACTACAGTCGGCATCACCTCAGCCAGGTTTTGAGCTGCCTGCTTTAATCCCTCACCTGTAATTTGCAGCATGGTTTGGTTTGGCTTTTCGGCTTTTGCTGTATCCACCAATGCCTTCGCAGTTTCAGCCACTGCCTGAGCTTGCTCCTGTTTTTCCACCGGGATTTTTTGCAATGCCTCGCTCAACTGCTCAATGAGTTTTTCCAGCTCTTTGCGGGCACTTTCATCATCCGTTGAAATCTCTCCCACGCTCTGTTGTACATTCGTCAGCGTAGACTTGATATTGATAATTGCACCCCGAAAATCACCACTCATGTTGAACTGATCTGCCATATATCCTCATTTCATTATAAGGAATATTATTTTAGCATCGAGGTCGAAAAGATTAACCACCTAAAAATCTCATTGTCGTTGCAAAACACGATTCGTCTATGCTCTTAGCGACGTACTTCGCGGAGCATCCCCGAAGGGGGAGCCGCCGTCCACAGGATGCTTTGCAAGGGACGGCGGCTTGAGCAGTTTTGGCTGTTACATCTTCGCCAGAAGTTCCGCCTTCTTTACCTGGAATTCCGCTTCGGAGAGGATGCCTTTCTTGCGCAGGTCATCCAACCGGGCGATGAGGGTTGGAATGTCAGTTTGAGGGTGGGCATCGCCGTGCGTTTCATCGAAGCCCATCCTTTCCTTGGCATTCAACATTGCTTGTTTAAATTCCACTGGTTGATTGATCTCATGAAAGAGGTTTACGCCCAGTTCACTTGCGGTAAGGATCTCGATATCCCCGTAGCCAAACAATCTCCCCAAAAACGACTGGCTCATCTTCACATCGTTCACTTTTTCCAGCGAGGAGTCCACTACATCCTTGTTGAACACACCCGAGATCTGGATGACGCGGCGGTTCGTCACAATGTAGGCTTTGTTGCGCCACACCAGAATATCATTGAGCATTCCGATCAGCGGGACTATCACCAGAAAAATACCATAGAAAGCAATGGGGTAGATAGTGTATGTCGCAAAGACCGCCACAATCAGTATGACGATCAATAATAGTTCAAGGAAGATCTTGCCAAAGAGCACGAACCAGTGCTGGTGGGTTTCCAGAATAATCTGTTCATTCTCACCCAGCAGGCCCTCAAGATAGTTTTTGGCCATCGTTTTCTCCTAACTCTACAGAGTGCCGCATAATTATCTAAACTTGAACTTTAAATTTTAGCCTACCAGCGAAGCAGTCCTGTGGACTAGCGGTGAAGAGAATATCACGACATAAGTTATTTTATCATGCTGTCTGTTCTGCCCATCTTTCACAGTTCATTGACATGATGGCATCACCATCTCGCTAGGGCAGCGCTAATGTAAAAAACACCGCCCAACGGGAAGTTTCACCGTTGACAGTTGCAAACACTTCCATCTCGTACTCACCTGGCTCGATGGGTGTTCCCCCCGGCGTCCACTTATAAACACCATCCTCAACAACCCAGCTATTGCATGGTCCATTACCACCAAAGACACAATACGACACATTTACTTCGACAATGTTATAAACGGGAACACCATCCTTTTTAACTGCAAAGGAAACCTGTTCAACACCGTCATTTTCTCCCAGCTCAATCCCATTTCTGATCATCTGGAACTGAAACAACGATTCAGCAGAGAAGACTCCAACACATTCAATATCATCGCTTGCATCTATGCAGAATCCATTGCCATCCGGGTCGGAGCTTTGGGCGCTACTCGGCAGCGGAGGTGGAGGCGGGGTGCCAAAAGCTACTGCTGGCAAGGTAGATAATTCAACATTGCAGGAAATAAATTGGGAACCGGCGCTGACCCATCCTTTATCCTGGGTTGCCGGGTCTTGTACATATGCCCAGCTCCCGCCGGGAATCCCTTGTGGAGCAAAGCCCAGCGGAGTCACAACACTATTGGCGGGCAGGGCCCTGATCGGAGGGCGATAAGCAGTGCCCGGTCCAAAGCGCAGGTTTAGATCCTGAAGTACTGTACATTGGGGATCAGCACCAGGGTCCGTCGTCGCATTCGTGTCCAGGGTGGGCTGCAGAGTTTGAGTGGTGCTGGATGGCTGTTGCGTAGGTTGGATGGTGGATGGCTGTTGAACAGGCGTTGCTGTCGGGTTGAAAAGACCACAAGCCATGGAAACTAAAAGGATCGTCCCTAACAGGATCATCCGATGGAAATGCGATCTCGTCTTCATCACTGCTCTCCATTCAAATTATCAAAACTCTCTTGAGTTTCCCGGAAATACGGCTCGCACAGCAGGTCAATAATATCGTTCTGAATGATCAGGTCGGCGGTGTTATTACCTTGAGCGATACATTGGCTGTAGAAACCCAGTGACTTCTGATAGGCGGCCAGCGCCTGAGGATAATTTTGCGCCAGTTCAAATGCAATTCCCTGCCATTGATAGGCCTCGCCAAGGTACTCATAGGTTTGCGTCAGGTAGCGCCGATAGGATTCGTGCTCCTGGATGGATGTTTCGAACACGAGGAGCACTTCCTCAAGCGTTTGAATGGCTTGACCCAGGGCATCCAAGGCGGAGGCCGCATCTCCCTGATTAACTGCGATAGCCCCTTTAAGGCGATAAGCATTTCCCAGAGCCAGGCGCGCAACCTCCTCGACAGGGTTTCCATATTGCTCAGGGTCTGGTTTTAACTCCAGCACTTTCTGGTAAGACCCTATCGCTTGCTCCACCCATTGGATGGCCTGCGGGTCTACAGCTTTTCCTGAATTCATAGATGCATCCAAAAGGACCTCTGAACGTTTCCTATATAAAGCACCAAGGCCAATATAAGCTCGGGCGTACTGGTCGTTGAAAGCAATAGCCTGCAGCAAAGCCTCCTCAGCAGCCTGCCAATGGGACTCTTGCTGGTCAGGCTGGCGCTCAGAGAGAAACAAGTATTCCCTCCCGATAAAAAATTGCACAATTTCAGATTGTGGGGCAGCTTCTTCAGCCTTAAGAAATGCTGCGAGCGCATCTTCAGTCTGCCCCAGTTGTTCCTGAGCTAATCCCATTGCTATCCACGCCACCGCAGTGGATTGTCGCTCCAGTTCGCCCTGTACACTGATTCCGGGATCATTGAGGTCAACAACGCGGATGGGTTTTCCGATCTGCGTATTGCCCTGGATATCCTCAAATTTGTATTCATTCTGCGGTGCGACCCAGAAATTCAGCATCAACTGCGGTGGATTCGAGCGCGTGTCTATATATCCATAGAGCAATAGATCGGCATTGATATCGAGTGCCGTTTTCTCAGCCATGTCCGGCCTTACCAGTGGCACGCTGGTGAAGGTGCGTGTGAATAAGTTGCCCAGATCGGGCCAGATCACCAGATTTGGATCATTTTTGAGTTCATCTCGCAAGTAGTTTACAGTCCATTCTCTCATTAGCTGGCCTGGCGTGGAGGAGTCGATCACACCGTCTGCACCCAGTTCACCAAATTCTGCCACGGCCACGTTGAAGGTTCCTTTGCCCATTATATGAGGAATGAACGCCACAAGGATTACCACCAAAACCACGATCACAAGCAGGGCTAGTGCCCGACGAGCACGCACCAGCCTGTGGATTTGGCCGCTCTCCTGGTGGGCGATCTTCTGACTGGCGTCCAGAAATTCCTGTTCAGCCTGGCTGATCAAATCTGTATTGGTTTTTGCCCATTCCAAAGTCTGCCTGAGCCGCGCGCCACGGTAGAGCGCCCCGGAGTCGCGTCCCAGTTTAAGCCAGTCATTGGTGTCTTCGGTAAGCTGACGGTGGAGGATCAATCCCTGGCGATTCTGGTTCAGCCAATCGCGCAGTGTCGGCCACTCACGGATGAGCGCCTCGTGGGCCACCTCTACAACGCGGGTATCGCCCGGCTCCAGTGTACCCGTCGTCACCAGACGGGCATCGGTGAGAATGCTCAGCACCGCGTCGATGGTGCTGGTATCGGTGGCACGCGTAATCAGTTCAGAGAAAGCCGCCCGCCGACGGGTGTCCAGCGAGTCTTCACCCATCTCGGCCAGTTTGATGAAAATCATACGTGCGATGGGTTGTTGCTCAACACTCAGGCGTTGACGAAATACCGTCTCGGCTGTTTGGGCAATCGCACCGCGCACTCCGCCCGCGGCGGTATAGCCTGATACTGTCAGGACTCGTCCGCGGCGGCGCTTCCATGTTTCGAGTAGGGCATGAGATAGAAGTGGGAGCGCGCCGGGTTCACTTCCCAGGTCATCGAGAATGACTTCCACCAGTCCTTCCTGCACCTTCCAATTTCCCAGAGCAGCAGGCTGAAGAATAGCGCGCATCAATTCATCGCGACTCATCGCCCCGATAAACTCCTGGTTTTGCGAGACCAACTCGCGCAGATGGTCCTGAAAAGCCAGTTGAGTATAAAAGTCAGCCCGCAGGGTGAGCAGAATGGTGATCGGCTGCGGATCGGCGGGGTCAACGGCATGCAGCAGGTTCTCAATGAAGGCCCGTCGTTCTTCATCCTGGCGGCATTGGGTGAAGATTTCCTCGAACTGATCAATCACCAGCAGTAGATGCTTTCTGCCATTCTGAGCCAGCAGGCGGCGGGCGACCAGAGTCAGGGAACGCGGATCCTGAACGAGATCGGCACGCAAATTGACCGCAGCGCTGACGGATTCAGACTCAAGCGTAAGGCTGGCAGCCAACGCATCAAGCGGATGTGCACTGGGGGTCAGGATGCGGATATCCCATTGACCGCTGTCTGTGGGTGGCAGGGAAGCATTGGCCAGCCGTTCACCGCGGCGCAAAGCCGGGATAACGCCTGCCCTTACTACTGAGGATTTGCCACTCCCCGAAGCGCCAATGACAGCCAGAAAACGGGTGGTTGTCAGCCGCCCAACGATTTTAGCTACCAGGGCTTCACGACCGAAAAAGCGGTCGGCATCTTTTTCATCGAAATATTGCAGTCCCTGAAAAGGCGCATCGCCGGGCTCCGGAGGCAGATTCTCGAGGTCTTTGACTTCAGCATTGCTAACGATGGTGGATTTGATGTTGATAACTGCGCCGCGGAAATCACCGGAGAGGTCGTAGCTATCTCCAGGAGACGCGTTACTACTCTTAGCACCACGCCGAGATTTGGATGGTGAGGATGGTTTTTTAGGGGAACCAGATTTATTCGTCATAACCCACTAGTTTTCATTACGCGTAATAGGAGAGAGCATTATCGTACGCTTGTCAGCTTTGCTACTGTCATTACAATTTGGCTGGCTATGGTGACTACAACGGGCATCACCTCTGCCAGATTTTGAGCAGCCTGCTTCAATCCTTCACCGGTGATTTGCAGCATGGTTTTATTGGGCTTTTTGGCTTTGGCTGTGTCCACCAGGGCTTTAGCGGTTTCAGCCACTGCCTGGGCATGTTCCTGACTCTCTTCAGGGGTTTTCTCCAGGGCCTCGCTTAACTGCCCAATGAGCTTTTCCAACTCCTGACGGGCATTCTGGTTATCCGTACGGATCTCACCCACGCTCTGCTGTACATTCGTCAGAGTGGACTTGATATTAATGATCGCGCCCCGAAAATCGCCGGACATACTGTATCGGTCTGGCATAACAGCCTCCTAATTGGCATAGGGATTGTCAGAACAGCCTAAATATTCCATTTAATATAGCACTTTAATTGGATAATTCAAGTTCCAATTTTGTCGAAGCGATGGAAGGACTTTTCCGTTTCTCTCCACACCTTTACCGGTTTCAGTTAAAATAGTTGCATGCCAACTTATGACTTTATTTGCAATAACTGCAATCAGCGCTTTGATGTTTTCCTCACCTTCAGCGAATACGGCAAAAAGTCTGTCATCTGCGCACACTGCCGAAGCAAGAACGTGCGCCGGCGTATGACAAAGGTGCGCATTGCCAAAACTGAAGAGAGCCGCATGGACCGCATGGCGGATGACTTCAGCGGCTTCGAAGGACTCGAAGATGATCCGCGTGCCATGGGGCAGATGATGCGCAAAATGGGAAAGGAAATGGGGGAGGAACTTCCGCCTGAGTTTGACGAAGTGGTGGATAGACTCGAGAAGGGTCAAAGTCCCGAGGACATTGAATCCGCTTTGCCTGACCTGGGGAGTGGTATCAGTGGCGGTGAGGATGATGATTAAACTGTAGGGACGCAGCATTGCTGTGCCCCACAAGTCCCTGCAAGATTCATAACATTTTTTCGATCGTCTCGCGGTGTTCTGAAAAATGTTCCGTGGTGTCACCAAGGATCCACATCAAAAGCGGACGCTTCTCCGGGTCATCAGCGTGACGCGGTTTCAACAGATCTTCAAAGGATGTGGCCTCCAGTTTGTTGACCAACTCTGCATACACGTGCTGTAGTTGATCCAGCACATCCTCGGTGGTACGTTCCCGGTTTCGCTCAAACAGCACTGGGTTGATCACCTCAAAATCCCAATCCTTTGTTACCTCTTCAGGGAGTGACATCACCTCATGCGCTGGGCGGCGGTCCATGTGATATCCCATCAGCGCGTTCATCCATTCCGCCAGATGCGCGAGGTTATCTTTTGGCGACCAGCCGCCTTCGTCTGCCGTGGTCATCTTATTTCCCTGCTCCAATTTTGCCGCAACATTCATAAGCGCATCCCACTCACGCTTTATCGCTGACATTAACTCTTCCTTGCTTTCCGGTATCCACTGTTCTTCAGTCATCATCAGCCTCCTTGGTGGTAATCAACTTTCCTTCTTCAAGTTTTTCTTTTTCCGCGTCCTTGCGCAAAATCCATGCGTCACCGCCCACGAGAGTCGTTTTCCTGCCATCCACTTTCACGTAAGCGCCATCGCTCAACATGATAACCGGGTTATCGTGGAAGAAGTGATAATCAGCCAGCCACTCATCGTGCACTGATTGTCCAAATACATCCAGTGCATAATGAGCGAAAAAATTGAACAGCGACACATTCAAGCCATTGAAATGTGATGTCCCAACTGTGTTCATGTCTTTGGACGTAAGAACATTCGGTCCGCACACGATCATCCCCGCACTGACGCCAACCACAGGCAATCCGTTTTGGATCTTCTTTTTCAAATAAGGCAGTATGCCGCTGGTATGCAGACGATGATTAAGTAGAAAGGTGTTCCCACCCGTGATGTAAACCAAGGCCGCCTCACGGATGATATTCTCGATCTCCTTTTGAGTCATCAATTCAGCGTTGATCTCTATAAGCCGCGCCAAACCATTAAATGCAGTCTTGTTGTACTCCAGCCATTTTTCGGCATAAAGTGACGCGAACGGCATATACGCCACAACAGGGTCATCCCTTCCTTCCAGATAGGGGCGGCTCGCTTTAATAACATAGCGGATGTCGTTTTCGCCAGGGGAGGAAAATAGATGAAGATTCATCTAGAGCGTGAGAATGATTGGCTCATTCTTCGTAACAATGACCGTATGCTCAAACTGCGCGGCAATGGCGTTATCCGACGTGCGCAGGGACCAGCCATCACTTTCTTCGATCACGCGCCCCACGCCTGTCGTTAGAAATGGCTCGATTGCCAGCACCAGCCCCTCGTTGAGAATGCGGCGATCTTTGGGATCATAATAGTTGAGGATCTCCCTCGGAGCTTCATGGAGGCTGCGCCCGATGCCGTGACCGGTCAGATCATAGATGACGTTGTAGCCGCGCTTCTTCGCTTCATTCTGGACTGTTCGGCTGATACCGTTTAATGGGCTGTCTGCCTTCGCCGCGCGCAGAGCCTTGGTCAACGCGGCTTTTGTGGCCTCGAGCAATCTTTCGAGATTGCGATCACGCCTCGAGACCACCATTGACGCGCCTGTATCCGCAAAGTAACCATCAAGTTCAGCCGACACATCAATGTGGATCAACTCACCTTCGCGCAAAATACGTTCGTTGGGAATCCCATGTGCAATAACGGGTGAAATGCTGATGCAGGTGGCACCCGGAAATTTATACATAGCCTGAGGCGCAGAACGCGCGCCCTCAAATTCGAGAAAGGCGCGTCCAATTTCATCGAGTTCACGCGTCGTCATGCCCACGCGGACTTGTCCCTGCATTTTACGCAGGGCTTCTGCGCAAATTCGGCCAATGGCTTTAAGATGTTGGATATCGTTTATGGAATCAGCGGTCATGGGTTGATTGTAATGCAAAGTTCGAAAGAAACAAACTTATACATAAAAATTCACCCCGAAAATTATTTTCGGGGTGAGTTATGTTAATAGATTTGGAACTGAACCCAGGCACTCATGGCCTTGGGCTGCTCAGTATCTAATTACTCATGGCGAACGCGCACGAGTTCGATTTCCTCTTCACCGCCTTTGACCATGATTCCGTAGATGAAGCCGACACCACTTGCATAGTATTTATGTTCAACAACACCCTTCTCCAGTGGAGTCCATTCCTTAGTCACCAGCACGTTCTCGAAACATCCGTAGCGGACGCACAAAGAGTCTTCAAAGCCGATCACCTGCGCCATGTCTTCCGCTACGTCAGGGGCGTTCTCCTGCTGGTATCGATCGCCCTTCTTCGGATCCGCCAACATGATGATGCCCGCCTCAGCGCCATCCACTCCGGCTTCCCAGGAGCCTTCTGTACTGATCACATTGCCGTTTTCATCCAACTCCTTTGTATCTTCGCCAAAGTACCAGACATTACCATCCTCATCCTGCGCAAACCAGTCGAAGGTCTCTTCGATGAGCACTCCGTCTTCATAACCGAGATGGTAGACAACGGTGGTAGTGACACCAAGAATTTCCTTTGTTTCGTGGGTGACGGTCATTACTTCTCGGGTCGGGGCGCCCTCACTCTCACCTCGGTAGGTGAAAGTTGTCCCCGGCTCAAGCGGAAAGTATGGGTTATCTATCACACTCACGAAGTCGCCCGGGTCTATCTGTAGCGGTGGTTTTTTTGCATCATAATCCACCGCGGCAACCGTAACTGTGGCAAAAATGATTGCCAGCACGCTCGTTATTAAGGTAAAGAGTCGCTCTTGTTTCATGGTTTATCTCCTTTAGGTAATAGTTAAATTATGTTGATGATTTGAAATACCGTCAATATAGGACTTGCCTGATTTGAGTAGGGGATATTCCTACCTTTTGCCGGCCGCATAGGCTTGCCACGCGTTGGCGCAATCCCGTGCGAAGTTGTCGAGAGATTGGCTACGATTAGATTGTTGCGATGAATGAGAGGATATTATGCTGAGAATAGGATAGTGTCTATCCAAAATAAATGTAACATATTTAACCGGCTAAATAGCCCTTACAAAAGTCCATCCCTTACAAAAGTACTGAAGAAGCTGAGTTGCAGATGAAAAAAGAGATTGAAAGAAGGCGGATATGGAGAACAATTACGCGAAATCAGTAAAGTCCAATATATTTCATAACCTCCCGATCGGTAAACATATCTGTCTGGCTTGCCAGGTCAGTTGTCTTGAATTTTCTGATAAAGAGCCTCCTGGTCTCGAGAATCATGGTTTGGTCTAAATTCCAGACAATTAGGATGACGTGCAGATCTATGGGGTGGCGGTTGCCCTTACAGCTGGAAACATCTCACCGGTAAAGGGATTCAACTCCCAGTCCGATCTTGAGCGGGTTGTCCAATCCGTTTTCTGAAGGGACACGAGATTGTTTTCTCCCCAGGCAGTGATAAGCAAATCACTTTGCTCATCTGTAATAATGTATTTGAGGAAGCTGGTTTTCATATCGAAATAGCCTATGGACGAACCGGAGTCATCCCGGGTTTGAAATACGAACCTGGGTTTATAGGGAGACCAGACAATATTGCCGCCGTAAGCATCATCCAATGTGAATTTTTCACCTTTTTTATTTTTCACCCTAATGTAGCCAATAGTTACTGAAGGATCGCCGGGTAAATTTCCGCTGGACTGGGTGTATGCCAGATAATCCTCGTCCTGTGAAAAAGTGAAATCGTAATAATGATCTGAATCTGGCAGCAGCAATTCCCACTTGCCAGATCTGACGTTGATGCTGGCGACAGCTGTGAAAAGATGGATGCCTGCGGGAGAAACGCTCTCTGTGGGCACAGCGGCAAAATACAGGAATTGACTGTTATGCGACCATTGCATCGGGAGGAGGATTTTGCACTCTTCGAAAAGCTCACAGGGCAGAGTCCACACGCGTGTTATTTCTGCGTTGACCACCCTTATCTTGTTTGGGTCGCGATAGGCAACCCATAGTCCGTTGGGGGAAATTAATGTCTCTTGAGACCTTTCCATTAATGCAGCGAACGCATCGTTTGTTGGGTAGGCAAGCGGAGTAAAGGCAGCGAGCGGCGTAAATGTGGGGAACTCAGTAAAGGTCGGGAAGGCACTTGCAGCGGGACTCGGCGTCCAGGTTGGCGGGAGGGTTAATGGAACGGGAGTTTGCGTCGCTGGTAAAATGCCTGTTGCAGGGCCGCAAGCAGAAATCCCCATGATCATTAATAACATACAAAACAAGATTTGTTTCTGCAAGCGATGATCATCCTTTGTTTATAGCTGACGACGTGTTGTTGTTCGCTAAGCAAAGTATAGCATGTCTGTTGAATGTGAAAAGCATGAATGAAGTTAAGTGGAAAGATGGAATAACGGTAAGCGTAAGCGGCGGTGCTACGGTGTGTCAAGAATTTTTTGGCCAGGCTGCCTCGCTTGGTGCAGGCTGATCAGGGGCCCGTCACGATTCTGGAGTAAAATATCGGTAAGTGGCGTCGCGAAATCCAATATAGGAGCAGGTAGTGGCCCAAGATGAGCCCTTCGCACCACAATCGAATGCAATCGAGCACTCCGCATGCCCGCTAGGGTCCTGCGGAGTGCTGCATTTAAGTGCAGCTCGTAGATTCCGCCGATTGGAAAAGTTTCTATCAAAGAGAGGAGCATCGAAATGAATAGTTATGTAATACGACGGCTTTTGGCAGTGCTCGCGACCGTAACGATGGTGTTCGCGTTGCTGGTCTCCGGGCCGATGTCCAGCCCGGCGGCAGCGGCGAGACCCCCCACCAAGACACCCACGGGGCCCGTGCCCACCTTTACACCGACGGCGACTCCGCCCAGCGGCATCCCCGGCGGGTTCCGGACGAGCGGCAATCGTATCCTGGCGCCAAACGGAGCAGAGTTCATCATCGCCGGCGTCAACTGGTTTGGATTCGAGACCCGTGATGCGGTCGTCCACGGCCTGTGGGCGCAAGACTACAAGTTCATGATCGACAGGATCAAGGCATTCGGCTTCAATACGATCCGCATTCCATACTCGGATGAAATGTGGCGCACCAATCCCATACCGCGGGCGGGCGCATGCCCGGAGTGCGACGGCAAACACTCGCGCGACATCCTGGCGCTGATCGTCAACTATTCCGGTTCGGTCGGCCTGCACGTGATCCTGGATAACCACCGCTCCAACAAAGGCAACTCGGCCCAGGCAAGCGGTTTGTGGTATACCTCGGGTTTCCCGGAGTCCGTCTGGATCGAAGATTGGGTCAGCGTGCTGCGCTGGTCGCATGGCATCCCCCAAACCTTTGGATCCACCGACACTATACCGGTGAATTACTATGCCTCCGACGGCTATCCGATCATCATTGGTCTGGATCTGCGTAATGAGCCGCACACTCCCAGCCACAGTGATTACCTGGACGGCTCCACCTGGGGCACCGGCGATGGGATCGACCCGCACGTCAATCCCAATCCGAATCCCTTCACGCCCGCATGTGTGGCGACCTCCACTTGCCACGACTGGCGCCTGGCGGCGGAGCGAGCCGGCACGACTGTCCTGGGCGTAGCCAACGCCAGTGGCTGGGACCTGCCGCTGATCTTCGTCGAGGGCATCGGCATGTATCC
>JAXIPJ010000118.1:0-3901 GCA_045402985.1 Anaerolineales bacterium
CCCACTATCTCATTTTGCGACTGCCAATACCAGAGAAGGAACTGCCAGAATCTGCCAGTTTTGGATGAATCCTTGCAAAAGTCCTTATTGCCACAGAGAAAATGAGTTTTAAGAGCCTTTTCTCCACGGTCTCTGCGCGCTATGTGGTGAGACTTTTAGAAAGCGACTCACCCGCGAAAGATCAATTCGGGGTGAGTCATATGGAAAAATAAAGTATGAAGCTATTTTCTGAGATCACTTTTCATCCGCACTTACGAGTCAATTAGGTCGCATTGCATCCCGTTTGGGTGCACGATTTATCAACAATATTTATGCGGTGGTGTGCATGAAGGTATCCACAGTTTGGTAAAAATCGCGGTTCAGTTCTTTATACGTCAATGGGGCGGGTGGTTGATGATAAGGATAGGTAAGTGCTACCGTATTGACGCTTGCAAAGTGTTTTTGTAATATTTCGTGCGTGGTATCAAAGTGCAAAAGCGGATCGTGAATGGACATGGCAAAATAGCAGGGGGTTGCATATTTATCTGGTTCCACCTCAAACTCTGCGGTCAGGATCTCGTTGATCTGTGCGTTCAAAACTGAGATGGTGTCTGCTGTGGTGTACGACAATTTTTTCTCCAGAGCGAGCGTGTCTTCGAGTCGTCCTATCTTTTGAAGAGCTTTCACTGTAATGGAGACGGTACGCGGGTTATGGATCAGGTCCACAAAGCGCTCCTGGATCTTTGGATAGCTGAGTAGCCTGTTGGAACTGTACAATAGTCGCAATCTCACTTTGGAAAAGGGAAGCGCACGATGATCAACGCAGGGAGCAATGAGGATCATACGGTCAATGCGTTGGGATAAATATTTGAAGGTACGCATTGCCAGAATGCCGCCAAAAGAGAAGCCCATTAAATTGAAGCGGTCAAATCCCAGTTTGTCCGCAAGTTGGGCTACGAGCTCGGCAACCTGCTGGCTGGAAAATCTTTCGCGAAACGGTCCAGATTGTCCATGCCCGGGCAATTCAAAGAAATACACATGGAACCATTGCGCCATGAACTGAGCCAGTGGCAGCCAGTTCTCAAGTTCCGAGATGGTGGCGGGCACAATGATGAGCGGCTCGCCTTTCCCCGTTTCCAGCACATGTAGGCGTGATAACGGCAGGTCCATAAAATATGTTTTGTAGGGCGAAGATTGTTTTGTGAGCATGATGGTCTCCTTTGTTGTGCTCACTATCGCATTTCTCGACTGCCAATTCCAGAGACGGAACTGCCAAAAAGTGTCGTTTTACTCTCTTCATCCGGGAAATACTCGAAAAAAGGATTCCAGTTGATGATTTCTGCGCTTCCAGGCAGGAGAACCACAATCAACAAAATAATGAAAACAGGTGTTTGCATGGCAATCTCATCTCTTTTAAAGGATTGTTTTCAATTCATTAGATAACTAATTGGCAATAAAGTTTCTATCCTAACCCTCAAAGTCAGATCCAACCCCTATCTCCCAAACAGGGAAGGGCTGGAAAGGGTAAAAAAAGACCCTAAAGGCTTTCAAGCCTTTAGGGTCCATGATCAATAAAAATACTTAACGCGGATGTTCCATCTCAACCAGCGCGCGGGCCAGTGAACTGATGGCAGCGCGGCGCGTGCGATTGAACGTCCCTTCAGAGATATATAATCTGCTCATCACGTCGCGGTTCTGTTTCCCGTTAACATAGGCATCATGCAGGATCACGTATGGATACCACTCACGCGGCGGCGGGTCACGCGGGACATCGCCAGCGGGTCTCATTTGTTCGAGCGCTCCCAATATGACGGCTTGTACGATTTTCCCGCGCTCCAAATGCGTTTTCTTCCCCTCAGTCACGCGCTCGCGGACGAGTTCCATTTCAGCTACCGGGGTATCAGCCAGGTAGGCATAATCGAAGAGATTGCGCAAGGCGTTCTCAACCACGTTGACGGGGATGCTGAAATCCTTAGTGGCAATCATAGGTGATTCATTTGCGAGAACAGCGACTTTTTCGATGTGCTCAGTATTTTGACGATTCAGGAATAACGCTTCGGCGATCTGATCGGATGGATAAAGAAGACGCTCCACATCGGCATGTGCATAACGAATGCCGTTGGAGGGACGCCCCAGCACGAGCGCACCAATCTGTTCAGACTCGATGTAGAGCGGCACAAGCAGTGCGGCATCTTCAAGGGGCGCAGGGAAGTGGTTGGGAGTGAGATGAAGTAAATCGTCCGTGGCGAGCAGGCTGGAGGGGAGTTCGAGGCGAGGGCGCTTCCAGTGGTAATCCGCGGTCAGGCGGGCTGTCTCAGCCTCGCAGGTGAGGATCAATCCATAGGTCGCTTTGATTGGCTCACACAAGGTGGCAAGTATTTGTTCCAGCATAATTTTCATGTTCTCGCTCTCGCCAGCGAGACGCCTCAGGTCATGAAGGTTGGCACGCAGACGGCGTGTCTCTCCGCGATAAAAGAACCAGTCCAGGAAAATTGAGCCAGCATTCAGGCCTGTATGGGTGAGCACGCCCAGTATGGGAACAAAAACAACAATGACTTGCGGCGCCTGATAGGCAAACACAAGCAACCAGGCTGCGGCCGTGTAGATGCCAGTCATTATAATAATGCCGATCAAGTTGTAGAAAAAGTCTCGGTCTATCGTGCGCTTTTCAACAAGAGCGCTATAGCGCGCGACGCCATAGCCAACCATCGCAACAAAGACAGCCAGCACACCAGACAAAATAACCATTGGCATGGGGAAGATGTTAAGACCCGATGAAACAAGTGAGATGGGACCGATCAGACCCGAGATGATAGTGGCTGCCACCAGCGTCATCAGTTGGCGGCGGACGATCTCGGTCGGCGCGATATAGGCGGAACGCGCCAGGTTGATAATGCTCATGGTGGTTAGGGCGATTAGGGCAATGCCAAAGATGGAATATAACGGTCCTGCGCGCAGGCTGTTGAGGTAGAGCGGATCGCCCCCTTCCACAGAAAAGAGGATGGATGTAAAAGCCTGCACTTCGATGGCGGCAATGGCAATAAGATAACCTGCAATCACACGTGACCAGCGCCAGATACTCATTTTGCCCGGCCTCATCAGCAAAGTGGCATGATGCCAGAATGCAATGGAAGGCGCGACTGACCATCCCTGCAACCATGTATTGGCTCCCTGCTCAGGCACCCCTGTGGGCCAAAAAGGAAATAGAAAGCGCAAGCTCTCAGGGCGGAAGGCAGGAACAGGAGGTGGGTTCAGTGCCAGCAGAACATTAATGAAAAGCCCACTCAGCGACCAGAGGGTGAGCGCTGTAAGCCAGGCCGTGGGCACGCGTGGATTGCGGGTGACGAGATACAGCCCCAGCCAGAGGGATGCAATGAGCGCTACAAAGTTAATCGCGAAGGTGATCTGGTAAAGTGTCATTTTCCCGCGTCTTTAAGAGCATGTATCCACTATACTTATTTTTTACCTGTTGGTCAATAGGAATTTGCAATTTGTTTTCCTCCCATGTTGTTTTGGACTATCTGGCTGTGGTTAATTCCTGCACAAATTCCCCAATGGAGGAGAATCGGTCTTCAGGCTTCTTTGCCATGGCTTTTTGAATCGCCTGCGCGGCCTGTTGTGGCATGGGGATGACAATGCGCGGGTCTGGCGGCGGCTCTTCAAGGTGAGAGCGGATCATGGCCCAGGTGTTATTGCGTTCAAAGGGTTTTTTGCCTGTTAAGAGTTGATACGTCATTACTCCAAAGCTATATTGATCTGTGCGGCTATCAAGATTTGTAAGACCATGGATCTGTTCCGGCGAAATGTAATCGGCGGTGCCCAGCACATCTCCGCTGGCTGTCAGCATCGTATTCTCAGTTGTGAAACGCGCGATCCCAAAATCCATGAGGATGGCGCGTTGTATTCTGCTGTTGGTGGATGT
>JAXIPJ010000313.1:0-11120 GCA_045402985.1 Anaerolineales bacterium
AAAATCAGGCCGATTATGAAGGTAGCATCCTACACGCTTTATCACTTGGTCAACCGCTTTTTTAGTCGCGTAGGACACGTTTTGGGGTTGGGCGAATACAGTTTATATGCCCGCCAAGCACTGATAGATTTCCTCACTCAAGCTGCACAGGGCAAGCCTGTTGAGATAATTCTCAGCCAGCAACATGCATATAACCTTTTGGCAATTACCGCATAATAGCGACCTGCCTCAGTCGTTATTACCGGCAAAAAATGGTGGGACGAACAAGGCGATATATGTGCCACCATCGTCTGAGCTGCCACGAATTGCATTAGTTCAGCTCTACCAAAAAGATGAGAACACACTGACGATCCGTCTCGCGCCCGAAGAACGTTTCAAAAGGGGAGACAAGTGGCATGGAGATATGATGGAGGGTGAGAGTTTCGATTTTCATTTCTACAGCTCAATATTTCTAACACGAAAGGGATTGCTTAACTTGTTCAATCACTTTAATGTCCGACGAGGGTATTCCGCTCAAGCGCAACCAATTGGCGCATAGCATTTTCTTGAGACCGGGAGATTGGTCTTGAGCAGCGATGGTCAAATCATTTGCTTTCTGCCAGTCACTCATTTGGGCATAGGCTTCGATGAACGGAATGTATTCAGCTCCAAAGTCAGGAGAAAGGCCCATTTGCCGCGTCTGCTCATACAAAGCAATGATTTTATTCCAATCCTTTAACTGGCGCGCCAGATCAGCCTTCTGGAAGAAGTAACACCAGTCATGTTCGGGCTCAGCGCCGAAAATATCTGGATCGGGTGCCGCAGGCGCAGGATCGGGAAGGATACGAGAAAGATCGGAAATGGGGATAAGTATATCCTGCCCATCGACAAAAAGCGGGTCGTGTGCATACACGGTATCCAGAACACGCAGGCAAGCCCCCTGGGCCGGATGAAAGACGGCAATACCATCTGAGGTATTCCCTCTAAACTCCAGAGTGCGAAGCTGATACCTGAACGGATCGTTCGGTTTGTAATCGAAGTGAAATCGGCGGGAAAAGTACCAATATGGCAGGGAACCATCTTCCGTCTGATAATGATACAAAACATTGAGCGCAAAACCCGCATCTGAATAATGCGTGACAAAGGGTGAGGGCTGTTCAAAAGTAAAAAGAGCTGTGCCTGATTGCAAGGCGGGTGCACGCCAGTAAAGCTGCCAATAGTAGTCAAGTTGGGTACGCCAATCGTGACGATATATGTTGACAACCCATACTTGTGCAGCAACCGAAAAAACCAGAAGGAAACTGAGGATAAGCTTTTGTCCCGCAGGACGAACAAACCAAAGCAGAAGCGCCATAACCATTAAACTGGCACCCAGCATGGGGACAAGTGCAAAACGATCATTCCAGGCGCCTGCGCTGATCTGTTCGCTGATTATCCAGATTGGCAGAGCACCCAGGACGAATGAAACAAGACCAATAATGAAGACTGCAGCCGGAGATGCATTGCCTGGCACTTCTTTTTCATTAGTATCATGAAAGAATGCAAAGGCAATTGCGAGTAAAACGCCCAAACCGAATGCAAACCAGGCTACTTTACTCTGAAACGTAAACCCCTCAAAATTAATAATGGCATCAACCCAGACCTGTAAAGTCAAATAAATCAGATCAAATAACGCCCGGTTGAAAAAAACCAATAAAGACCCTGCCAAATTCTCCTGAAATCCACCCAATACCGAACTAATCTCTCGAACGCGGCTCATTGTCTGGAAAACAACAGGAAAATAGATGAGTCGGGCCCAGAAATAGAATATGGTGATCAGCAAATAGGGCAGAGAATTAATGGCAACCCGACGTAAGAGATACTTTTTATCGTCCCCCCCGATAAGCATCCAAAGCAAAAGCGGGCGCATTAATTCGAGCCCGGCAAAATACTCTGTTGTGAAAAGATGAGTGAAGGTCGCAAGCCAGGAAAGCGGGAAAAGAAAGCGTGCCCATTTCGGGCGCTTTACGGCAAGCGCCATTAGATAGATGGAGAGAGCAAAGAGTAAAAATGTCATGAAATGGCGCGCTTTTGTGGCGGATTGCGACTGCTGAAGAAAACCGGGATAAACCAGCAGGAGTACACCGAGCCAAAGGAGATGGTTTTTATAGCGCGGCCAAAGCAAGATCAGTGCATGGACGAAAATCAGAGTCCCGGCCCAACGAATCAGCAGGGTCACAACATGCCAACCAATCGGATTTGAACCGACGAGAGAATATATCAACTGGTAGGTCCACGGAAACGGACGATCATGGGCATAGAAGTCAAATTGTAAAGCTGGATTGAGTTTGATAAACATCACAATTTCCCAATCGGCCCAGTAGTAGCCAAGGGAAGTCAACGCATATGCATATGTAATAAAGCCTATTAACAACAAAGCCACTGGATAAAACCAGGGCTTTTCAGAAATCCTTTTCAGTTGTTCTACGTTGATCATTCGATCTTAACTTCCCCATTGTCATCATCCAGTTTCAAGCCTCGCAGGGCCTCATCCATACTGATGGCTGAGTCACGGCGCATACCCGCGGCGGGCGTACCGCAATATGGACAGATATTCCACGGCAACTCCATAAATCGGTTGCAGTTTTCGCAGGTCTTCTTGAGTTTGGTATGGCAGTTCGGGCAGACCTGCCAGTCATCTTTCACGCGGCGCTCACAGCCTGGGCAAAGTGGCAGATCTTCGAGAGCCTGGAGCAAGGCTTCTTCTTCCAGGGTGCGCTGATATTCCTCTTCCAATGTGCGCTGAGGCCGCAGAATAAGATAAACGAGCACGCCTGGCAAATTGAGCACAGCGACAAGCAAGGTCGCAAGCGTTTGCGCCAACGGGTCGCGTGCGCGTGTGCGGATATCGCGGTAGGTCCAGATGACGAGCGAGATCCAGAGCGCAGCCAGGAAGGCGCCGCCAAAACCCGTCAGCACAAGAAGTAGATTACCAATCAAAGCGGGATCAAATATCATAGGTCCTCATGGATAATATTTTATCCCATCTCATTGGGGTTATGCAACATCAGAGGCGCGCAGGTATGGTTTATGCAAAGTCCACAATTAGGACAATTAGGTCACCCTGAGGAAGCGTTCTTCCTCGACCGAAGGGTCTCCTCACTGCGTGGCAGAGATGCTTCGTGGCGACAAACCCCTCTAAGCATGACAAAACACTCATGGTACTTCGTGATGAAAATGCCATTCACCCGCATCCTGATCCACAAAGGATCGCGCGCCCAGCACCTCATAAAAAGTAATTCCAGGCCGCAGATAGATGGGTGCTCCATTCAGTCCAGCCATCAAAAGCGGTTGATCTTTATTCGTTCGATACCAGCGCGCCACCACGCCCACACCGTCACGGAACACATAGGCCTCCCCTGAACCAGTGAGATCAATTTGATAGACCTCATCATCTTCATCGAATGAATTTGCGAATGTATGCGGTGCCAGCAAATAGACAATATTGGAGGCAGTGACCGGCAGAGCCGTGACCGCATCCAGCATGAGATCATATTTTTCGGCTTTATCATCGCGCGTATCTGCCAATTCCTGATAGCGCACATACTGTTGTGTTTCGGGTCGATATATCCAGTAATTATATGAGTCCACTGAATAATAGGTGAACATTTGCGTCCCCGTTAAATCTGATTGCGGCACCACATCACTGAAAAATCCATTACGGATAAAGGGACGCTGATTTTCCAGTCCCTCACTAATGATACAGTCCTCCCACAGGAGTGTGTTGAAGTAGGAGTTGTTATACACTTCGATGTTTCGATTGGGCATCAGTTGAAATGGAGGGCACGATCCGTTGGTAGGTACGACCAGGAAATCAGAAAAATCGCTCAACTTAAAATGATTCAATTCGCGTGGGTCAGCAAACTTAAAAACAAGGTAGGCGTGATACATACGCTGAATGTTTTCATCGAAATAACGCCCGGAGCGAACGGGTCCTACCCATTCGGAGTCATTTCCATAAAACACCGCGATAAAACGTGTGAGACCATCTTCGATGTAATATTCAAAAATATTATCTGCAAATGTCAGACCTGACTGCGGACGGATATAACGCGGATAATTTGCCACCTTGATCGCCAGCGGACGGCGCTCCAGCAACGACAGGTCAGAGGGCGGCAATCCTGTGAGTGGATTAAGACTCGTTACCACTGTGAAGTCTGGCGCAGTCACATCTGGAGGCAGGGCTTCAGGCAGTAGTACTACTTCAGTGGGGGGGAGTGGCGGAGGAGTGAGTGTCGGGAGGAAAATGGGCGTTGGGGCCGCGGCCGAATAAGGCGAGTCTGAGGCGTTCTCAGTCTGTGGCTGAAAGGGCGTCGAGGTGGGAAATCCGCTGTTGGGCATCCCGTTCGGTTGGAAGTCGCATGAAGAAACAATAACCATTAAGATCAATATTAAGTTGAGGCGGAGAAAACGCATGGGGTCGATTTTACAACAAACAGGAGGGCCTGCAAACCCCGCTGGTCTCAATTCCCCCTTTCAATGAGACGAGCGGGGCAAACCTGATAAAATTACGATGGCATGTCCATCCTCATAACAGTCTCGATCCTGTTCCTGACGGCATTGATCCTGCTCGTACTGCGATTCTTTGCACCCAAATTTCGATATAACTGGCCCATCGCGGTGGGCGGCGCGTTAATTGGATGGATCAGTGTTTTTGCGTGGCAGGCGCAAATGCCCATAACCCTGCAATTCTCGATCTGGCAACCCACTACTCTTTTTTTCCAATCTCCCACCTTTATAGCCGATGGCATTGCCTGGGCATTTGCAATAAGCCTCGCTACATTGTGTTTTTCTATTGTCATCACAGCCGCAGTGCGTAGTGATTTCCCCAGCCCGGTCAGTTGGGCCGGGACTCTGATCCTTACATCTTTTGGCATCCTTGCGGTCATCGCCGATAACCCGCTGACACTGGTATTAATCTGGGCTGCCATTGATCTGGTGGAGTTGATCACGCAAATGCGGTTCGTGGAAGACCCAAAATTGAGCGAGCGTGTGGTGATCGCATTCGCCTCGCGCGCCACCGGAATTTTGGTCCTGCTTTGGGCAGATATGGTCAGCGTGGCGAATGGTCAGGTACTGGATTTTCTAGTCGCGCCTCCACAGGCAGGTTTGTATCTGGTGGTCGCCGCTGGTATTCGTATCGGTGTACTGCCACTCTACCTTCCATACCCAAGCGAGGCCTCTCTCAGGCGCGGCTTTGGCACCGGTTTGCGGATGGTCTCTGCCGCTTCGAGCTTGATCCTGCTGGCGCGCATTCCTGCAAGCAGTCTCACATCACCATTCACACCCTATTTATGGATTTTTGTCTCGATCGCGGCGGTTTACGGCGGTTGGATGTGGCTGCGTGCACCCGACGAACTTAACGGCAGACCCTTTTGGTTAATTGGCATGGGGTCACTCGCCATCGCGGCGGGGCTGCGCGCCAATCCCATTGGCGCGGCTGCCTGGGGCTGCGCGCTGATCTTATCGGGCGGGGCATTATTTTTATCCTCCGAGCAGAACAAATGGCTGACACGTGCCTTGCTCATCGGGGCACTGGGAATTTCATCTTTGCCTTTTTCTCTTTCTGCGACAGGCTGGAACGGTGGCGGGCTAAATTTCTGGATCGCATGGCCCTTCTTGCTCGTTTCACATGCGATGCTTATCGCCGGTTTCATTCGTCACAGTCAAAGGACTGTGATGCGCGCCAGCAATGAAGATCAACCCATCTGGGCCAGGAATGTTTATCCCATTGGTATTTTTCTGTTATTGTTGATGGTCATTCTCCTCGGACTATTCGGTTGGGATGGCACTCTGCAATTTGGCAACTGGATCATGGGACTGATCGCTTCCATTCTGACCATTGGCCTGCTCTGGCTCACCCCGCGTTTACGCATCTTGAACCCCGTCCGGGCGCACTGGGTGCGCCCCGCCAACGCATCCTGGCTGGATTGGGGTTATCAAACGCTATGGGGAATTTACCGCCAGCTGGGACGATTAAGCAATGCATTTACAAACATGCTGGAGGGTGAAAGCGGCATCATGTGGACATTGCTTTTCCTGGCGCTTTTCATCTCATTGTTCACACAAAGGACTCCCTGAGACATGGCCATAACTTTTGCGTGGATCGCCGTCGTTGTAATCCTCGTTACATCGGTGGGATTATTGCTCGTTCGCGATTGGCGCTTAAGTATCATTCTGCTTGCCATTCAATATCTCGCCATGTTGGTGCTTGTCCTTCAGCACTGGCCGTTGGGAATGGCTACAGTCAAGGTGGTTGCAGGTTGGATGGCTGCCGCAATTCTCGGTATGACTCGCTCCGGGTTACCGGCCCAGCAATTTGACGAAGAAAGTATCTGGCCGCGTGGCAGGCTCTTTCGTCTGTTCGCGGCAGGCATCGTCGGATTCATCGTTTTAGCCGCCACACCGGGCGCATCTACCATCATGGCAGATGCAGGTTTTGCAGTGACTGGAGGTAGCCTGCTCCTGATCGGTATGGGGCTGCTCCATTTGGGCATCACTGTCTCTCTCCTGCGTGTGACGATCGGCTTGATGACCGTCCTTTCGGGGTTTGAAATTCTATACTCAGCAGTGGAGGCCTCCATATTGGTCGCCGCGTTGCTTGCCATTATCAATTTGGGCCTGGCACTGGCCGGCTCATATTTATTGATCGCATCAACTTCATCAGAAGAGGTCGAGTCAGAAGTAGAGTTTGTATGAATGCGCCCACCATCTGGATAGTCATCCCTATTATCTTTGGCTTATTGCTATTATTCATAAACAGTCAACGCACCTTGAGCATTCTCGGCGGTGTTTTTGCAACCGTTTTGGCACTGATCGCCCAATTCTTGCCGCTTGAAGAAGCCTTGCGGGTCGGAACATTCTCATTCAAAATCGACTCATCTCTCACCGTTCTGGGGCGTGTTTTAGTCATCCTGCCAGCTGAAGGTTCTCTGCTGGCATTGATCTACGGCGCGACCGCCTTATGGTTCTTTGGCGCTGAGGCCTCAAAAACAGCGACGCGCCTCGTACCCATCGGATTGATGATCACGGGCCTGATGGTGGCCTCCCTCGCTGTGGAACCATTCCTATACGCGGCGCTCTTTATCGAAATGGCAATTCTGCTTGCCGTTCCACTTCTCACCAGCATTTATTCCCCGCCCGGCCGGGGCATCGTGCGTTTTCTGATCTATCAAACCCTGGCCATGCCATTCATCCTGGTCACTGGCTGGTTGCTGGCAGGTGTGGAAGCCAGCCCCGGCGACCTGGCGCTCGCTGCTCAATCCACCTCCATGCTGGGATTGGGATTCGCCTTCCTGCTGGCCATCTTCCCGCTCTACAATTGGGTGCCGATGCTGTTGGAAGAAACCTCTCCATATATCGCAGGCTACCTGTTATGGATCCTACCCACTATCACGACCATTTTCGGTGCAGGGTTTCTTGATCGCTACTCATGGCTCCGCTCCTCCTCACAATTAATAGATGCCCTCCGTTTTGCAGGATTATTGATGATCGTCACTGGCGGATTGTTCGCTGGTTTTCAACGCCATCTTGGGCGGATCATGGCCTACGGTGTCGTTGCAGAGACTGGATTCTCCCTCCTTGCGCTCAGCCTGGACCCGAAACTGGGCATACCCATTTTGTTCTTACTTATCCCCGCGCGCGCCCTCGGGCAGGCTCTCTGGTCTCTCGCCTTGACCGTGATCCAGGATAACGTGGAGACGCTGCGATTCCGTGCGGCCCGCGGGTTATTGCGCATCACCCCGTTCGCAGGTGCAGCAATGATCATGGCCACACTTTCGACAGGCGCGTTCCCTTTGCTGGCTGGTTTTCCCGCCAGGCTGGCGTTATGGGAGGGTCTGTCCCGCGTTTCGCTCAGCGCTTCACTTTGGATGGGAATCGGTATCATCGGTTTGCTTACGAGCGCGTTTCGTTCCCTGGCAGTCGTCAGCATGGCCGAAGAGTATACGACCTGGGAGCGGCGCGAAAGCCTGGCACAAATGATCATGCTTGGGCTGGGAATGATCGGGCTTTTCATCCTTGGCCTGTTTCCGCAAACAGTACAATACTTTTTATCTGAATTGCCCACAATGTTTGAGCGTTTAGGTCGCTAAAGCAGCCAGTAAAGCACAGCGGTATAATCCACTACAAGTCACCTGCTGGAGGAAGCCATGGAATTTGAACAGCTCGTCAAACGCCTGGAATGGCTGGACGAAGAACACCGCAAGACAAGGACATCACTCCTTACCCTTGAAGAACGGATAGCAGCATTGGACGGGGGCATAGAGATCGTCGCTAAACAGATCAAACCGCTGGATAAGCGCATCGCGGACGTCGCAAGCACCGCCTCGCGCCTCGACCAGTTCGATGCCATCTTCGCCAAACAACGCGAAGACATGAACAAAGCGCTCGACGATTTAGAGAAAAAACATCAGAAACGGGAAAACGAAGTTACCAAACGGCATCAGCAGGATCTGGAGCCAATCGTAAAAGCGCTCAGCGATTTCAGGAAAAACCTTGAGAGTGAATTTCCTCCCATCAAACGCGATATCAAGGCCCGCATTGTGGAGGAAACGCGTTTACAAATGGAGATCAAGGAACTAAAGCCGCCCATTGATGAGGCGGTGCGCCTTGCGCATGAAGCCACACTCACCCAGCGTATATTTGAGGAAAGCCGTAAACAGGAGGCAAAACGGGTGGCAGACTTGCAAGGCGAGCTCACCGCCGTCCGCGTACGCATTGATGAAGCGCGCGCCAAAGCTGATCTAAATTCAGACGGCTGGAAGAACATGGATATTCGCATCCGTGAATTAATGGCTTCCGAGGCCGAACGCAAAGCTGCACAGAACGCCTTTATCGATCAACAATCCATCGCTCAAATGGATCGCGAACGCTCCATCAAGGAATGGAAGGAAAAGTTCGACTCGGTCAAAGTACAAACACAGACAGTCGATTCACAGATCCAGGCTTTGGAAGAGATGATGCGCAACGCCAAGCGCGCACAGGAAACGTACAACGAACTCAACGTCAAGCTTGAGCGGCGTATCAATGAAGTGACCGAAATGCAAAGACTCGCAGAAGAACGGCTGCGTCAGGAATGGGTCACGTTCAAAGCCGACGACCAGAAACGCTGGACCGGTCACACTCTGTCTCAGGATGAAGGCGCCAAAGACGTTCGCCGCTCGGTGCAAAGATTGGAAGAACGCATCAGCCCACTGGATGAATCGATACAAACCTTGCAGGATCAAATGCACCAAACAGCCTCTGCCACCGAAGAACAACTTCAGGAACTGATGAATGTCGCTCATGAATGGCTTTCTGCTTATGAGCGCATCATGGGCCATGGCAAAACAACGAAAAAACCCAAGAAGTAACACAAACATATCTTTATGCGTCCAGCGCCATTCTCGGCGCTGGATCTGCAAGAACACACGCCATCAAAGCTGGAGCGCTTGAATAATGCGGGTCATCGGAACATCGGGTCATATCGATCACGGTAAATCCACGCTCGTCGCCGCGCTGACGGGAACACATCCCGACCGCCTCAAGGAGGAACAACTCCGCGAAATGACCATTGAGCTGGGCTTCGGCTGGATGACCCTCCCGAACGGAGAAGAGGTTGGCATTGTGGATGTGCCCGGTCATCGCGACTTCATCGAAAATATGTTATCGGGCATCGGTGGCATCGACGCGGCACTCCTCGTCATCGCGGCAGATGAAGGCGTCATGCCACAGACCAGGGAACACCTTGCGATCCTGGATTTATTACTGATTCCCGCTGGAATCATCGTTTTGACTAAGACCGATCTCGCACCGGACTTAGCCTGGCTGGATCTCGTTGAAACTGACATTCGCGCCGCTGTAGCCGATACCGTTATAAAAGACGCGCCCATCGTAAGAGTCTCCGCCAAAACTAAAACAGGACTTGATTCTCTGATCTCCCACCTCCAATCCATTCTCGAACAAAACCCCGCCCGCTCAGACTTGAACCGTCCGCGCCTGCCCGTTGACCGCGTATTCACCATGAGCGGATTCGGTACGGTCGTCACTGGTACGCTGAGCGACGGACATCTGTCAGTTGGCGATGAAGTGGAAATTTTGCCAGCGGGTTTCATGGGCCGCATCAGAGGTTTGCAAACACACAAAAAGAAGGAAGACACCGCAGTGCCAGGCTCGCGTACGGCAGTGAATATTTCGGGCATCACCATGGAACAAGTCCGGCGCGGGGATGTGATTGCGCACCCAGATCAATATCAGTCCACACGTCGCATTGACGCGCGCTTCCGATTGCTGAAGGAGGCCTCCTCGTCCATCAAGCATGGAGATGAAGTTAAATTCTTTGTAAGCGCCAGCGAAACAATTGCCACATTGCGGTTGCTCGGCACTGAAGAGCTCAACCCAGGCGAAGAAGGCTGGATCCAACTCGAACTGCGCGCGCCAGTAGTGGCAGTACGCGGAGACCGTTATATATTACGTCGCCCATCTCCAGGCGAAACCCTGGGTGGAGGAATGATCGTTGACCATCGTCCCAAAGGCAGGCATAAGCGCTTCGACGAGGAGATATTGAAGTCACTTGAATCACTGGCGCACGGCTCACCTGCAGATGTATTACTTGAAGCGGCCATGGCACTAAACGCCGCGCCGATCAAGGAAATCGTCACTCGTTCACGGCTAGAGCCTGCCAAAGCAGACTCTGCTCTCAAAGAATTGTTAATCACCAATTCTTTAATTACTCTTGAAGAAGGCCTGCCAACCATCACAAGTGAGATATTGGCCATTGCAACGCCGCACTGGAACGCAAGGCGCGATAAAATCATGCAACTAGTTGAGTCTTATCACAAGATATATCCGCTTCGACGCGGCATCCCGCGCGAAGAACTAAAGAGCAGACTCAAATTATCGCCGCGCGTTTTCAACGCCATCATCCACAAACTGATGACCGATCACTCTATCACTGATCACTCTGCTTTTGTCGCGCAGGCCGAACATGAGATAACGTTCGATAGTGGCGAGCAGGCCAAGGTCCAGGCTTTGATGCGCAAATTCGAGCAGGATCCGTTCAGTCCACCAGGCGTCAAGGAACTTCGGCAGGCAGAAGTCGGAGAGGAAATCCTGAACGCGTT
>JAXIPJ010000192.1:0-16398 GCA_045402985.1 Anaerolineales bacterium
GGAATCCTGCCGCGGCATTGGAAGGTTGGAGATGTGCGCGAGGTTTTTTCTGTCGCCACGGTTCCAGTGTTGGCGATCACGCAAACCGAGCCGCAGGGTGTGGTGAATAATTTGATTGGTTGCCTGCAATCGAAATAGTTATAATCCAAGGGAGGCTATGAAATGAAAATTCCCCTTTGGACCCCCTCTGAAGAACGCAAGCAACAAGCCAACATGACGCGCTTTATGCGTGAAGTTAACGCACGATATAAACTGAATATTGATTCGTATTCTGATTTATATAAATGGTCTGTTGAAAATATTCCCGATTTCTGGGCGGAGGTTTGGGATTTTGCTGAGGTCAAAGCATCACAACGATACGATAAAGTAGTTGAAGATTTATCTGTCTTTCCTGGCACAAAATGGTTTCCTGGTGTGAAGTTGAATTTTGCGGAGAATCTTTTGCGATATCGGGATGACCAACTTGCGTTTATCTTTCACGGTGAAACACAAAAAACGAAACGCATGACGTATGCGGAGCTGTATGACGAAGTGTCGCGATTAAGTCATTCGTTGGCAGAGGCAGGCGTCGGAGAGGGTGACCGAGTGGTCGGGTATATGCCGAATCTCATTGAGACAGTCATCGGCATGTTGGCGGCGACCAGTCTTGGGGCGGTATGGTCATCATGTGCGACGGACATTGGTGCGGGGGCGGCAATCGAACGGCTGGGACAAGTCGAGCCGAAGGTGATGATTACGGCGGATGGATATTTTTATAAAGGAAAAATTTTTGAGACGTTGAGTCATGCGGCGGAAGTGGCGGGCGGAATCCCTTCATTGAAAAAAGTGATTGTGGTTTCGTATGTGAGCGAACGGGCGGAGATTTCGCAGATCCCGAATGCGATTCATTACGAAGATTTTTTGGCGAAAGAAAATAATCTTGAGATTGCGTTTGCGCAACTGCCGTTCGACCATCCGTTGTATATCATGTTCTCGTCGGGGACGACGGGCAAGCCGAAGTGTCTGGTACAGGGGGCGGGCGGGGTGCTGATTAATCATTTGAAAGAGTTGCTGTTGCACACGGACTTGAAACGCAGTGACCGAATTTTTTATATCACATCGTGCAGTTGGATGATGTGGAACTGGTTGATGAGTTCGCTGGCGGTAGGCGCCACGATCCTGTTGTACGACGGCAACCCGAACTTCCCTGATGCGGGTGCGATGTGGAAGTTGATTGATGATGAGCAGATTACGATTTTTGGATGTAGCGCCAGTTATCTGCATTTCCTGAAAAAGGAAAATGTTTCGCCTCGCACGAGTTTTGATTTATCATCGTTGCGTGAAATCTCGCAGACGGGTTCGCCGCTTTCGGCAGATGGGTTTGAATATGTGTATCGTGAAATTAAATCTGATTTGCATTTTAACTCCATCGCTGGCGGCACAGATATCAACGGTTGTTTTGCGGCGGGCAGTCCCATCGTCCCGGTGTATGCAGGCGAGTTGCAGAGCGCGGCGTTGGGGATGAAGATAAAGTCGTACGATGAGAAAGCCAGGCCGATTTGGGATGAGCAGGGCGAGTTGGTGTGTGAAGCGCCAGCGCCATCCATGCCGTTGTATTTTTGGAACGACCCCGACGGCTCAAAATATCACAATGCGTATTTCGGTGTGTATCCCAACGTGTGGCGTCACGGCGATTATGTGCTGATTCACAAAGACACGGGCGGCGTCACCTTTTACGGTCGCTCGGATGCGGTGTTGAAGCCGTCGGGTGTGCGCATCGGCACGGCGGAGATTTACGCTCAAATGGAGAACCTGCCCGAAGTGGCGGATAGCCTCGCTGTGGGGCAAAATTATCAGGATGACCAGCGTGTGATTCTATTCGTCAAACTGGCGGCGGGTCAGGCACTCACTGCTGAACTGCAAAACAAAATCCGCAAGACGCTGCGTGAGAATGCATCGCCGAGACATGTCCCTGCGCTGATCCTTGAAACGCCAGATATTCCCTATACGTTGAACATGAAGAAAGTGGAGAGCGCGGTGACGAATATCCTCAATGGCCGCGCGGTGAGCAATAAGGACGCGTTGATCAATCCAGGGTCGCTGGAGTTTTATGAGGGAGTAATGGAGGAGTTGAAGTTACAAAAGTAATCTGGTGGTTGAGTAGCCTGAGGCGGCAGCCGAAGGCGTATCGAAACCACCGAGTTTCAAGGGTAATCTTGTAACAAGAGTTGCCCTACGCACTGGTGGTTTCGATACGACACTCGCTATCGCTCGTGTCTACTCAACCACCGAAGTAGAATCAAAAGGAGTTCCCATGCCCTGCAATTGCTGTGAAATGGAAAATAACACTTTCGGCGAAGATGAAGCCAAGGCAAATCTCAAAGATTATCGCAAGCGTGGACCTGCGAAGCAGACCAAGTTGATTCTCGAAGCGGTGCGGTCGCTGGGGTTGAAGCAGGCATCCCTGCTTGATGTTGGCGGCGGGATTGGGACGATTCATCACGAGTTATTGAAGGATCTAGCGAGTGAAGCTACGCACGTGGATGCATCGTCCGCTTATTTGAAGATTGCCACAGAAGAAGCGAAGCGTTTGGGGCACAGCGAACAAGTCAAATTCATCCACGCCGATTTCACTGACGTAGCGGATGAACTTCCGCAAGCCGATATTGTTACGTTGGATAGAGTAGTATGCTGTTATCCTGATTTTCGTTCGTTGTTGAAAGCTGCTTCGTCGAAGAGTCGCACGGCGATTGCGCTGACCTACCCACGGGAGACATGGTGGTTGAAGATGGGCATCGCTGTTGCCAACTTTTTTCAGAAATTGAGGAACGACCCATTTCGGGGATTCGTCCATCCGGTCGCTGAGATGGAGGCGTTATTGAATGGGGAGGGATTGCGCCGAGTGTCCACACACAGGCTGTTTGTGTGGGAGATGTCTTTGTATCGAAGACCCTAAAGGTCTTTCTTCATAACACTTGACTCTGACATTGTGTCAGAGTGTATATTCCCAGCCAGAGAATGAAATGTTTCGAATCGGCGAATTCTCGAAATTGAGTCGAGTATCGGTGCGCATGCTGCGTCATTACGACCAGCTTGGTTTGCTGAAACCTTTACACACAGACTCTTTCACGAATTACCGCCATTACTCCGCGGACCAGTTGCCGCGCCTGAACCGCATCCTTGCCCTGCGCGATCTGGGCTTCTCGCTCGAGCAGATCGGTACCATGCTTGATGAAGAATTACCTTCCGAACAATTGCTGGGCATGCTCAAGCTCAAACGAGCAGAACTTGAACAACAGATGCAGGCTGAACAACTACGAATGACGCGGCTGGAGGCGCGCATTAATCAAATGGATGGTCAAACACTTTCCAATAAATATGCTGTTGTGGTCCGTGAGATCGAACCACAATTGGTGGCCACTTATCGTGAAGTTGCCACCGATGATGATCGCATTCAATATATGTTTGAGGAATTGGAAGCGTATATTGCCCAATTCAAGGCCCGCGCAGATAGACCGCCTATCACCATCTATCATGATCCTGAGTATCGCGAGAAGGATATTGATGCCGAAGTCGTTGTGCCGCTCAAATCGGTGATCCCTGGCACGGACGTGATCCATGTAGGTGAACTGGCGAGCATTCCGCGCGCTGCCTGTGTGGTACACACGGGCGGTTACGCGACCATCTATCAAGCCTATAACACATTGCTTGGCTGGATCGAGTCAAATGGGTTTCGTATGCTGGGTCCCATTCGCGAAGTGTATCTAAGTTATAGCGCAGATGGTTTGGGCTTTGAATTGCCGCCCACTTATTTAGTGAAGGAATCTAATCCTTATGTTACTGAACTACAGTTGGAAATAGAGAAAGATTAGGAGAGAAATATGGCACATTATCTTGTAAAAGCGCAACGTAAAAAGGATCTGCTGGCCGAACTGCGAACGCGCCTTGATAGCGGCGAGATCAACAAGATGCGTCCGTTTGGGACCGCGTTGCAATACAGTCTCGATCATGCGCGGCTTGATCCACAGGGGCAGGGCTGGGTCGTGTGGGAAGAGGAGGATTATTGCAATCCGCCGCTTGCTCAGGAACGCGCCGCTGTCCTGGATACCTACTTCACATCACTCAGCGTTGAAAAGGTTCAACAAGGCACAGGCTGGACACAGATCGGGTCCCTGCCGTTGCTGTGGAATAAATCTAATGGAGGCATGAATGCGTTATAAATTATTAGGACGGAGTGGCTTACGCGTCTCCGAGCTATGTCTTGGCACCATGACATTTGGTGATGACTGGGGCTGGGGCGCACCGAAAGCTGAGAGCAAAGAGATCTTCGATACTTTTATAGAAGCAGGTGGCAACTATATTGATACAGCCAACAACTATACCGATGGGACAAGCGAGAAATTTGTTGGAGAATTCATCGCCTCCGATCGGGACCGTTTTGTGGTCGCCACTAAATACACCTTGAGTGAACGCCCAACCGATCCCAACTTCGGCGGCAACCATCGCAAGAATATGTTCCGTTCCATTGAAGGAAGTTTGGAACGGCTGAAGACGGATCATGTTGATCTGCTCTGGCTCCATATGTGGGATGGAATGACGCCCGTGGATGAAGTGTTGCGCGCACTGGACGATCTGGTACGTGCCGGAAAGGTCTTATACATTGGTATCTCAGACACACCTGCCTGGGTGGTTTCGCAAGCCAATGCCATCGCGGACCTGCGTGGCTGGTCCCGGTTTGTGGCGTATCAAGGTGAATACAGCCTTGCCAGCCGCGCGCCCGAACGTGACATCCTGCCCATGACCCGAGCGCTGGATATGGCATTTACACCTTGGGGCATGCTGGAAGGCGGTGAACTGACCGGAAAATATAACGTGCCATCCAATGAAGAAAAGCGCTCAAAAGATACCAGCCCGCGCATAAAATCTCTGGCCACAGAGCTCATATCACTGGCAGAAGAGATCGGTCATACACCATCGCAGGTCGCGATCAATTGGGTGAGGCAACAACCCTATCTGGTCATTCCCATCCTCGGAGCACGTAGCAGGAAACAACTTATCGATAACCTGGGTTGTCTCGATTTTGAACTGACATCCGAACAGTTGAAGCAATTGAGTGATGTCAGCCCGATCGACCTGGGCTTCCCGCATTCATTTCTGGGATCAGACCACGTCCGCGGCTTGATCTTTGGCAAGACCTTCGACCTGTTGGATAGTAGATAATCTCAGCAACACATGGAACTTAAAAAGTGATTGCAATTGTGTAAGGATGGGGCAACGTTTTCGCGTACCGTTTGATATGACCAATCGTCATGGCTTCATTAACCCCACGAGGTGGGTATCCAAAATCTATCAAAGGAAAAATATGAAAAAGTATCTGCTTACAATTCTGGTCTTGTTGTCTATGTTGATCATTCAAGTGGGGACAGTGGCTGCCGCACCCATGGCATCCGGCACTGTTATGTTAGTTAGTGTGTCCCATGGGTTTAAAGGTCCCATCTTTACCTTCACAGTTAGCGATGATTTCTCCAAAAAGCAACTCAAAGGAACCGTCCATGTGCAGGGCGGAGCTGACTACGGTCTCCACTGCGCGCAAAAGGACGATACAACAGTCACGTGCACAACTTCAGATAAAGTATCAGGCGTAAATGTTTCTGTCACTTTTGGCGGTTCCACGTTCTGGACATACGTTCCCGGGGCTCCAACACCATTTTGCTATGACGTCTATGACTGGGATTTGCAAGGATTCCCTCCTACCAGTTGGGTAAATTACGGCACAAATTGCCAGAAGAGTCCTGCTCATTACGGAGATATAATCACTTGGTATAACCCAGGGTGGGGTTATACCTTCGATTACGAGTTCCTGCCAGAGAGTCCAGCGTGCGTCGTCCTCCCACTTTCTAACCAACCTGGAGACGCGTATTACTATCCGAACTGCTGAAACAAACTGTTACCCGCGGGCATAGAATGACAAATTCATAAACAACAGAAGAGAACAAAACCTTCTGAAAATAAAAGTAACAGCCCAAGTAAAATTCTCGGGCTGTTTTCTTTTAATTCATTTCAGGTCTCTTTTTATGCCATTCGTTGGCTTGCTCATACGCGTAGCCTGCATTCAAAACCTTCGCATCTGCCCAGGCGCGTGAGACAATCTGTAGGCCAATAGGTAAACCGTCTTTTGTAAATCCGCATGGGACTGACAGCGCGGGCAACCCTGCAAGATTGAATGGAGCGGTGAAACGAGTGAGACGGCCCGCCTGCTCGACCGCGTCATTGCCTTCGATGGTCGGCGCGGGGATGGGCGTTGTGGGGATAAGCAAAAAATCATGCGACTCAAAAAACTGCTCGCATCTCTTCCGAACCTCAGCCTGTGTGCGCCTTGCGAGGCTATATTCTGTCGAAGTGGTTTTCGCTCCATCCTCCAACCTTCGGCGGATATCCTCACCGAACCAATCGGGATGTTCCTTCAAACGCTCGCGATGAACCGCCGCGCCGTCAGCCTGCATCATTGTTTTGTTTGCAAGAGCCGCCTCACGCATCCAGCTGACGTCCACTTCCTGCACGCGGCACCCAAATGATGCAAACACATTTGCAGCTTCTCGCACCGCGCTCAAAACTTCAGGGTCTGCGCTTTCAATATATTCGCCTATGCCCAACGCGATCTTTCGCCCATTCATATCATCTATGAGATGACCCAGGTAATCACTCGTGAGCATCTTGATGGACGCGGGATCCATTGGGTCGTAAATAGAAATAATTTGCAATATCAACGCGGCATCTCGCACAGTTCTTGTGAGTGGTCCCACGTGATCAAGGTTCCAGGAAAGGGGAAATACACCGCGCAGACTGACGCGTCCATAGGTGGGTTTGAAGCCAACGACGCCGCACAACGACGCCGGGATGCGTATCGAACCGCCCGTATCCGTTCCAAGCGCGCCCAACGCCATGCCAGTTGCCACAGCGATGGCTGATCCGCTTGATGAGCCGCCAGGGATTCGAGTGGGATCCCACGGGTTGCGCGCAGTCCCATAATGCGGATTATTCCCCGTTACTCCCAGCGCGATCTCGTGCGTATTCGTTTTCCCGATGATGAGCGCGCCAGCCTCTTTAAGTTTTCCGATGACGTATGCATCCTTCTCCGGGATATTATCTGCAAAGAATTTTGATCCTGCTGTCGTACGGACGCCTGCCGTATCGAACAGATCTTTGACTGCGATGGGGATCCCACTCAACGACACGGCGCGGGCGGATGATTGAGCGGATGGAATATTTTCCTCGCGCTCAATTGAAAATGTCTCTGATGAGTTTTTAACCCGCGCCTGTGGTGGGGCAGGTGTGACAGTGATGAACGCGTTCAGCGCGGGGTTGAGTCGCTCAATTTGAGCGAGGCAGGCAGAGGTCAGATCTTGAGGCGAGATCTTCCTTCCACGTAGCGCTTCCAGGGCAGTCGAAATGGTCAGCGAATTCAGGTTATCCATTGCGTCTATTATAATTGGACTGGATAATTTTTATGCGATCCCCATCTGGCCCTCTTCAAAAAAATACGTTCTGGATATTTCTCTCGATCCTCACGTTGAGTGCAATGATACTTTGTGCGCTTGTAATATTTCGATATGGCGCGGGCGTGGCAGCTGATTCGACCAAATATCTTTCTGTTGCGCAGAGTCTGCTGGATGGCAACGGCCTGATTGACCATCGAGGTATGCCGCTTCTTTCGTGGCCTCCGCTTTATTCGATCATCCTGGCTGGACTGGGGCTGCTTACGGGTCTGGATGTTTTTGTTGCAGGAGGGTATCTAAATGTTTTTCTGTTGGGGTTGAACCTTTTTTTAAGCGGGGTGATCTTTAAGCGCGCGTTTTCAGATAAGCCCGCCTATGCATATTTGGCGATGCTGTTTGTTTTTCTTTCCATTTCGTCACTGCGCATCCATTCAGGCATCAGTTCTGATCCGCTGTATCTCACTTTGACTTTGGGTTTTCTGGTTGCGGTTGATAGTTACATCACGAAACGATCCTATCACGCCTTTGCCTGGATGCTGCTGTTCAGTGTTCTTGCCCCGCTTCAGCGTTATGTTGGGCTAGCGGTGGCTGTTACAGCAGAAGCGGTGATGCTGACTGAGAATCGAAGATCAATACGAACTTTTTTGCGCGATGGTTTAGTGCTGGGGCTATTTTCCCTTTTGCCAATTTCATGGTGGCTGCTCGTACATAATATTATGACGTATGGTTCACTGTGGGGAATATCCGGTGAGCGGACAGTTGATGTGCTCCAGAACACGGAGCTGGCTCTTACGAAAATGCTGCATTGGTTCGTGCCTTATATTTCGTTCCTGATGCCAATTCTCATGAGACCTTTAATAATTCTAGGCGCGCTTGCTCTGGTACTTTATTTGATCAACAGAAAAAACAACGAGAATGGGCGTTCCTGGGTTAAGGCGTTTACAACTCCATCTATATACCCAAGCATGCTGCATGCGATCATTTACTTCGCGGCTGTTGCATTGACGATCATCACAGATGATCACCGCGATCTCTTCTCAGATCGTTATTATGTTATTTTACTTGTACCAACTGCCATATTTATCCTGGTCACGTTTGATACACTGATTGCGCCTCACTTGCGGTCGCGGCCTCGGCAGGCTGGCTATGTGATGACGTTCGTTCTGGTGTTGTGGTCCGTTTACCCCCTGTATAGCATACAGGAATATCTGGTAAGAGCCAGTACGCAGGGCGAACCCAGTGGTTTTAATATGTACAATAACCGCACCTATCATGAGATGGATCTTGTCACTGAAATGGAAAGGCTAAGAGAGAGCCAGCCCAACGCGATCATTTATAGTAACTATGCGGACGCGGTCTGGTTCTACACCCGCAAACCTGTTTCGACCCTACCGCTGACAGATGTTCCCAGCCCGGTTGAATCTTATTCTGGCTGGCCTTTCGATAAGCCGGGCTATATTATTTGGTTTGAGCCGAACGAATACAAACACTATCTATCCCCAACGAGAATTGCCGAATTTGCTTCTGTTGAATTGATCTATGAAGGAGACGGCGGAAAGATCTATTATGTTCAATCCCGCTGATGAAATAAGTCAGTTGGCAGGTGATATCTCATATTTGGTCTTATAATCAATATTGACGTATTAGATCGATACGATCATGTAGAATAAGTGTAAATGAACACAACCTTTAAACTTTATCTGTTTGCTTTTACAGTTCCTTTGATCTTGTTTTCCTGTGCCGCGTCCCAAAGGGATATGGCTGCGACGCCCATCCCCTCCGCAAGCACTTCGACTCTCACACCCATACCTCTCGCTGCCAATAATACGCCTAGCCCCAAATTGGTTCCAAAACAAAATGACCTAATCTTTATAGAGTTCTTTGCAATCACCTGAATGGAGTGCCGTCAAATGGACCCCATCGTGCATGGGTTGAAGAGGAAGTATGCCAGTTGTATGACTCTGGAACGTGTCAACTTCCACGAGTGGACATCGTGGCATGAGTTGATCTTTCCGCTGGCCTCTCCAGAATTTGCCCTGCTGGATTCTAGCAAACAGGTTATCCAGCGCTGGTTTGGGATTACGGAAGAAGAGGAGTTCGCGGCGGTACTGGATCCGTTTTGCTGGCAATAACTCAGTTACAAAAAGGAAGGCTGAAAAAACTTCAACCTTCCTTTTTGTATTCATCGCTTGATTTTAGAACAACCCAACCACTTTGCCCGTCTTGAGGTCCAGGTCGATATCGTAATACGAGGGGCGCGTTGGCAGGCCTGGCATAGTTCGCATCTCACCGAGCAATGGATATAAGAATCCCGCGCCAGCGCTGGCGCGAATATCGCCGATCATCACACGGAATCCCGTCGGTGCGCCTTTGAGCGAAGCATCCGTGCTGAACGATAGATGCGTCTTTGCCATGCACATTGGCAGTTTATCGAAACCGAGTTTGGTATAGAGTTCGATCTTGGCTTCTGCTTCGGGGGAATAATCCACGCCGTCTGCGCGATAAATTTCTCTGCAGATGGTCTCGATCTTTTCTTTAATTGGAATTTCAAGCGGATACAGGAATTTGAAATCGCTTTTCATTTCCGCGGCTCTCACGACGGCTTCAGCCAGTTTCTTCGTGCCCGCGCCACCATCCGCCCAGTGCGTGCATTTGATGGCGTCCATCGCGCCGAATTCCAATGCGGATTGACGGATCAATTCGACCTCTGAGTCTGTATCCGTTGCGAAAGAGTTAATCGCCACGATGACCTTGACGCCGAACTTTGTCGCGTTCTGGATATGCCTCTCGAGATTTGCAACTCCTTTACGCAACAAGTCAAGATTCTCTTCAGTGTATTCCTGCGCGAGTGGCTTGCCCGCTACGACCTTTGGGCCGCCGCCATGCATTTTGAGGGCGCGCACAGTGGCTACCATCACCACAACGTTGGGAGTGAGTCCGCTATAGCGGCATTTGATATTGAAGAACTTTTCCATGCCGATGTCCGCGCCAAAGCCGGACTCGGTGACAACATAATCTGCGAGTTTCAACGCGATCTTATCAGCGATGATGGACGACTGCCCATGTGCGATATTGGCGAATGGACCCGCGTGGACGAAGGCAGCATTTCCTTCCAGCGTTTGCATCAGGTTTGGTTTGATAGCATCCTTCATCAAAACAGTGATCGCGCCAGCCACGCCCAGATCTTCAGCAGTGACGGCTTCACCGCGCTTGTTCGTGGCAACCACCATCGCACCGAATCTTTCGCGCATGTCTTCGAGTCCAATTGTCAGCGCAAGGATCGCCATGATCTCGGAAGCAACCGTAATGTCGTAGCCTGAACGGTGTTCAAATCCCGTTTCGTCTTTTCCGAGACCCACTTGTATCTCGCGCAGGAAACGGTCATTGATGTCTATGACGCGCCGCCACGTAATGGAAGCAGGATCAATATCCAGTCGCGCGAAGCGGGAGCGTTCCTCGGGAGTCAGATCATTGGGATCCGTTTTGTTAATTCTAAGTTTCTTCAAGCGGCGAAGCATTGTGAAGGAGAATCTACGATTGCCTTTTTTGTCAGGTGGACATAACGCGTTGAATAACTTCTCATCATCCTGCTGTGTTTCGTGCATCACACGCGCATCCAGCGCGGCGGCGGTGAGATTGTGCGCGGCTGTGATGGCATGGATATCACCGGTGAGGTGTAGGTTGAAATCCTCCATGGGGATGATCTGCGAATAACCGCCGCCTGCAGCGCCGCCCTTGATGCCGAAGGTGGGACCCTGCGAAGGCTGGCGGATGGCGGTGATCACTTTCTTGCCGAGATGCGCGCCGAGCGCCTGTGAGAGTCCCACTGTGGTAGTTGTCTTGCCTTCACCAAGAGGGGTGGGAGTGATGGCGGTGACATCAATATATTTGCCGTTCGGTTTGTTCTTGAGCCGTTCAAGGATCTCAAGTTTTACTTTGGCTTTATAAGGGCCATAGAGTTCAAGTTCATTTTCGCGGATGCCGAGTTCCCGCGCCACCTGCAAGATGGGTTTGATCTTCGCTTCCTGCGCGATCTCAATATCAGAGGGGACAGGTCGGCGCAGTTTCAATTTTGTTGCTACAAATTTACTGGAGGGTTTCTTCGCTACCTTCTTTATGACAACTTTTTTCTGTATGACCTTCATTGCAGATTTTTTGACGGGTTTGGTCTTCTTTGCAGATTTTGTTGCCATATATTCTCCTTTGAAATGATTTCTACCCAAAATTATCAAAACTTTTCATGTCGCGGAACAATACTTTACATTATGACGCAGCAATCACGGTCCCCAACGTTTCCCCCGTCAACGCGCGGACGATATTGCCGGGTTCTGTACCGGAAAAAATTTGAATTGTGAGTTCGGGGTTGTTCTCGATCAATTCAATCATTTGTCTCACTTTGGATTCCATACCACCCGTTACATCTGCGCCCTCGGCTTTGCCAATACCTGCGCTGATCTCATCGAATGTACCCGGTGTGAGCTTTTCCAGCTTTTTTGTGCGCGCGGGGAAATCCTCCCACACTGCGGATTCGAGTCCCGCCAGCAGAATGCGCTCGGGACTGAGTGCGCGCGCCAGATGCATGAACAGGTCCTCGGTCGAAAGGATCGTGCCGCCGCGAATTTCATCAAAGACCACGTCACCAAAAATAACAGGGACTATGCGCGAAGACAAAGCCATGCGGATCGGCGTTGTCTCCCACACTGAAACTTTTCCATCGCTGGAGATCACACTCGAAGAGGGCGGGAGCGCAATGGCGCGTACATTTGCCTTATGCAATGCCTTCATCACGTATCGATTTAATGATGAAGCCTGGTACCACACTTCGGCGAAGCCTTCCCAATAATTCTCTTCATTCTCATCGCGCTCGCGATGCGCAAGAGGGGAGGGGCGCGGGTAGCCATCGCGCGTTTTGTATTCGCTGGCGGCCACATGCCCAAACGACCCGGCGCCATGTCCGATAACGAGACGCAGATTCGGTTGAGTCTGAAGCGTGGTCGCGATCTGCAACGCGAGATCATCCATCACATCCAGAAGAGGTGTATAGGGCTGGCTCTTATCTGTGATCAACGATCCACCCAGTTTAAGAAAAACAAGTTCCTTCATAGTGCCTCTATTTAACCACAAAAACGCAAACAAGAGGCAGTATAATCGTGAAGTTTATGACCATAGATGCGGGCATAATTATTGTCATTGTTGTCCTGGCATTGGGGGCCGTGCTTGCCGCACGAGCGGGCATCCGCTCAATTCAATCTGCACGTAAAGTTGTGTTTTATCGTACTCGCCGCGCATACATGCTGGCAGGCTGGCAATGGTGGGCACTCGCGATTGTGTTGTTCTCGTTCGCCGCTGCCTCTGCCTTGTTTGGTGAATCAGTTGCGAACCAGCTCTTTCCACCACCACCAACTGCAACGCTCAGTCCCACATGGACTCCTCTACCGACACGCACGCCGCCTCCATCTTCAACAAATACAGATACACCCACCACGACATTGACTCCCGATGGGACTCTGACGCCAACTCCAAGCTTTACTCCAACATTGACTCAAACCACGAGTCCTACTCCGACGCAAACTGCCACCGCTATACCTACGTCGACGCCTACTCGAACGAATACACCCGTTCCCACTCTTACACTGACAGTTACGACAACACCTTCCCCAACGGCGACGATGTCGCGAACTCCAACTGCTACGCAAACTTCATCACGGACACCCATTCCAACTTCGACGCCCGAACCGACGCGTACACCACGCCCAACCTGGACGTCTTCGCCAACACGCACCCCACGTCCAACATTGACGTTTACATCCACACCAACAAATACATTAACTCCCACCTCGAGTTTCACACCTACATTAACATTCACACCCAGCCTCACGTCAACACCTACATCGACTCGGACACCGCGTCCGACTCCAACACCCGAACCAACGCGTACACCACGTCCAACATTGACGTTTACGTTCACGCCAACAAATAGCGTAACCCCAACTGCCAGCCTTACTCCAACCATAACTTTAACACCGACTGTTACGCGTACATTTACACCCACGCGCACACCGATCCCAACATCAACTGTACGGCCTACAAATACGCCACGTCCGACCTCGACACGCCAACCTACGAATACCTCCACTTCAACAGCTACAATTACATTTACTCCAACGAATACGATCCCTCCAACCGCGAGTTTTACTCCCACATTGACATTCACACCGAGCCGAACACCGACTGCTACGGT
The DNA here is from genome assembly GCA_045402985.1 of Anaerolineales bacterium. Taxonomy (GTDB): domain Bacteria; phylum Chloroflexota; class Anaerolineae; order Anaerolineales; family Villigracilaceae; genus Defluviilinea. The sequence continues at coordinate 13,717 of JAXIPJ010000192.1, forward strand.
TACGAACTTACCAACTCCAACACGCACCCCGCGCCCAACTGAAACGCCAGAACCAACGCGTACACCGCGTCCAACGTTGACGTTTACATCAACTTCAACGATTACTTTAACTTCCACTGCGAGTTTCACACCTACATTGACATTCACACCCACCCTAACGTCAACCCCTACATCTACTCGGACACCGCGTCCGACTCAAACGCCAGAACCAACGCGCACCCCACGTCCAACGTTGACGTTTACATTAACTTCAACAAACAGCTTAACTCCAACTGCAAGTCTAACTTCCACGCTCACTTTAACCCCGAGCCGAACACCGACCGCCACGGCGACAATGTCGCCAACTCCCACCCGCACCCCGCGCCCGACTCAGACTCCAGAACCAACACCTACCCCGCGCCCAACGCTCACGTTTACATCCACACCAACAAATACATTAACTCCCACCTCGAGTTTCACACCTACATTAACATTCACACCCAGCCTCACGTCAACACCTACATCGACCCGCACTCCACTCCCAACTCAAACTCCCGAGCCGACGCGTACACCGCGCCCAACATTGACGTTTACGTTCACGCCAACAAATAGTGTAACGCCAACTGCCAGCCTGACCCCCACATTTACTTTAACGCCCACGATCACGCGTACATTTACTCCTACTCGAACAGCGATTCCAACATCAACTGTACCGCCCACAAATACGCCACGTCCGACCTCGACACGTCAACCTACAAACACGTCAACTTCAACTGCCACAATTACATTTACTCCGACGAATACTGTGCCTCCAACAGCGAGTTTTACTCCCACGTTGACTGCTACGGTTACACCTTCGCGAACACCCAGCCGAACGCCGACTTCCACGGCTACGATGTCGCCAACTCTCACCCGCACTTCGCGCCCGACTCAAACGCCTGAACCGACACGCACCCCGCGGCCAACATTGACGTTTACATCCACACCAACAAATACATTAACTCCGACCTCGAGTTTCACACCTACATTAACATTCACACCCAGCCTCACGTCAACTCCTACATCGACTCGGACACCGCGTCCGACTCCAACACCCGAACCAACGCGTACACCGCGCCCAACATTGACGTTTACGTTCACGCCAACAAATAGCGTAACCCCAACTGCCAGCCTTACTCCAACCAGAACTTTAGCACCAACTGTTACGCGTACATTTACACCGACGCGCACACCGATCCCAACATCAACTGTACGGCCTACAGACACTCCGCGCCCGACCTCGACACGCCAACCTACAAATACATTAACTTCAACGGCGACTGCTTCAGTCACGCCTTCGCGAACATTTACCCCAACTAACACTTTACCTCCCACTCAGACCTTCACGCCGAGTCTGACACCAACTATTACATTTACACCTCTTCCTACGAGAACGCCTTCCCAAACACCCACTCTTACTCCTCGACCTACCATCACACGAACCCCGACAGCTACTCCGCGTCCGACAAGCACACCGACAGCTACCTTCACTCCGTCATTGACGCCAACTTTAACCTTCACGCCCACCAACACCTCCACTCAGACGCCGAGCAATACTCCCACTGCAACATTCACTCCATCGCGTACAGCAACCGCGACCTTTACGCCATCGAACACGCCAACAAAAACCCTCACACCAACACTCACGTTGACTTTCACACCTCTACCTACTTTCACATCCACGCCAAGCCGCACACCGAGACCCACAATCACACCAACTCCGACTGTGACTCCGCGCCCAACGGTCACCCAGACCGCGACAGCTACAGCTTCGCAAACATTCACTCCCTCATCTACCCCATCTTCGACTCTTACTGCCACGGCAACTAATTCGCAAACATCCACCGCGACTGTGACTGCATCGTTTACACCAACAAATACCTTAACGCCCTCGGCCACAGCATCGCGAACTCTCACGCCCAGCTTTACACCCACGCTTACTCCCACGCGTACTTTTACATCCACAGTGACTGTCACGCCTTCTCGGACGCGTACACCAACTCAAACGCCAACGATCACACTCACCTTCACACCCAGCCAAACATCCACGCCCACTATCACATCTACGCCAACGCGCACGCCATTATTCATCAAGGTCGATGTTTACTTCACAGATAATGATCGGCTCATTAGCGGCGAACTCCCCTATGAGGTCGCATCGACGCGCTTCATTCCGTCTTCAAGCAATATCGTGGGCGCTGTCCTCGATGAATACTTCAAAGGTCCAGGTGATGTGGAACGGAATCAAGGGCTCGCGTTGGTGCTCAATGGCTTTACTGGCTACAACAGGCTTGCCTATGCTGATGGCGTCGCGCATATTTACCTTTCAGGCAGTTGCCAATCGAACGGAACGCTTTACACAATTGCGCGCCCGCTCATGGCAAATCTCAAACAATTTCCAGATATTCAATTCGTCAAGATCTACGATGAGCACGGTAATACCCGTGAGCCACTCAGTCGAACTGACTCGATTCCCGTCTGTCTCGACCCCACATTCACGCCGAGCGCCACACCAACCCTTACGCCAACAAATACATCCACCTTTACCCCCAGCCCAACGCGGACTCCGACTGCTACAGCCACATCAACCTTCACAGCGACATCCACTCCGACGCGTACTCCCACTGCGACAATGACCCCGACTCAGACTCCGACGGATACTGC
>JAXIPJ010000328.1:0-23251 GCA_045402985.1 Anaerolineales bacterium
ACTGCTCGGCAATTTTGGTCATCGCTTTCTTGAAGCCGATGACGGTGCTCAGGCGTTGGCACTGGCGCGCGCCGAGCTTCCTGATCTAATCATCACAGACATTCTCATGCCACATATGGATGGCTTTACTCTGGTGCGCCACCTGCGTGCCGAACCTCTGCTGATGAATGTACCTGTCATTTTCCAGACTGCTAACTATGACGAGTCAGAAATACACAGGCTGGCACGCGCCAGTGGAATACAGCATATCCTTCGAAAGGTGGCTGAACCACAGGAGATATTGCGCGCAGTTCAGACATCCCTCAAACAGCCCACCATACCTTCCGGTCTGCCGCAAACCGGACAACTTGAGCGTGAACATCTGGAACTGCTGGCGGATAAACTCTACCAAAAAGTCTCGGAGCTGGAGAAGGCCAACGAGCGCCTGCGCAGCTTTTCGTTGACAGATGGCGCCACAGGCCTGAACAACAGGCGTGGATTCATGATCCTTGCCACCGGGCTGTTGAAATTTGCGCGACGTGCAGACTATCCCGCGTCATTGCTTTATATAGATATGGATAGCCTGAAGTATCTCAACGATACTTTCGGCCATGCAGCGGGGGATGCAGCTTTGGTACATTTCGCGCGTATCCTGACAGACACTTTTCGTGAATCAGATGTTATCGGCCGTTTAGGCGGGGATGAATTTGTGGTCCTGATGATCGACGCCACCGAAAGCGATCTTGCTAACATGCAGGTGCGCTTGCAAAGTAATGTGGATGCCCATAACCTTCAAGCTGGCGGTCAAGCCCTGTCTTTCAGCCTCGGGGTGATCCATGTGGACGCGAAATCTACTGAGACCATGGAGGCGTTGCTATCCCAGGCAGATGCAGCCATGTATAAACATAAACAGAGCAGAAAACGTAAAGCATAATCTTGATTTTTTACATTGATGCAATTTGCTTCCTTAAAGCTTGCATCAGTTTATTATAACCATCAACTTCAAATAGATCCACGCGGTGCAAGTGACGAAGTGAGTCAGGTGTATCACATTTTTCCAATCGTGCAGGGATGATAAAGATTTCGTCATCAGGAAGTAAAGCCGCCTTTTCGAGAGCGATTTTCAATTCTTCGTGACGGTAGCCCTTTTGCTTGTTAAAGTGCCTTGAGAGACAAACGATGACTACATGGCTCCTAATAATAGCCTTGCGAATCTCATCCTCCCAATTCTGCCCGGGGAGAAGTTTTTCCCTGTCCAACCATAGCTCCACACCATCTTTCTTGAGACGAGAGTATAAAGGGCGGATGACCTCTCGATCTGTGTGAGAATAACAAAGGAAAACTTTGGCAGATTGTTTTTTCAAATCCGATTTATGTAAAAATTTAGGCATATATCTACATTAGCCCAAATTTGGAAATTAAAATACCCCTTTTGGAATGTATCCATTGGGGGGTAGCCACAGGGATGTAGCAAGTATGGGTCAGGAATTATGGATTGAACTAGATGTAGGGAGGAGTATGGCGTGAAAAGTCGAAATTTACAAATTTCAGGCGTAGCTCTGTTTTATTTCGAACCCCAATTTTTAAAAACACATGCTGAAGGTATGATTTGACCGTTGTAACTGAAACTCCCATCTGAAACGCGATTTGAGGGTTCTTATATCCTTTGCAAGCCAAATAAGTGACATGTCGCTCTCGCTGAGAAAGCGATAACCAACTGTCATAAAGATCAAAAAGTTCATGATCCGTTGATCGGCGGTCGTCAACTGAGTCTATTCGATTAATGAGGCGTGGAGAATGGTCCAGGATATGGAAGTATTTATTTGTCTGCAAGTCTATCCGTAAAGATTTTTTCTTTCGCGAACTCGCCATAATACATAAATTATATTGGAACATATGTTCTAGGTCAAGCCTCGTTATTTATTCAATAGACACAGCCAGATGTATTTTGTGTATTGAACTAAATGATCTCATCACCCTCTTCGATCACGATCACACCGACCTGTCTCCTCCGCAGGACTGACAACGGATCGTCACCACGCTGCATGCTCAAACCATGTAACACGAGACCAAACTGTGAGATGCCAAACCACAATAGGAAGATGGTCAAAATGATGGAAGCCTGGTCGATCCACTTGGGAGTCTTTTCGATCAGATCTGCAACTTGTTTGCGCCAACCGGTCACCTTTTGTTCATACTCCTGCGTAGCCGCCAGAAAATCCTCCAGGCTTTTCCTGGTCTGGGTCATGTCTCCGCCCAGCAGAAAAGATGAATCATTTACGAATGTGGAAGCCTGTTGAGCGATTTCCTCCACATCCGCAATTTCGGTATCCAATGAATTGGCGGAATCGATCAGGTCCGTCAGAACTTTATCCGGCATATTAAGATCAATGGAGAGCAGGGAACTAAAGCCTTCCAGTGTGTTGCGCAAATTTTCCAGTGCATTGCGTGCCGCCACAAGTCTTTGCCTGGTTGTTTTTAATTCGGGCAGTAGTCTCTCATCCAGCGTGCTTTGAATGTTTTCCAGCAAGCCTTTTGCCCCACTGGATTGGTCTGAAAGTTTTTCCAGTGCCTTCTCCGTCGCATCTACGATCCGCAGGGCACGTTCTAATTCCATTTGTGAACTTTGCAAGCCAACCTGCGCCTGTGACAATTCCGTATTGATGTCCGTCAGCCTGCTGACGGCTTCGCGCGTCAGTGGTTCGTTATAGTACCAGGCCGCACCAATACCCACTACGCTCAACACAAGAAATATCGCACCCAGCACGATGAATGTCCCTGAGAAAATTTTACGAGCCATAACTGCCTCCTCGATGGCAAATTCAAGCATGATGAAAAAAGCAGAGAGTTGTGGCTAAAAAGAACTGCCCGCTTGAATCGCTATGAAATGTACATGCTCTTCACTCGAAAAATGTTATAAAAATTATACGTCAATATTTGTATTTATCGATGAAGAAATAATAAGAACACGTAGCTAAAACACGGCTCATATTTCGTTGCAATTTCAAGTTGAATGAGAATCAGATAAACAATCGGACTATAATCACCGTCATATATTATTCCCTGGGCAAATTATTGAGGAGGATTTATGCTTGTTATTGTCAGTGACCTTCATCTGGGGGATGGCACCACCGCCAGTTCCATCGCGCCGGGCGCATTCCACCTTTTTGCAAACCGCCTGAACGAGACGGCATACTTTGCCTCCTTTCGCAAGGATGGAACATACCGCCCGGTTGAAACCCTGGACCTTGTACTGCTGGGTGACATTCTCGACCCCATTCACTCCACCCGCTGGCTGGAGGCCCAACCCGGCGCCGCAAACTACGTCCGCCCATGGAGCGACTATACCAGCCCATACTTCGCGCCAAAACTTGCGGAGACCACACAATCCATTATTGATGTGAACCGAAAATCGCTCGATGTTCTTAAGCGTTGCGCGAATGGTCAGGTCATTCTGCTTCCGCCTGCAAATGCCCGCGGCAAACCAGACAAGTCCGCTACGGAACGCATCCCGCTCAAAGTGCGCATCCATTACCTCGTTGGCAACCATGATTGGTACTATCACTTGAACGGAAGCGACTTCGACGAAATTCGCAGGAACATCATAGACTCAATGGGCTTGAACAACCCGTTCGACCTTTTTCCTCATGAGTTGGATGAACATCCCTTTCTGCGCGAGATCATGGAGACATACAAAGTTTTTGGCCGTCACGGCGATAGTTTTGACAAGTTCAATTTCAATCGCGAAAAAGGAAGGGACCATGCGACCCTAGGCGACATCTTCGCAATGGACGTCTGCAACCGTTACCCTGTTGAAGTTGAAAAACGATATGGAGATCAACTTCCCAAAGGCATTATAGACAGCCTGCGCAGGATCACCAACATCCGTCCGGCGCTGGCGACCTCCCTTTGGATCAGCGGGCAGATCAAACATCACGCAGGCAACGCCGCGCTTGAAGGGGAACTCAAGGAAGTATGGGATGATCTCTGCGATGAATTCCTCCAGCTCGACGTTGTGCGCGAGGAGGATAAAGCATTCAAATTTGACATGGTCGACGCACTCGAACTGGCGATCAAGATCTCAAAACGCACATCATTCAACACGATCAACGATGTTGTCATGTGGGTACGCGACAAACTATGGGAAAGCGACCGCTCCTTTGCAGAGCATGCATTGCGCGAACCGGCCTTCCTTAAAAATACTGCCAAGTACATAGTTTATGGGCATACACACCACCATGAAATCATCGCGCTTGATTCAGATGGCGATCTGCTGAGCCAGCAAAATCAGTTATATATCAACTCTGGTACGTGGCATTCCTATTTCGATCTCGCCATCAAAGACCCCAGCGAACAGAAATTCATCCCCTATGAAATGCTCACCTACCTCACCTTTTATAAAGGCGATGAACGTGAGGGCAGGCAATTTGAAACCTGGTCCGGGGCATACGCTTGATCAAGAATGGATCATGACATCCTCATCATCGGTGGAGGACCTGCGGGACTCTCCACCGCGCTACATCTCCAACGGATGGCTCCGCTTCTCGCGACCCGCGTGCTGATTCTCGAGAAAGCCCGTTATCCTCGCTCCAAGCTTTGTGCGGGTGCCCTGGTCGTGGACGCAGAGGTACTCCTCGAGCGACTCGGGCTCGACATAAGCGAGGTGCCTCATGTGGATGCAGATAACATTCAATTTGATTTTGAAGGCAGCGGCTTGAACTTTCGCATGTGGAAGCGACATGCACTGCGCATCATTCGCCGCGATGAGTTTGATAATTGGCTGGCAATAAAAGCACTGCGTAAAGGGTTGGAGATCAGAGATGGCATCTCAGTAAAAAATATTATCCCTCATAAAGATGGAGTGACGATTGAAACAGCTCAGGAAGTTTTTCACGCGCGGGTCGTTGTCGGCGCGGATGGCTCGAATGGGATCACACGTCGCTGTATTTTCCCGAACGCAACCATTTACACAGCGCGCTTGCTGGAGGTAATTACCCCTGTCATTGCGAGAAGCGTAGCGACGAAGCAATCTCCATTTAAGCAGGAGATTGGCATGCTCCCATTGGTCGCTCACAATGACAAGGTGGCCTACTTTGATTTCTTCCCCGTGCCCAATAATATTGCGGGTTATGTCTGGGATTTCCCAACACAAGTTGGAGGTAAGTCCATGCGCTGTTGGGGGATCTACGATACCAATATCCTCTCCGGTCAGGATCGGCCACAATTAAAAGAACCACTTGCTGAGGAAATGGCGCGTCTCGGTTTTCGTTTGAGTGATTATGAACTCAAAGGACACCCTATCCGCTGGTTCAGCCCGCGTAATCAAATGTCTGTGCCGCGCGTGTTACTTGTAGGTGACGCCGCGGGTGCAGATCCGCTATTGGGTGAGGGCATCAGCATTGCACTGGGATATGGTTCACTCGCGGCGCGTGAAATCGCGGAGTCGTTTCAGCGTAGCGATTTTTCATTTAATGGGTACAGGCGTCGGGTGTTGGGAAGCGCATTAGGCAGGTCGCTGCTAGTGCGCTGGGCGATTACGTATATCGTCTATCCACTTAAATGGAAGTGGTTTCAAATCCTGTTGTGGAGGTTTTTGAAACCAGCATTAAATTTTATTGCCAAAAGGTTTGTATTGAATTGGGGAAAACGAATCTAAGAACTGTCGCAGGGGTGACTTTTTTATTCCTTTATCTTTTTCAAAAACCCGGGTGTTTTTAGTTCGCGCTCGAGGAGATGGGTGAAATATGCCTGCATGAGAGTCTCGGTCTCTTCTTGCACTTCGGGATTTGAGCGCGCCTTTGCCGCGTCCGCATAACTGCTGCGTTGAAAATGCCGCAGATATTTCAGCGCATCCACCGAAATGTTGTGCAGGTTTGGTAACCCCTGCCCACAACGCGGACAAATAACGCCGCCCGCGTTGAATGAAAAGAATTGATCTTCGGCTTTGATATCGCGCCCACAATTCACACATTTAATGAGTTGCGGGCGGAATCCCAGAAAATCAAGCAGGCGCATCTCATAATAACGGATGACAAGCCACGGGTTGTTGTTTGAAGCGAGTCTGGCGAGGGTATCTGTCAACAAACGGAAAGTGGAAGGGTTCTCACTTTCATCTTCATACGTAAAGCGATCCAATAATTCAAGCACATAGGAAGCCTGGCTGATAAGGATCAAGTCTTCGCGCAAGGGAAGGTACGCATCCACAGTATCGGCTTGTGTAATGAGCAGCATGTCTCTACCTCTTGCAAGCTGCAACTTGACGTGGGTGAACGGCTCGATGTGTCCTGCTTTACGCGAGGCGATCTTGCGCGCACCTTTGGCGAGGACGCGCGTCTTCCCCAGTTGGCGCGTATAGAGAGTCAACAAGCGGTCTGCTTCACCATAATCACTGTGACGAAGCACAACAGCTTCAACTCGGAAGGAACGAAATTTGGTTTCAGGCATGGGAAATTGTAGGCTAGTACACAAATACAGAGTTGTTCGTAGATCGTATTTACATTTTTACGTGTGTACTTGTGTACCTATTTACTCAAGTGCTCCGGCGTAAACGCCTCCGGTAAAAGTTCCTTCACAGTGGTTTCCTTGATGAGTTTTCCATTTCCATCTGCCATTAGCACGATCATGTCCAACGCGAATTCGGCCATCACTTGACGGCACCCGCCACATGGGGAGCCGCCATTGTCTGTGACGACCGAGATGACTTCGAATTCCTTTTCTCCATCTGAGATGGCTTTGAAGATCGCCACACGTTCTGCGCACATGGTTTGTGGATAGGCGGCGTTCTCCACATTAACTCCTGTGTAGATGCGGCCCGTCTTCGTGCGGAGTGCCGCGCCAACGGGGTAATTTGAATAGGGAACATAGGCGCGTTGTCGCGCGGTGTTTGCCAGATCGATCAATGCCTGGCGTTCTTCATTGGTGAGAGTCATAATTTATCACCTGTTATTGCGGTCCTTCGAGAAACAGTCTGCTACGATGTGGGGATTGCCTCGTCGCAAAAAACGCTCTTAGCAATGACATTATCCTTTTTCCTTTTTCTTATTTCTTTCCACTTTCCTGATGGCACGGGCAGGCATACCTACTACAAGTGTATCTTCGGGCACGTTCTTCGTAACCACCGCGCCTGCCCCTGTACGCGCTCCATTTCCGAGCTTCAGTGGTGCGACCAGCATCGTATCCGAGCCGATGAATACGTCTTCACCGATCTCGGTTGCATTTTTTTTCTCGCCATCATAATTCGCTGTGATCGTTCCCGCGCCGATATTCGTGTTCGCCCCGACGGTTGCATTGCCAATGTAGGAGAAATGCCCCATCTTCACGCCTTCGTGCAGTATTGAATCTTTTACCTCGCCAAAATTCCCCATATGGACGTGGCTCTTCAAGCGCGCGCCTTTTCGCAAGCGGGCAAATGGACCTATGTCCACGTCGTCCTCGACCACTGCACCTTCCAGCACGGATGCCAGCACCTTGCAGCGATTTCCGATCTTCGAATCTCGAATGATGGTATTTGGACCGATGATATTCCCTTCACCGATCTCTGTCTCGCCTTGGAGATGTGTGTTCGGCAGGATTGTCGTATCTCTGCCAATCTTTACTCCGGCTTCAATATAAGCAGAGGCGGGATTCGTCATGCTGACGCCGTCCAACATATGTTCACGGTTGATGCGGATCCGCATGGCGGTCTCTGCTTCACTCAAGTGGATGCGGTTATTGATGCCGATGATCTCGATCAGGTTATGTTGCACTACAGCCTGCACAGGCAGGTCGTCTTTTACTGCAAGTTCAACCACATCCGTCAGATAATATTCGCCTTTTTTCGGATTCTTTTCGATGCGATGCAACGCGTCCCACAACCAATCTGCCTGGAAGCAATACGCACCTACGTTCAATTCTTTGATCTGACGCTGATCATGCGTGGCCACATACTCCTCAACGATGGCTTCCACTGTCCCATCAGGTTTTCGCACGATGCGCCCAAAGCCACGCGGGTCGTCTGCGATGGCGGTCACCAGGCTCAACGGTCCAGAATTGAGGCGCTGTGTTTCGAGGAGTCTATGGAATATTTCGCCGCGTAGCAGGGGCATATCCGCATAGGATACGATCACGTAATCCGTTTTGCCTTTGAGCAAAGGTTCGGCTTGCAGGGCGGCGTGTCCCGTTCCAAGTTGCGGTTCCTGCAAAACGCAGTCTGCAGAATCTCCGAGATATTTTTTTACCTGATCTGCGCCATGACCTACAATGACCACAGGTGTTTCCGTCGCGGCCGAATGCAAGGCCCTGAGCACATGCCACAGCATCGGCTTGCCGCACAACGGATGCAGCACTTTTGGCAGATCTGATTTCATGCGAGTGCCCTGACCTGCGGCCAATAAAACAGCAGTAACCTTCATAATAACTCCGAATAAAAACGGGCCTGCCCGCATTATGCAAGCGAAGCCCGTTTACAAAATAAGCCCCGCATAAGCGGGAAATTGGCTGGGGCGCCTGGATTCGAACCAAGATCCACAGCTCCAAAGGCTGGTGTGCTGCCCTTGCACCACGCCCCAGAACTCACGAATTGTATCACAGCGATTTGGGATGGGCAATATCACTTCTTTTTAAGCGGACCCGTGGGTGGAAGGCGGTTTGTGCCCTTGCCGGGTGTGAGCCCAAGTTTGCTGGCCTCTTCATAGGTGATTACATCTGGGTTGGTGGGAATGCTGCCTGTCTTTTCTACTGCATCATTCCAAAATGCATCCAGATCGTCGACCTTTTTCTTATTACCTGCGGATGCGAACAACGCGTCGAGGTCCATTTCAGGTTCGGGCTCGTCGGATTCATACATCATTGACTCACCCGCCTCACTCGCAGCGACGGCGGATTCCATTGTCTCAACCATTGGTGCCACCCCAACCCCAAGCGACTGCAGAATATTCTCCACGTCGCCACGTACAAACAGCATGCCCTCCACGGTTTGCAACATGCGGTCTGCTTTGGCGAGTTCCTTGCCAGCCAGCAATAAAGCATGCGCGGCATCCACAGGGATCAGGAGCAGGTCATGATCGCCGCCGCGGAATACATGATAGTTATCCAAATTCTCCTGGCGGATAATTCGCGAAACTTTCAAGCCGGCGCTATAAATTGCCATCAAAGCCGAAAGAAGTGAAACTTCCATACTGCTGTCGTACAGATCCCCTGCGCGCGCCAGCACACGTCCGCGGTCACTGATGAGGAAGACCGCATCTGCCTTTACCTTCTGGCGGAATCCTCCGAGCAACTCTGAAAGTGTCTGACGATGCTCCTCAGCCACCTTGCTTGATTCAGGGGGGAAGATCGTACGTACCAATCCCAGGCTGCGTTCAACTGCATCCAGAAAATCTGCCAGCGGGATGGGTTTATCAAATAGTGCCACTGCACCGGCCGCCAACATTTCAGCGCGCGCCTTGCGCTCCGTCATACCAGATATGAAGATCACTTTCAGTTCTGCATTGCGCGCCTTGATCTTGCGCATCAACTCAACACCTGAGATTCCAGGCAAAAGATAATCTGCTACCAACAGGTCCACTTTGCGGCGGGATGCCTCCAGCAAAGCCTCCTCACCAGAGGGCGCGTCTACAAGATCCAATGGATGACCCAGCGTCTGTAAAGCCGAATGTAAAAGACGGACTATGTCTTTTTGATCGTCAACCAGAAGAACACATGGCGCAGCCATATAAGATCAGGGATACTTTTTATGATTATGCTTGCAAATTCTGTTCAGCCACCCAGCAAGCCACCCAGTGATCTGGCCTGAGTTCCTTGAACTGTGGCTCTTCTTGTGAGCATATTTCCATCGCAACCGGGCAACGCGGGTGAAAGCGGCAACCCTTGGGCGGATTTAGCGGGCTGGGCACATCACCCTTCAAAATAGTACGCTGTCTCTTTAAGCGCGGGTTTGGAACAGGAATAGCAGACATGAGCGCCTGTGTATATGGATGCATCGGGTTGCGGAACAACTCTTCGCGCGATGTCAACTCGACCATTTTGCCCAAATACATTACAGCCACACGGTTTGATACATGCTCAACGACAGAAAGGTTGTGAGCAATGAACAAATACGTGAGACCAAATTCCTGCTGCAGATCCTTCAATATATTCAAAACCTGAGATTGAATGGATACATCCAGCGCGGAGACAGGTTCATCGCAGATGATGAACCTTGGGCGCAGGGCAAGCGCTCGTGCAATCCCAATACGCTGGCGTTGACCGCCTGAAAATTCATGCGGATAGCGGCGGGCATGATAATCTTCAAGCCCCACTTTTTTAAGGGTCTCCATCATAATATCCACCCGTTCTTTGGGTGTACCGATCCTATGAATGTGCAGGCCTTCCATGACAGATTCGCCAATAGGCACGCGCGGGTCGAGTGAAGCATAAGGGTCCTGAAAAATGATCTGCATATCGCGGCGCACGGCCTTGAGTTCCTGGGCCTTCATCGAAAAAACATCCCTGCCATCGAACTTTACCGCGCCGGATGTGGGTTCGACCAGGCGCAGCATAGTACGCCCTACAGTTGTTTTTCCGCAACCAGATTCGCCTACCATGCCAAGTGTCTCGCCTTTTTTTACGCTGAAGCTGACGTCGTCCACCGCTTTAACCTGGTTAACAACGCGCTGTAATAACCCGGCGCGTACGGGGAAATATTTCACAAGATTATTGACTTCTACAAGGGTCTCCCCTTTGTGTTCGAGATGATCGATGGAAGCAGGTGATGTCCGCATTTTCAGGTTCTCCATGAAGGGGATAACTAGCTGACCTTAAGCGGCGGAGTGTGCCCCGGTGCGCTCTCATATAACCAGCAACGTACATAATGGCCGGACTTGACCTCTTCCAACTCAGGCTTTACGTCTGTACAGATCGTCAATGCATGTTTGATGCGCGATTGACAACGCGGCGCAAAGCGGCAGCCCGGCGGCAGGTTGACCAAGTTTGGCACCGAGCCGGGAATTACATCCAATTTATCTTTAATCTCACCGAGAACTGGGATCGAACCGATCAATCCCTGGGTGTAAGGATGCAAGGGTTCATCGAACAATGAATTGACATCTGTTTGCTCAACGATCTCACCCGCATACATTACCGCCACGCGTTCGGCCATTTCTGCCACCACACCAAGATCGTGCGTAATGAGAATGATTGAGGTGCCCATTTCCTTGCGCATTTCGCGCATCAAGTCCAGGATCTGTGCCTGAATGGTCACGTCCAAAGCCGTGGTGGGTTCGTCTGCGATGAGCAATTCGGGAATACAGGCGAGCGCCATCGCTATCATTACGCGCTGTGCCATTCCACCTGATAGTTCATGCGGATAGGCCTCCACGCGTCGTTCGGGATCTGGAACACCCACCATTTTCAGCAACGCCACCGCTCGCTTCCAGCCAGCTTCTTTACCCATATCCTGATGAACATTTAATACTTCTGCCAATTGATCGCCAACTTTGAAAACCGGGTTGAGTGCGGTCTGAGGCTGTTGAAAGATCATCGAGATGCGGTTGCCGCGTACCTTTATCATTTCTTCTTCGGGCATATTCAAAAGGTTTTCGCCGTCCAGCAGAATTTCGCCTGCATCCACTTTGCCGGGTTTGGATATGAGGCGCATGATCGAAAGGGAAGTGACGCTTTTGCCACAGCCCGATTCACCGACCAGGCCCAGCACCTCACCGGGATAGACTTCAAAGTTCACGCCATCCACCGCGCGAACAATACCATCTTCGGTGTAAAAGTAAGTCTTGAGACCTTTAACTTCCAATAGCGGTTTGTGGTTGCTCATCGCGGGATTCTCCAAAAATCAGGAATAACTTGCATTATAGCAAAATTTTTTTGTTTTACCCGTTTACAATGGAAACTGGCAGCGGCTAATTCTGTGGGCCCGTTTAGAAATTTAGCCATACACCTGCCCCGGGCGGGCGCACAGAGAAAACCTTTAAGCTCTCTATGTGCCCAGTTTGTTAGCCACTTTGTAGAAACTTACAGCGAGGCAAAAGCCGATATAAGGGTAACCGCCTCACGAGGAGATTGAATCGAAGTTTAGTGGACAGATGGGCGTTGGGTCAGGGCCTGCATCCATCTCCATAATCAAATGTTTCGATATCTGCCAGCGCAGAGGAGGAAGAGGGATCGAGCGTGAATCCACAAAAGTCCCGGCGGGTGGCGGCGACTTTGAGTCGCAGGTATAGAGGAATGGACGGCAGGTCTGAAGCAAAGATCGCCTGGGCCTCCTGATGAAATGCATATTCAGGATCCACAGATAGCGATTGAAGGGCCTTCTCACAGGCGGTATCGAATTCCGGATTCTGATAGCCGCTGACGTTCGTCCCGACCCAGCGGTTTTCGTCTTTGGGGATCTGCGTAGTAGTGAACCAGCCGCACTGCGGTTCAAGGCTGTTGACACCGATGGCGTAGGCGGCCAGGTCAAAGCGACGACCAAAGAGCGGGCCATTAGGACCCTGTGCGTAGAAATCGATAGCAGGGTAATAAACTGAAGTTAAGCCAATGCCACATTCAGCAAGTGACAAGGTAAGTATCTCTGCAACTTGATGGCGTTGCGTTGCAGAAGAGGTGATGTAGTTGAGCACGAGCGGCGTTGCGGCGGGAACGTTCGTGACTCCCAGCGCCTGGCGGGGCGTGGAACGGTTATTATCGTGGTCAAGCCAGCCAGCCTGTTCAAGGATCTGATTCCCTAAAGTGGGGTTGAACGGATAGGCTTGAAGATTGCCATTATGGAGTGGATGGTCCGCTGGAAGGTAACTATCGGGCACCTGTGAAAGCCCGAAGAGGACGGTATCCACAACCTTCTGACGATCGAGACATACTGCAATGGCCTGACGGGTGCGCTCATCACCGAAGAAATCAGGGCGATCCTCCCTGGAGTCGAAACCGTCATCATAGGTGGCGGGGGTAATTCCAAGGCCCAGCCATTCCATAGTCATGGTTTGCGATGTGAGCAAATTTGCCTGACGATCAGTTTGCATTTGCTGGAGCAGACCCACTTGTCCATCCAGCCTTATTGAGGGGTCGAGGACATCACAGGTCCCATCTACGAGCGAGGTAAGAGCTGAATTGGTATCAGGGAAAATGAGGAAGGTAAGTTCGTCAAATTTTGGCAGGTCGCTGGCGGTACGGAAATAATTCAGGTTCTTGATAAAGTGCAATTGCTTGCCCCTATCCCATTCCTCAATAATATAGGGACCCCATCCAACAGGCAGGCGTGAGGAAACCTCCAGTTTTGTGAGGTCGGCAGGCGGGAACTGCCCCCAGATGTGCCTGGGAAGTGGCATCCAGAAATTCGTGAAGTAATCGGGATCAATAAAGCCGGGCCTGCCCCACCATTGAATCGTTTGCTCATCGGCGGCTTCATAAGTCTGTGTGCGGTCCACGACGAATTTGGAAACCGGGGTGTCGTCGCTGGAGGCAAGTTCAAAGGAATAGATCGAGTCATCTGATGTAAGCGGTTCGCCATCTGACCATAGCAGTCCTTGTAGCATAGTAAATGTAACCACAAGCTGATCCATTTGTATGGTGCTTGAACCGTCATAGGTGATGGCGCAATCGTCACTGCGACAACTGCTGGGTCGAATCTTTATTCCGCTGGCAAGCGTCACCAGGCTGCCGGACGAATCAACAACCTGATCTCCAGCGCGAACGGTAATGGGACTCACCTGCGCATCGCCATCGTCAAGGTTGGGAATCTTCTCAAGGATGATCGGCTCATATCCATATTCGACGACATCCATCGGCCCATCGTATAGCGCGGATAGGACGCTGCGCGCGGCAGAATTTAGGTTGCCATATGGATAAAGCGTGTTCGGCTCCTCGCCCAGGCAAACGGTCAATGAACGCGGGGCAGGCGTCGGCGTGAATAGAGGCGTCGTAACTGTCGGCGTCTGAGGAATGACCGGAATTTCAGTCAACTGAGGCGTGCAGGCAGATATGATCAGAAAGACCAGCAAAATATATATATATTTTTTCATATGAAAGTCCGCTTCACAATTTCCCCATATTATATAGCGAAACCTGTTTCTTTATTGGAAACAGGTTTGGTTGCGCTTATAGATTCTGTTCAGCCACCCAGCAAGCCGCCCAATGACCGGGAAGCAATTCCTTGAATTCCGGCTCATCCACCGAACATTTATCAATAGCCACCGGGCAGCGTGGATGGAAACGGCAGCCTTTGGGCGGGTTCAATGGGCTGGGAACATCACCCTTCAGAATGATCCGTTCGCGCTTGGCGGTCGGGTCGGGTATCGGTATTGCTGACATCAACGCCGTGGTATAGGGATGCAAAGGATTGCGGAAGAGTTCCTCGCGGTCGGCGAGTTCGACCATTTTGCCAAGGTACATCACAGCGACCCGATCAGAAATATGTTCGACCACACTCATGTTATGGGCAATGAACAAATAGGTGAGGCCGAATTCACTCTGTAAATCCTTCAGAATGTTCAACACTTGTGATTGGATGGAAACATCCAGGGCCGAGACCGGCTCATCGCAAACGATGAATTTGGGCTGCAGGGCAAGGGCGCGGGCGATGCCGATGCGCTGGCGTTGACCGCCAGAGAATTCATGAGGATATCGGCGGGCATGGTAATCTTCCAGGCCCACTTTTTTCAACATGGTAATGGCAATTTCCCAGCGTTCCTTGGGATGGCCCACGTTATGGATTTGCAACCCCTCCATCACCGATTCTCCGATAGGCAAACGCGGGTTGAGAGAGGCATAGGGATCTTGAAAGATGATCTGCATGTTGCGGCGGGCGGCCTTAAGTGACTGGGAACGCATTTGGATGACGTCCTCCCCATTGATAAATACGGAGCCGGAAGTCGGTTCGATCAGACGCAGAATGGAGCGCCCCACTGTTGTTTTTCCACAGCCTGACTCGCCCACGAGACCCAGTGTTTCTCCTTCTTTTACAGTGAAGCTGACCTTATCCACAGCCTGCACCCAGGCTTTCACCCGCTGGAATATGCCCGCACGGACAGGGAAATATTTGACAAGATCTTTTACTACAACAAGTTCATAATTATCTTTGGATGGATTAATTCGCATGTCAGAATCATTTCTTCATTGAAATTTGTTTCTTGAGGGGTGCTACATGTCCATCAGACTCGGAATCCTGATACAGCCAGCAGCGGATCTTGTGACCTTCGTCGATCTGGATGAGATCTGGTTTCGTATCGGTGCAAATCGACAGGCTATGCTGTACGCGCGCCTGGCAGCGGGGTGCGAAACGGCAGCCTGGAGGCAGATTCACCAGGTTCGGAACAGTTCCGGGAATTACATCCAGTTTTTCGCGTATCTTTCCAAGCACAGGTGTGGACCCTATGAGACCCATCGTGTATGGATGCAGCGGTTCTTTGAAGAGACTGAGCACACTTGTTTGCTCAACGATCTCGCCCGCATACATCACTGCGACGCGGTTCGCCATTTCAGCGACCACACCCAGGTCATGTGTAATGAGGATGACTGCCGACCCAAGCTGGGATTGTAAATTCCGCATCAGATCCAGGATTTGAGCCTGGATGGTTACATCGAGAGCTGTGGTGGGTTCATCTGCGATCAGGAGATCAGGAACGCATGCCAGTGCCATGGCGATCATCACCCGCTGGGCCATACCCCCTGAAAGTTCATGAGGGAACGCTTCTGCACGGCGTTCAGCATCGGGTATTCCCACCAGTTTAAGCAATTCAACCGCGCGCTTTCTGCCGGCTTCTCTGCCAAAATCCTGGTGGACATTCAAAACCTCACTGATCTGTTCGCCGACACGGAACACCGGGTTTAAAGAGGTCTGTGGCTGCTGAAAGATCATTGAAATGCGGTTGCCGCGCATTTTCATCATTTCGATATCAGAGAGTTTTAGAAGATCTCTTCCCTCATATAAAATCTCACCTTCGATGATCTTCCCCGGCTGGCCGATCAATCGCATAATGGAAAGCGAGGTGACACTTTTCCCACAACCTGATTCCCCCACGATACCCAGCACTTCACCAGGATAGACTTCAATGTCCACCCCATCAACCGCTTTTACAACTCCGTCTTCCGTATAGAAATATGTTTTTAGGTTCCGGACTTCAAGCAGAGGTTGGATTTTTTTTTCTTCAGCCACGATTCATCTCCAATGTAAAATGCCCCACAACCTTAAAGTTTCAAACGCGGGTCAAGCGCGTCTCGTAAACCATCGCCGATATAGTTGAACGCCAGTGAACAGATAAAAATGGGCAACCCAGGCACCAGAGGCAGCCAGGGCCGATCCAGCATAAACTGCTGCGAGGCGGCCAGCATATTTCCCCAGGTTGGAACCGGGTCTTGAATCCCGAATCCCAGGAAGGCCAGCGCGGCTTCCGCCACAACATAACCCGCCAGCCCCAACGAACCATCCACAATGATCGGGGCCATGGCATTCGGGATCATGTCACGCACGATGATGCGATAATTCGAGGCCCCGAGCGAACGGGATGCTTCCACAAAAGTCTGCTCCTTCAAGGAAAGCACCATTCCTCGCATCAGTTGCGCCGCATTCAGCCACCCGAATCCTGCCAGAATCAAAACGATCAAGATGGCATTACGCGCGTCACGCGGGCCGAGAAGCATGATGTTGCCGACAAAATTTAACAATGATTCAGGGATGGGGATCAATTCCTCGTTCCGCAACAGCATTGATGAAATGATCAATAACAACGGCAACTGAGGAATGGTTAGCATGAATTCCACGAAGCGCATCAGGACTGAATCTAGCCAGCCGCCAAAAAAGCCGGAGATCGCTCCAACTACAATCCCGATTGTTTCCGAGATAATGACGGAGAGAATGGCAATTGTGAGCGAGATACGACCTGCGTAAATTAATCTCGAAAAGTAATCTCTGCCAATATGATCAGTGCCAAGATAATGGACGCGTCCAGTCTCTGTATCAACAGTTCCAAAAGGAACAAAATAATCATTAACGGAGAGTTCCTGTACTGTAAATGGGGCGATGACAGGAGCAAGGATCGTAATAATAAGTATCACTATCATCACAATGAGGGAAACCATCGCCAGGCGATGACGCTTGAAACGATTCATTACGATTTGGAACGGTGTGCGCTCCTCAATGGTGATGGCTTCAGCGGAGAGATCGGCGACCTGGGCGGCAGACATAATAGTATTACCTCTTTTAGGATAGGCTAATTCGGGGATCTGCAACTGTATAAAGAACGTCTCTGAGCAATGTGGCAATGACAGTCAATATCGCAAGGATGAAAAATATTGCCATTGCAACCGGGTAATCGTAATCGCCTAGCGCCAACAGATACAGGCGCCCCATTCCGGGCCAGGCAAAGATACTCTCGGTAATGATCGCCCCGCTGAATAAGCCAGGCAGGGTGAAAACGACAACGGTAATGAACGGGATCAGCGCATTGCGAAGGGCATGTTTTAGAATAACTACTCTTTCATCAAGGCCCTTGGCGCGGGCAGTGCGGACATAATCCTGCCGCAGCACTTCCAGCATACTGGCACGCACAAAACGACTGTAGAATGAAATGTTTACAATGGTGAGGACGGCAGCGGGCAGGAGCAAATGCAGAGATCTGTCCTTTACTGAGCCTGCTTCCACGGCTCCTATGATGGGAATTGTATAATCACGAACCGACTCAGACAGGCCTGCTGGCACGTAAGGCCAGCCCGCGCCTTTTGGAATAATGGAAAACGCCAGGATCATCACAATGCCAAAGAAAAATGTTGGCATGGCAGAGCCCA
Source organism: Anaerolineales bacterium (assembly GCA_045402985.1). GTDB lineage: Bacteria > Chloroflexota > Anaerolineae > Anaerolineales > Villigracilaceae > Defluviilinea. Next base: position 17,725 of record JAXIPJ010000328.1, read on the forward strand.
TAAATGCCAACGAGGTAAATATATAATCAAACTTTGAGTATTGTCTGACCGCTGAATATACCCCAAGGGGGAGTCCGATCAATAATGAGAACAGAGTCGATAAACCAATTAATTGAAGGGTCTTGGGCAGGCGGCTGAGCAGGAGGTCGGAAACCGGGCGATCGCGCAACAAGCGCCAGGATAAGCCGAAATCGCCCAGCAATATTCCCCGGCTCGTGCGTCGTCCCATCAGATCCTGCATGTGTACAGCTTCATTGCAGCCGGTCACTATGCTTTCATATTCGCCACGGCTGTTCAATATCTCAGATTCAATGGGCTTTCTACACCCAACCACCATATCGGAAAAATATTCCCGGCCACCGAACACAAGCGGACCGCGCGGCACACCGATCAGCCAGCGCGTAAAACGATAAGGAAGAAATAAGTCCAGTTCAAAACCGGCACGAATGCGGGCGATATCTTCTTCAGTGATCTGAAAACGATTACTCTGCTGGATCTGCCGAAGCCCTGCAAGCGGTCCCCCCGGTGCGAGGTTTAAGAGCGCGTAGGTGGCAACTGCAGAAATCAGCACCACCAGGATCATCTGAAATATACGTCTCACAAAATATGCGGTCATCGGGACCTCACAATCAGGATAGGTGTGCCTCGCAAGAGGCACACCTATTTATGCTAACACTTGCAAGCGCGTAACTAACTAGCGAATGAACAAGGCAATATCTATATGTTCCCAGGTGCCACCAGCTTCCACGAAGGTCTTGATTTTGCCTTCGGTTTCGGCCGCAGCCAGACTCTCAGAGAGGCCAGCCAGTGTCTCGGAAGCGAGGATGTCAACCTCGCCGCCCAGGAGCAAAGATTCAGCGCTTTCAGGGGTAATGAACTGGATCACGAAGTTCGGGGATTTGGGACCCTCACCTACCCAGAACTCATTGGCAGCGAAGACCATCTTCTCGCCCTTGACCCATTCCACCAGCTTGTAGGGGCCATAGGAGAGAGGGGTTTCAGCGACCAAAGGATTGGTGGCCCATTCAGCGGCAGGAACATCGCCCAACTGGTGAGCCGGATAGATCGGCCATACAGGAACGAAGTATAGTGGGTCTTGAACACCAGGGATCCAGGTCTGGGTATAGCCATTATCGGAAAACTCAGCGCTGGCAGTCTTATCGCAGGTGATGAAGGAAGTTGCGCCAGACTCGGGATCGCAGGCGATCTTTTGGCCCAATGCCAGGTCAGCATCCGAGACGGGCGTGCCATCTTCCCAGGTGAGGCCATCAATGAGGTCAAATCTGGAGACCAACTGCTTCATCGTCACGGTACCGCCAGTGAATTCAACTTCTTCGCCAGCCGCGTTCTTGACCGTTACACCTGCCGCTAGATCAACCACTTCGCCATTGACGTCCACGACCTTAGTGCCTTCCGACACCTCAACGTCGTTGTTGGTCGTCCCGCCGTTTTCCAGCGTGGGCAGTTGTTTGACCAATGTCGCCGTGAAATCATAGTTTAGATGGATTTCCTGTGCGGGGCGGAAAATTTGATAGGCAATGTTGGCTACAAACGCATCCTCGACCAGGGTAAACAGGGAAGCCGGTTCCTGTGTGAAGCCAAGCACAACAGTGTCTGAACCTGTCTTTTCCCATTCATGGACGTTGTAGTTGTAATACTCCTGGCCAGGCATCGGAGCAAAGCCGGTCAGGTCAGCTGCAGTCGCGAAGGTCTCAGTGCGGTTGAAGAGGGGAATGCTTGGAATATCCTTGGTGAATTCAGCCTGGAAGGCTGTGTAAGCCGCAATGCGCTCATCTTTCACCAGGGTGTTGTTTGCCAGTTTAATATTCGTGCTGGCAGTTTCATTACACCAGCCCATGGCGTTCTGTCCTTCCCAACCATTGTTCGGGAAAGGAATCTGATCACAGGCATACAGGGTCTGACCACCGGGATCAGCCTGACCCACCCAGGCGAAGGCGCCCAGTTCATAGTCGCGGCGGGCAACACCGGTTGTGTCACCGAACCACCAGGAGGCGGGGGCATGCAGGCGGACGATGCTAACACCGCACTCTGCCATCTGCTGTTCCCAGATCGCAGCCCAGGTTTGGCGGAAGGCGGCACTGGTGGTCGTGAACTTCAGAGCCAGTTCCTCTCCATTAGCATTTGTGCGGAATGTAGCGCCTTCAGCAAGCGTCCAACCGGCTTCATCAAGCAATGCTTTTCCTTGATCAGAATCAAATGGATAGATCGTGATATTCTCATCCCCGGCGTAAGCCCAGTGGCTGGTCGGGATGTTGGTGTTCATGACCAACCTCTGCTGGGTCTCTTCGTCGAGCAGAGGATAGACCGATTTGATCAGGTCAGCCTTGTTAGTGCAGTATGAAAGCGCCTGGCGCACTTTCAAATCACTCAGGATCGGGTGTGGCGTTGTGAACGCTTCGCGTTCAACCTCAACTATCTCAGTCACAACGACTTCCTGGGTAACGATCACCGGTTCGGCAGGTTCAGCAGGGACGGGGGCGGCAGGGGCGCAAGCTGCAAGGATCATGCTGGCTACGACCAGCAGGCCAAGAGCCAGCGTAAAGCGATTCTTATACATGGAAACTCTCCTCACTACAAAAGGTTTAATTTGGATGATCAACTATTCTTGCCATCGTACGAAATTCCTCCCGCCTCACCTCCTTTCATAGTATAAGAGAAAAATTATTTCCCGTCAGCAACAACCTTGAGATACTCTTTTATCCAACTGGCATATTTTACGAATGCTGTTGCCTGTTTATTTCCGTACAAGTAGAGACAAATTATAACCAATTCCTTGGGAGCGTCAACGGCAATACCTAAGAGAGGGGATTACAACACAAAATTCCAAAGAAAACAGTTCAATAGAACTGTTAAGAACAGTTCTACAGAGGGGTCATTTTGGTGGGTCCGTAAATTCTATCCAGAATTTCCTAAGAGAATCTTTTCTCGATGAAGGCGTGCCACTTGTCGTGAAAACCAGAAACCCTGAACAGATCATTCATCAGTGTGTTACATAAGGAAAAAAACAACCCGACATTGATCAGTCGGGTTGATATCGATATAAACAAGTTAATTGTCTACTAAGTACCACGCATACGAGGATCGAGCGCATCACGCAGTCCATCGCCGAGGAAGGTGAAGGCAAGCACAACGATGGCGATGCATATTGAGGGTGCCAGCAGGATGAATGGCTGGGAGTTGATGGCACTTTGCCCATCCAGCATCAGCGAGCCCCAACTTGTGATGAAGTAATTGCCCTCGAGTTGGTTGGCAGGGCGCAGGCCCAAGCCAAGATAGCCAAGGATTGCTTCTGCGATGATCAGGTTGGGCACAGTGATTGCGGCGGCTACAATCAATGGTCCGAGTGAATTGGGAAGAATATGGCGGAACATGATGCGAGCATCTTTCACGCCAATGCAACGGGCGGCTTCAACGAATTCCTTCTCTTTAAGAGAGAGGACCTGGCCGCGCACCAGGCGCGCCACGCCTGTCCAGTTTATGATTGCAAGCGCGATGAAGAGCAGAAAGAGTCCATTCATCAATTGCCCGATGGGCTGTTCGCGCAGAGCCACCGTGACAATGATAAAGAACAACAAATCAGGGAAGGCATATACGACGTCCGTGAGGCGCATGAGCAGGTTATCCAGGCGGCCGCCTACATAGCCGGAAATCATGCCAATCACGGTGCCAACCAGCAGGATGACTATCGTAGGAACCAGCCCGACGACCATCGAAACGCGCGACCCATAGATCAGGCGGCTCAACACATCGCGCCCGATCGAATCGGTACCCAGGAAGAAGCGCGGATCGCCATCCTTCAAGTTACTTTCATACCAGGGCGGCGGCAGGTGCCCCGAACCTTTATTGATATGAAGAGGGTCATGGGGGGAAAACAAAGGCGCAAAGATGGAAATGGACAAGAACAAGACGATCACGACCATTCCCACAACTGCGGCTTTGTTTTTGATGAGTCGAGACCATGCTTCCGCACCCGGACTGCGACCCGGGCGAAATACATCCAACTTTGCAACATTGCTTGTTTGAACAGATTCGGCCATTTGATGGTACTCCTAAGTCATTATTCTTCGAGGCGAATTCGCGGATCGATAAAGACGTATATAATATCCACGCTGAGGTTCGCGACGGCCACGAGCAGCGCGTAGATCAAAGTTGTTCCCATGATCATGGAGTAATCCCTTTGACTGATGGATTGTACAAAAGCGCGTCCCATGCCGGGAAAACTGAATATCGTTTCGATAATGAAAGAACCTGTTACCAGAGCCGCCAGCGCGGGGCCCAGAATGGTAACCACGGGGATCAAGGCATTTTTCAACATGTGGCGTAATACGACAACGCGTTCGGCGAGACCCTTGGCGCGCGCGGTGCGGACGTAATCCTGCCGCAATACCTCAAGCATCGCGGAGCGGGTGAGACGAGCCGTGAATGCCGTGGTATTAAACCCAAGTACAAGTGCAGGCATTATCCAAAACTTTGGTTCATCCCATGAGGTCGGAATGACATTGATCCAATGTAACCAGGATGCAAAGATGATGATCAGGAAGATACCCATTACAAAACTTGGAATAGATATTCCGGCGGTCGTTCCAAATAGACCCAGATAATCCACCCAGGTGTTTTGCTTCAAAGCTGCCATTATGCCAACCGGAATGCCAACGACAATCGCTATGGCGAGAGCGAACAAGCCCAATCGGATTGAATAACCAAAACGACTATCCCATTTTGTACCATCCGGGGGAGCAGCGAACAAGACATTCTGTACGGTTCTTCCCCTCTGACGATAGGAAGGACCTAAATTTCCGCATAGCGCCCCGCAAACAAATTTTCCCTCCTTATCCACATCGCCGATGGTGTAAGCGATATACTGGCGCCATAAGGGTTTGTTCAAACCATAAAATTCTTCAAGAGCCCTTTGCGTAGTAGGATCAAGCGCGCGTTTATTTTCGGCTTCCACATCCCACGGACTGCCGGGCGCGTTACGCATGATAATAAAGGTCACCAACGCGACCGTAAATAAAACAGGGAATAACCAAAGCAACCGGCGAAGCAGATAAGTGATCATAGGAGAACTCCTCTCCAATTATTGGAGGGCATAGGGCTGGCTGGCAATTGCCAGCCAGCCCATTCTTGCTGAAAGCAAGCCTTGCAAATTACGGGATCATTGAGGTATCAATGGTGATCGTCCATGGCACAACTTCGCCGGGGTAGGCGGAGTCCTGCGGGGTGGTCACAATGCCCTGCACCCACGGCTTCACCAGGAAGGGATTGGCGGTGTTGTAGCCGAAAGCGGAGGGGAAGTCCGCCAGCAACAAATCCTGCGCCTGTTCGTAAAGAGCCATGCGCTTGGCGGAATCTGCCTCAACATCAGCCTGATCCACCAAAGCATCGAACTCAGGGTTAACGTAACCCTGGCGTTGAGCGAAGGTGGTGCTGGAGCGCCAGTACACACTCAGCCAATTTTGAGGCAGATTCCGCCAAGCGCATGGCTCTTTACGAACAGGCGCAGGAT
>JAXIPJ010000027.1:0-5813 GCA_045402985.1 Anaerolineales bacterium
CGAGACGAGCAGGTTATCAATATCCACGCCGACGCGCGCAGCATAAACAGGATCGAGTGCATGTTCCATGTCGATGAATGCGGCGACGCCGCCCATTTTCTGAACCTCAGCAATGATGTGTTGACAAATGGTTGTTTTGCCTGAGGACTCAGGTCCGTAGATCTCGGTGATGCGTCCACGTGGGACGCCGCCGACGCCGAGGGCAATATCAAGGGAGAGCGAGCCGGTGGGATATGACTCGGTCTGCATGTGTTGGGCTTCTCCTAAACGGACAATGGAACCGTCGCCGTACCGTTTGAGGATATCGCCGACAGCTTTATCGAGCACAGCGCGTTTTGCGCCATCCAGATTTTGAGCTTTTTGTTCTTGAATTGCTGCGGCTTTTGAGGATTTTCGAGGGGACATAGGTTATTCTCCAAATACAAGGTTAAAGGCCGGAATTGTGTGTAGCCATGAAGTATAGCACAGATGTTCTGTGCGTCAAGGGAAGTGTAGGCCACGGTGAGAACTTTTGCGAAGTATAGGACAAAAGCATTTGTATGGCTAGAGTCATGATATCAGCCAGATTGAACAGGAAACTTACCGTACTTTCTTGGACATCAAAATATCAGGCTTGCCGATGCCATTTGCATCGATCACAACGCCGGTGATGACGTATCCCATCTTTTGATAAAACTCAAAAGGATGGTTCTTGAGATTGCGAACGTTCTTGATTTTATCCCAAAGATTTTCGTACAAATCAACATCTGATAAAGAAGTCATATTGTCTTCGTCATCGCTTCCCAGTGTGATGGTAAGCCCGCCACGCAAACGGACTTGTTCTTCAAAGTCTACGATTAACGCGCGGCCAATTCCCTGCGCCTGCATGTTTGGTTGAACCGCAAGTGGATGAAGCTCCCAGACATGGCCGTCATATTGCGGGATGCCGCCGATGATGCCCAATAAGTTAGTCTGTTCGTCTACAGCCACGCGACAGATGCGTTCAGTCTCAAGCATTTCTTGAACTTCTTTCAATCCATCTTCAAGTGTGGGCCAGGCGTAGGGCCAATGTTCGCGGAACGCATCCACCATTACTTGAGCTGCTTGACGAAGCAGGGGTTCATTTTCACGCGTGAGGGAGATAATTTCCATTTTGAAATGACCAGCTTTCGGCGGGGCGTGAAGCGGTTGTCATCAGCCTGTGGCAGGGGATAATTGATGTCCAGATAGATGAGTGTCACCGCAGTGTTCGCATTCGCAAGGGTCAACATGAACTGTGATATCTGCCAGCGCGGGCAGAGCATGGAATAGCTCATGACGAACATTTTCAGCGATGGCGTGACTTTGGCAGGTAGGCATTTGGCAATTCACTATGATGTGAAATTCAGCGCGTTGGCGATGTCCCACCCAGCGGATGGCAATGTTGTTGACTTCCATAACATCCTGCACGCCTGATACCGTTTTCTTGACCAGTTCGGTGATGCCAGGGTCAACCGCATCCATGACGCGGTAGTAGATGTCGCGCGCAGATTTCCAAACGATGACGAGAATAGCGGCTCCAATTCCCAGGCCGATAATTGGATCCAGCAAAGGATAGCCCAGCCACACTCCGATCACTCCCGCTAAAACTGCCAGCGAGGTAAACCCGTCTGTGCGGGCGTGATTGCCATCTGCAACCAGCGCGGCGGAACCGATCTGTTTGCCAGTGCGGATGCGAAATATTGCAACGAGTTCATTACCAAGAAAGCCGACCACCGCCGCAACTGCGACCCACCCGATATTTGAAATGGGTTGAGGATCGGTAATCTTTAATATTGATTGGTAAATTGCTTCAAGAGCACTGATAAAGATCATCAGCACAATAATGACGCCCGCGATATCCTCTGCGCGGCCATAGCCATAGGTGTAACGCGAATTGCGGGCGCGGCGTGAGAGGGTGAACGCAATGCCAAGCGGAATGGCGGTGAGTGCGTCTGAAAAGTTGTGAATGGTATCTGCAAGCAGCGCAACACTTCCACTAATGGCGACGATCACCATTTGAAAAATTGCAGTGACAAGCAATGCTGCCAGCGAAACCTTCACCGCCCATATGCCGCGATCTGTAGCCAATGCGGCATCCAGCGCGGCGGTCTGATATCCATGGTCGTGAGGGGTGAAGGTGTGTTGAAGCCATTCGACAACAGGATTCCTGGAAGGAGCATGTTCGTGATCCTGGTCATGACCATGTTCATCATGGTTCGACATGTTTACCTCACTTAAACACTAAAATTATTTCCAGAATTGCGGCAGATATTCCTTGTAACTTGTCAGATAATCATCCAATATTTTTTTCGCTGTGTCAATATCTGTGATGACAGGATCCAACAGGAAGCATTGCAGGGCTTTGGCGCGATTCCCTTCGACGGCGGCGTCCACGCATAATTGTGCGACGGTTGTTTCTCGTCTGCAAAGTTCCGCAATGGGTTCGGGGAGCGTTCCTATATGCACGGGATGAATCCCGGATCCATCTACGATGATAGGCGTTTCAACGATGGCGCCTATTGGCAGGTTGGAAACCTGCCCTACGTTGGGGACATTCGCGGCGAGATGATAATGGTTGCCCGCGCCCGCTACGCTTTCTATCATTTCAAGTGCGCCTTCAGAGTCGGTGTCGAGCAGGGCATCAATGGTTCGTATTCCGCTTGCCATTTCGCTCAGACGGTCGAGTTCAAAGTTGCGGATCTCCGCGAACAAGTCCCAATCGTAGAGCCGAATATTATATTTATCCCAGGGCCTGGTGAGGGGGTCACTCAGCCATGGAAGATATTCACATAAGTGCGTGTCGCCGGGAACGGGGAACAGGCCAAAGACTGAGAAAATGTCCTTCGTGAGCGGTTCAAAGTTCTGGTCCAGTTCAAGGAAGCGTTTTCTAAATAACGGATAAAGGTCCTCGCCGGTGCGTTTATCCTGAATTGAAAGAATCCATGTGAAGTGATTCAAGCCCGCGGCGCGAATATCCACGAGTGGCACGATCTGTTCTCGAACGCGGTGCTGCAACGGATGTTGATCCATGGCGGCGTGCATGCCGGTGAGTCCCTCTGGAACTTCTATGCCAAGATCTTTTGCAAGCGCAACGCCCACCATACAATAGCCAACATAAATTTGATGGCACAGGCCAACGGCTTTGATCCTGCTGTGACGATTGACCGCGTCACAAATGCGGATCATCGGGTTCGTAAAATTGACAAACCACGCGTCTGGGCAAGCCTGCTCCATATCATGCGCGATCTGCATGATGGGGCCAATATTGCGCGCCGCGTGCGCGAAGCCGCCAGGCCCGCCGTTTTCTGAATAAGGTTGCCGTACTCCATATTTGATTGGGATCTCAAAATCGCTGCGCCACAAGCCTTCGCGTGCGCCGACTTCAATGGCATTGACGACGAAGTCGCTGCCTGCCAACGCTTCTCGATGATGGGTATGTGCTGTGATGACGAAACCCGCCTCCCACTCGGCGTTGAGCCTGTTTGCCAGCGAACCGACAATCTCCAGGCTTTCAGCATTTCTATCCACCAGCGCCAGTGTGGAGCCGCGTAACTTTTTCGAGCGCATGATGGCGGATAAGGTGTTCTCACCAAAGGATGCAGAACCCGCGCCGATGACTGTGATCTTTGTTGGAAGTGTCATGAATCCAGTACTCCAAATTCAGGTAATATATAAAACAATTTAACCATAATAACATTAATAGAAAAAGACACGGAATGCTTTTGTTTTCCGTGTCTTTCATTTCTGACAAGTCTCAAATCTCTATTCTCTTCTTCATTCCTCAATGGTAACTTCTGCCGTCATGCCCCATAACAAATTTTCGGGTTGTTTGTCAAATTCTATTATGACCTTGAAAACCACGTCTCCACCAACGGTGCTTGCACGTGGTGAAATAGCAATGACTTTTCCGTTGATATTTTCATTCGACGCTTCAATAAAAATATTTACGGGTGAGCCGATCCTTACTTTTGTTATATCGCGTTCACTTAGATCTGTTGTTTCGAGTTGTAAGTTGTTCAATGTTGCAAGTGTCATCACAACTTGATTCTGTTGCACATATTCACCAGGAACCACATTGACCGAAGCAACGGTCGCATCGTAAGGTGCAACCAACACAGATTGGGCAAGGCCTGCTTGTGCAATTTCCAGCGCAGCCTGAGCACTTATCACCTGTGCGTCTGCCTTTTGTCTTACTTCAGGCGGAACAACATCAAAAAAGACGCGGCCATTTCTGCGATCCTTAACCCTTCTATATCTCTGTATCTCGGCATTGGCTTGCGCAGAACGGAGCACTGCTTCTGAGGCGATGACGCCATATTCCAATTCAGGCGTATTCAATACAACCAAAGTTTGCCCTGACGTTACTTCATCGCCTTCTTTAACTGCCACCTCTTTTACAGGTGCTGATGAAAGAAATGCCATTTTCGATATTTGCGTAGGGACAACAACAGCTGAAGCGACAACTGTTCCGCCTTGCGCGGCAAATACAGGGTTGACTAATAATGCAAGGATGGCAGTCAGACTTAAGAGCGTTGCCCAGTAGACTCGTCTCATTTTTTCTCCCGCCTATTCCGCAGTTTCTATCTGGACATCCGCGCTCATGCCCCACAGCAAACCTTGAGGCTGTGTATGCAATTCGATGGTCACCGTGTAAACAACATCGCCGCCCAATGTCGAAGAGACACGGTCTACATCGATCACTTCGCCGGTGAATTCTTCGTTCAGTGCTTCGATGAAAACTTTAGCGGGTTGCCCGATCTGGACTCTGGTCACATCGCGTTCGCTCAAGTCTGTGGTTTCGACCTGATAGTTGGAAAGATCACCCAACACGATTACAACCTGTCCCGGCACCACTGTTTCAGCAGGAGAGATATCGACAGAAACGATCGTTCCGTCGAAAGGCGCGTTCAACGTGAATTGTGATGTGAGCACCGCGTTTGCAGAATCGAGCAATGCCTGTGCGCGTTCGACCTCAGCTTCAGCGGTTTGAATGTGGACCTCATCGACGCCCAGTCGCTTCTGATACCTGACCTGGATCTGGGCCGCCAATAAATTAGCCTCTGCCTGCCTGACGCTTGCTTGCTGAATGGTCGTATCGAGTGCGACGAGGGTCTGCCCGGTAGTGACTTTATCTCCAACTTTCACACCCACAGACGTGACGCGGCCAACGGTTGAAAATGAAAGCCGCGCTTCGTTGGGCGGAACGACGATTCCCGAAGCAGATATTGAGTTCGCGTCGCTGGACTGATTATTGGATGGGGAACCACTGCTATCAAGCGATATCGTCGGGATGGCTGTGGGCGTGGGTGCAGAGCCGCAGGCGGCCAGGAGCAGCGTTATTATGATAGCAATCAATAATCTGTTTGGGTACGTTGCGCTTCGACTATGCGGCGCCCAGGCGCCACTCCGCTCACTATAGCCCGGATGCTTTTTGGGAGCGCGATGTATATTTATTCTCTTCATTCTCACTCTTTATGATTTCCGTTGGCTTTGCTGTCCTTTTGGATGATGCCATCCTGCAGTGTGACTACACGGTTGGCATAATCAATGACGCGCGGGTCGTGGGTGGCGAATACAAAGGTGACACCTGTTTCTTTATTCAATTTCTGCATGATGTCCATTACCTGCCTGCCGTTCTCGGTATCAAGGTTGGCGGTGGGTTCGTCAGCCAAGATGACCTTGGGGTTGATTGCAAGCGCCCGGGCGACCGCGACGCGTTGTTGTTGTCCACCGCTTAATTGATCGGGGCGGTGATGAGCACGGTCCGAGAGTCCGACCGCTTCCAACACTTCGTTGACGCGTTTCTTGCGCTC
>JAXIPJ010000335.1:0-22410 GCA_045402985.1 Anaerolineales bacterium
CAAATTTCATATGTGATACGACGGCTAAAAACGCGGGTGTAGTTCAGTGGTAGAACGCTTGCTTCCCAAGCAAGATATCGTGGGTTCGAGTCCCATCACCCGCTCATCTGTGCTGTGCACAATGCAGGCAAATGTCGAGGAGAGACTCTCGACATTTTTGTTTGGCAAATTGTAAGGTAGCTGTCATGCGTTCCCCCAAAGGTCATAAGTAGAATCAGGTTTGGAGGTACGAATTAATGGCGCAACCAGAAGTAAAAGGCACGATCCTATACGTTGAAGACAACCCCGATAATCGTATGCTTGTAAAGCGTATTTTGAATGCCGAGAATTACAAGCTACTAGAAGCTACGAATGCGGTGCAAGCGATCAATTTATTGGAGACTACAACTCCAGATCTTATCCTGATGGATATTAATATGCCTGATATGGATGGATATACATTAACGACCAGGATCAGATCCATGCCTGGTCTTGCTCGCGTTCCCATTCTCGCGCTAACCGCCAATGTGATGCGCGGTGATAAGGAAAAAACGCTCGAGGCAGGCTGTGATGGCTACATTCAAAAGCCGCTTGACGTTGATCAATTAATCAGGGAAATTGAGAAATTCCTGGCAAGGAGAGCAAATGTCTGAAAATGTTATGGACACACAACCTATTAAGAAACCCACCATTCCGAAGGATGCAACCGTCCTTGTCGTTGAAGACAACGTTGCCAACTTTGTGTTGATCGCCCGCATGCTGGGCTATCTAGGCATCCATTGTGAATGGAAGACGTCAGGCTATGAGGTGGTGGAGTACGCTGATACTCTTCAACGCCTCGACCTGATCCTGATGGATATTCGCCTTCCCTATGAAGATGGATATGGTGCGCTCAAAAAGATCCGTGCTTCCGAGAGGCTCAAATCGATTCCCATCATTGCTGTAACGGCAGAAGCCAGCACAGATCAAATGAACAAAGCGAAAGCTTCTGGCTTTGATGGTTTCCTAGGCAAACCACTGGATCCTGATAAATTTCCCGATCAGATCCGCCGCATCTTGAGTGGAGAATCGGTTTGGGAATTTAGTTAGAAGCCAGTTATTCATAATGAGTGTAATTTCAATTAATAAGAATCATTTTTTTGTCACTGTTTACTTTACTGTGGACGGGGATCATTTGCGTCTTGCGCAATATTCAGATCCTCAGAGCCGTGAAACCCAGAGTACTGTTCCGCGCGCCACTGAGCTTTCTCTAACGGATATGGAAAGTCATCTGAAAAATGGGCCACTCCAACTGGATTTGCGGGACGCTTCGGCCCTGCCCCCACCTTTAACCGCCTATCCGCGTCAGCTGGGCTGTGAAACGGCCGCGTACATCCCCATCCTCCAAAATGGACATCTGCGCGGTCTCGTTTTAATTGGCGCCCGCGCCGGACAGGACCTCAATGAAGAGGTCGTCGATTCATTCGCTCGAACGATCCAACTCACTGCAAATGTTCTGGAACAAGACGCAGCCTCTGTTCAAAATTTGGATGACCGCCAGGCAAAAGAGATGGATGCGTTGAATACACTCGCTGCCAACGCGGCCACGGTCAATGACCTACATGCTTTTTATACAGCCATTCATACGCAGATCCGCTCGGTGGTGGGCGATTATGGGATGGTAATTGCGCTCTATGATCAAAAGACAAACTCCATCAACATTCCCTACCTTTGGGAAGAAGGAAAATTTTCTTCCATTGACACTTTCCCCGTGGGTGAAGGCTTAACCTCAATTCTGATCCGCACGCGCGAACCTTTGATGCTGGTGGAGGATACTGAAAAACGCTCCATTGCGATGGGCGCCAAGGTTGCTGGTCGAGCCGCCAAATCCTGGCTGGGAGTTCCCATGATCGTGCGGGGTGAGGCTATTGGCGCCATCATTATTCAGGACCTGGAGAAGGAACACAGCTTCGATGACAATGATCTGCGGTTTGTCACAGCTGCTGCGAACCAAATCTCTGGTGCGCTGTACAACGTCCGTCTTCTCGATCAGAGCCGCAGGTCGGCCCTCCAATTTGAGACGGCAGCTGAAATCGCCCGCGATATTAGCAGCTCCCTCGAACTCGATGAACTCATGCAAAAAGCGGTCAACTTGATCCGCTCACGATTTGAGTTTTATCATGCTGGCATCTTTCTTAAAGACCTGCCCGGCGAGTTTATTGTGGTTCGCGAAGCTACAGGCGAAGCAGGCGCGCAAATGAAGCGGGCAGGCTACAAGCTCGGCATTGGATCAAAGTCTGTTGTCGGTTTTGTGGCAGGGAATGGCGAGATTTTGGTTGTCAATGATACTGCACGCGACGCAACATATCACTTCAATCCCTTATTGCCCGAAACACGATCTGAAGTCGCAATTCCACTCAAGATTGGTGAAAGAATTGTTGGAGTTTTGGATGTTCAAAGCAAGGAAACCTATGCATTCGCGGAAGATAACCTCCGCACGTTGCAAATCCTCGCCGACCAACTGGCAGTCGCAGTTGTTAATACCGAACTATTTGCCGAAACCCAGGAGCATCTTGCCCAACATCGTCTGTTGCATCACATTACCACCACAGCAGCTTCAGGTACCACGCTCGAAGAGGCACTGCAATCGGCAGTCAACGGACTACAGGTAACATTGGGTGGAGACCGCGTCTCCATCTTATTGGTGGATCGGGGGAAAAAAGTGCTTATCGTCAGAGCCGCAGTAGGTTATGCAAATGAAGTTTTTGACCTGCGTATTCCGTTGGGAAACGGCATCACCGGCTGGGCTGCAGAACATCGCAAAACATTGCGCGTTAATAATGTTCTCCAGGATACCCGCTATATCGAAGGCAGTTCCAACACTCGCTCAGAAATAGCAATTCCGCTTCTATATCGCAGTGAACTGCTGGGCATTCTAAACGTTGAAAGCGAACAATTGTCGGCGTATGCTGAAACCGATGAGGAATTACTGGGCACGTTAGGCGGAAGTCTGGCAGCCATCATCGCAAATGCCAAACTACTTGAGCAAATCCGCTCACAAGTTGACCGTGAGCGCGTCCTCTTTGAGATTACCGACAAAATCCGTCGCACAACCGATATGGAAACCATACTTACAACAACTATAAGCGAATTGACGCGCGCCGTTGGCGCAAACAGCGCTCGCATCAAGGTTGGAGTAAATCCGCCTAAAAGAGACCAGAAGAAAAGAGCGGCAAATGAGTGAACGATTCTCTTTGGACCAATTACTGTCTCGCACAGGCGGACGTTACATCATCATTATCATCGCAGTTGCCCAACTGATCGCATTGCTTGGGGCAATTCCTGGAATTCTATCCATTACTGTCAACGCGGAATTTAATGAACGACAACTCCAGATATTTTCATGGATGGTGCCGCTCTTGATCATATTGAGCATCCTTATCCTTTTGGGTCTGAGCTGGTTGATGACTCCGACAGCCCGTAAAAGATTAAACGATTGGGCACAGACTTCACTCACCGCAACACCTAATGAAGAATATAAAGCCTGGCGCGAGATCACCAGTCTTACCTGGCGCTATGGCATTGCCGCAGGTTTGGTGATTCTTCTAGTTAACATCTTGCCTGTTTTTTTCATTACGTTATCGCAAAGCGAAGTTATATCCTCCCCTTTCCAGCCTACTTCTATTAATTCACCAACTCCGGCTTATGTCATGCTGGGGGGGCTGGTTTCATTGCTTGGATCAGTAATTCTTGCCATATTGATGATCGAACGCCTTACTTTGCCTGCCAGGCTGGTTCTCGTCCCAAAGGACTTTGATACCCAATTGAAAGGACGATTTGGTGCACTCTTAATCGGGAAGTTCCAAATCCTGATCCTCGGATTGATCGCAATCAGCGTCCTGTTGATCGCTCCCATTGGTTATCAACAAACCGTTCGGATCCTTTATTCAGAGGTCAGCTCATTGGAGAGATTCAGCGGCCTGCAGGCTCAATCCCTTCTATTTAGCGTATTGGCCCTTCTGCTCGGAGCAGGTTTTTCTTACTATGTTTCCAAATCAGTTTCAGATCCCATTAAAGATTTGATCAACACCTTTACGAAAATCGAACAGGGCGACCTTGCCATGCGAGCGCCAGTTAGTGCAACTGACGAACTTGGAATCGTCACTATGCATTTCAATCGCATGGTCGCACAACTTGAAACACTGCAAAACACACTTGAACAGCAGGTCATTGAACGTACGAAGCAGTTAACTGCCACTAATGAAGTTGGTAGAGTGGCCGCATCCAGCCTTGATCCAGATGAATTACTCAGCCGCGTGATCAAATTGTTTCCAGAGCAATTCGGTTATTACTATGCAGCAATCTATCTCCTGGACTCAACGGAGAAATGGGCCGAACTTAGAGAGGCCACGGGCGATGCGGGCCAGGTACTTAAGCATAATCATCATCGCCTTGAAGTGGATGGGAAAAACATGGTTGGAACTGCGATCCGCGAAAGGTCGGCGCGCATCGCCCAAATCGCATCACAGGAAAAACAGCGCTTTGAAAATCCTTTGCTGCCCTACACACGCTCCGAAATTGCGCTCCCATTGATCGTTGGTGATCGGGTGCTGGGTTCCTTAAACGTGCAATCGACAAAGGAAGCAGATTTTGGTCCCCAGGTAATCGCGACGATGCAAAACATGGCAGGGCAGGTTGCAATAGCACTTGAAAATGCCCGTCTTTATCAGGAAGCACAGCGGGTAATTAAGGAGATGCGTGCAGTCCAGCAACAATACCTACAAGAGGGTTGGAGTGGATATTCAGCGCAGCACGATGAGCTGGAATATGGTGTTGGCGATGAGACCCTTGAAAATTCCAAACAAATGGAGATACCCATCAGCCTGCGTGACCAGATACTCGGTCAGATTACGCTTGAGGGTAATGACGAGTGGACACAAGACCAGCGAAGCCTTGTAGTTGCGGTAGCAACGCAGGCCGCCATTGCTCTCGAAAATGCGAGACTAGTAAGCGAAAGCCGGCAAGTGGCAATCCGCGAGCGCATGCTGGCAGAGATCAACTCGAAAATCTGGTCCTCAGCAACGATTGATGGTGTATTACAAACGGCCATAAAAGAACTTGGGAGGCGAATGAACGCCTCACAGGTTACAGTTGAATTGAATCTGGAAGATGGTTCTTGACCAAATATGGACGGCTTCTCAATTAACGATTTACTAGATTGATAATAAGTATGGATACAAATAGATACCCAACTCTTCGAACAAGACTTGCCATAGTACTAATCATCCTCGCGGCGTTATTTTCCGCGGGCGTATCGTCTGTTTTATATATCAACTTTCGTGAAGAATTACGTAATAGTTTACGACATCGCCTTGACAACATTACAACCCTGGCCGGGCTGCAACAAAATGGGGATGTTCTTGTACAGGTGCAAGCCGCGCATGATGAAGCTTTTGAAATTATTCATCAAAAGAATGTAAAAATCAAGCGGTCTGACCCCGATCTAATATTTGTCTACGCTGTGAGGAAGGATCAGCAAGGGATTTATTTTGTTGTGGATGCGCGCATCTCACCTGATGAGCCCGACATATCGGAGTTTGGCGATAGATATGCGGAACCTAGCGCAACATTAGTTGAAAATTTTGACACGATGACCCGCACAATCATAGAGCCAGAAATTTACACAGACGAATTTGGGTCGTTCCTATCAGGATACTCGCCTATTTTCACCTCCAGCGGTGAACGAGTCGGGGTTTTAGGTGTCGATATTTCAGCCAATACTATTCGTGCACAGGAACGAGAATATCTTGTCAGGCTGATTACAATTTTTCTCAGCACACTGCCCTTGCTTGTTATTGCCGGTATTCTCTCCGCAAATTATTTGGCAAAGCCTATCGTAGGGTTACGAGATGCGGCTGAAAAAATAAGTAAGGGGGACTTCACGTACAGGATCACCAAAATACCCGGCACACGCGAATTAGCGGAACTCGCCATCGATTTCAATGCTATGACCACAAATCTAAGCGAATTGATCAATGATTTGGAGCAGCGTGTAGCTGAGCGTACCGCGGACATTGAAAGAAAGTCTGATCAACTGCGCGCCGCGTCCTTCATCGCCAGGCAGACAGCAGAAGTTCATGACCTTGCTTCGCTTCTGGATATTGTCGTAAGGCTGGTGAGTGATCGATTCGGGTTCTACCATACAGGCATTTTCCTGATCAGTGAAGGTGGCGATGAGGCCGTTTTGCAGGCTGCCTCCTCCGAAGGCGGCTTGCGGATGATCGAGAATGGGCATTCAATCTCCGTTGGAGCAATAAGTACTGTTGGCTATGCACTCTTACAGAAGAGACCCCGCATCGTTTTCGACGTTGGGGCGGATGCCATTTTATTCAACAATCCAGACCTCCCCATGACGCGCTCAGAAGCTGCACTTCCACTGGTCGTCCGCAACAAAGTACTCGGGGTACTGGATATTCACTCAGACAAGCCGCAAGCATTTGGCCCCGACGATATTGAAGTTCTGCAAACCCTTGCAGATCAGGTGGCAGTTGCTATTGAAAACGCACGTTTATTGGACGAATCTCAAGCCGCGGTAATGCAGCTCGAAGCGCTCACCGCCGACCGTACGCGCGAAGCGTGGAGTCAGGAATTCAAGAAAAGAGACCACGTCTTCACATACACACCACTAGGATTACGAGCAGATAGATCCGCCTTAAAAGACAATAACGCCATACATACATCCATCATGCTGCGAGGAAACAAGATCGGAAATATTTCGATTTCGCGCAAGGAGGATGCTGCCTGGAACAAAGTGGATGAGGATCTTATCTTCGAGGTTGCCAATCAGATCGGTCTGGCAATTGACAATATTCGCCTGCTTGAAGACGCTACCCAACGAGCCAAGCAGGAACAGACTGTTGGCAGGCTCGCGACACGCTTCGGACAATCGCTAGATATAGATACCCTTCTTCAAACTGCTGCACGCGAACTTGGACAATTGCCGGAAGTGGAAGAGGCGACCGTCTTCATTAGCGAAATCGTCCATGAAAATAAGGCCTCTGGCAATGCAGTCAACAGACAACAAAGGGCGGCCTGATTAAGGCACTATTATGATCCTTACTCGCAAATTAATCCTTCCGGCCCTAATTGTGTTTGCAGCGTTGCTGGCAGGTATCTTCGCTAATACTTTCAACAGTCTGCATAATACCTTTCATGATGCGCAGCAAGACGATCTAATTTCATACAGCGCTGCGTTTTTGGCTGAGTTGGAAAATCAAAAGGACGTTACGCTGGCGCTGGGTTCTTCGGTGGCAGACGACCCATCCGTACAGGAGGCCTTCGCGGCAAGAGATCGGCAGAGGCTTCTTGACTTAGCTCTTCCTGGCTACGAACTGCTGAAATCGTATCACATTACTCAATATCAATACCACCTGCCGAACGGGGAGCTGTTTCTTAGTCTCAATGATCTTAATAATCAGGAAAATAATCGGATATTGTCGGTTGTCGCACTTGCGAACACTGAACAAAAACCTGTGGCGGGTATAGAAACTGAAAACGGCAAGCTGGGGGTGCGCGGCGTGACTCCCATTTTTTATCAGGGAAAACACATCGGGTCTGTTGAGTTCGGGATTGGATTTAGTGACGCGCTGCTGAGCGGCTTGAAGGAAAGATTCGGCGGTGAATGGCGTATTCTGCTCTCCCAGGACCTGATGGCCGGCGCTGCGCCCCAGAGTACTGCCATGGGAGAAAGTCCCGTTCCCGGTTACATCGTATATGCAACGACCCAGGATAGTTTCGTCTCCAACGATGACGCTAGTTATGTTAAGGTGTTGAACGGAGTGACCGGAGAGACTGCTATGACCCACCCAACAAGCGCCGAAGGAGGGGATTATATGGTCCTTACATCCCCGCTGTCGGATTTCTCAGGAAAAACCATCGGCGTGCTTGACATCGTTTACAACCACACTACTCATATCCCCCCGACTCAAAATCAACGCCTGCTCTTCGCCGGATTAATCAGCGTTCTTGCGCTTGTGCTCGGCAGCCTTTCTCTCGTAATATTTACGAGTCGCACTCTTCAACCTATTCAAACGCTTACTCAGGCCGCGGCCGGTATTGCCGATGGAAATATTACGGGTTTTGTAGCTACAGAACCAGGCAATGATGAGATTGGAACCTTGACCACTGCATTCCAGCGTATGACCTCTCAACTGAGCAACTCGATCACTGACCTGGAAAAACGTGTAGCAGACCGCACCCAGGATCTGGAAAGCCAAACCAGATGGCTGCGCGTGGCTGCTGAAATTGTCCGCGATGCCGCCTCAGCCAGAAACCTGGATGAACTCCTGACGCGTTCCACAAGTCTCATCCTTGAGCGATTCAAGTTTTATCACACGGGCATCTTCCTGCTGGATAACAACAACGAATATGCTGTTCTTGTCGCATCGCCCACAGAGGCTGGACGTTTGATGATCGGTAACAGCTACAAGGTCCGCGTTGGGGAAGTGGGGATCGTAGGGCATGTTTCTGCCAGTGGAGAACCTCAAGTCATCCTGAATAAAGGTATTGATGCGGTGCACTTTAATAATCCCTTGCTTCCAAATACTCGCACTCAATTGGCCGTGCCTCTGAAAGTGGAATCGAGGGTCATTGGCGTGCTGGAGGTACAAAGCGATCAGTCACAGGCGTTCAATACCGAAGAGATTGCGATCATGCAGATCATGGCAGATCAACTGTCCAGTGCGATAGAACGCACGCGTTTGTTACAGACTGTCGAAAAAAGCCTGAGTGAGCTCGAGGGAGCCTATGGGCAGTACACACTTGAAAGTTGGAGTGGGTCTGCTGAAGGGATTCAGACGGGCAACCGAGGCTACCGTTTCGACAATATCAGAATTCAATCCATCACTGAATTGACGGACCTTGGAAAAGAGGCTTTCACAACAGGGAAAACCATCACTTCCAGGGGCAATCGGCAAAAATCAGAAAAACAAAACACAGTTGCCATACCGATAAAATTGCGCGGACAAACGATCGGAGTTGTCACGCTAAAACTCAAGGACGACTACAGCGGAAGCACGGTGCCCACAATCGAATCTGCCACTGAACGCCTCGCATTGTCAATGGAAAGCGCCCGGCTTTACGAAGAGGCCCGTTTGCGCGCCGACCGCGAACAATCCATTTCACGGGTCACAACTGCCATTAGCACACCAACCGAATATGAGGAAATCCTGCAGACCACAGTCAGGGAAGTCGGCAAAATGCTGAAAGATGCAGAAGTGGCCATTCAAATCGTTGGCGATCCCGCCAATGACACGCAGGAAGAGTGAGAAAGCAATAATATGAAAAACCCACTCAGTAGCTTCCTTGCTCCGCCAGTCTTTGCAGGAGACGAAGAAAAGTCGCGCTCTGCAGGCTTTATTAATGCGATTGTTCTAACCAATATACCCATCCTGGTTCTATTCATCATCGTTCGCGTGGCCACTGGCGCGGGCGAGCTATTTGGTTCAGCAAATCTAATATTAGCCGCAATTATTACGACACTTTCAATTGTGTGGCTTTTAATGAAGGCAGGCTGGGTACGGCTCGCCGGATATTTGCACGTCACAACAATCTGGCTTGCCAGCACTATGATCGCGCTCCTGAGCGGCGGAATTAATAGCACCACCTTCACGAGCTATTTTGTAGTGATGCTCATG
Source organism: Anaerolineales bacterium (assembly GCA_045402985.1). Lineage (GTDB taxonomy): Bacteria > Chloroflexota > Anaerolineae > Anaerolineales > Villigracilaceae > Defluviilinea. The sequence goes on from JAXIPJ010000335.1 coordinate 9,654, forward strand.
GCAGGCTTATTGCTCGGCTGGCGGCCGGCAATTGGGTTTACTCTCCTTAGCATCCTGGCCGCGTTCCTTCTTGCCAAACCACAAACTTTGGGAGCAGCCATTGAAGGCACTGTTCTGTTCATTTTTGGGGCCATTTTCCTTTATCTAATTATCAGCAGCCTGCAGAAGGCAGTACAAAGAGCGCAGGCAAATTCCAACGAACTGCGTGGCAGCAATCAACAATTAACCGAACTTCGTGACCTTCTAGAACTCCGTGTTCAGGAACGTACAGCGGCATTGGAAAAACGTGCCGCGCAACTACAAATTGTTTCCAGTGTTGCGCGAACCATCGTTGCCATAAAGGATTTGGATTCGCTTCTTCCTGAAATCACAAAACTGGTTAGCGAACAATTTGGCTTTTATCACACAGGCATTTTCCTCATCGATGAGACAAAGGAGAATGCAATCCTTCAAGCAGCCAACAGCGAAGGCGGCAGGCGGATGCTTAACCGTCATCACCAATTGCGATTGGACGCAAACAGTATTGTTGGATATGCAACTTCGCGCGGCGAGCCTCGCATCGCTCTGGACGTGGGAGCGGATGCCGTTTACTTCAACAACCCGGACCTCCCCGAGACTCGCTCTGAAATGGCGCTGCCTCTGCGGGCAGGCAGGCACACAATTGGAGCTTTGGACGTGCAAAGCACTGCCACAAATGCATTCTCACAGGAAGATATCAGTGTCCTCACCACATTGGCAGACCAGGTGGCTATCGCCATCGAAAATGCCCGCCTTTTCGGCGAGTCACGCAGCGCGTTATCAGAATCTCAAAACACAATAGAAAAATATATTAAACAAACCTGGGGAAGTTTTTCACAGCAGATGAAACACACAGGGTTTGTTTTTGATGGAAAACAGGTTGTCCCATTGGAAGAGGGAGCACGACGGGAACCGATCAAAACCGCCATAAAGACAGGCCGGCTTTCACTGGAAAGAGCAACCTCCACGATTGCAATTCCTCTCAGATTACGAGGCCAAACAATCGGCGTGCTGGATGTACGTTCCAAAAGTGGTCAACGCGAATGGACCCGGGATGAGATCTCCATGCTGGAAGCCGCGGCCGAACGAGCTGCTCTGGCCCTTGAAAATGCCCGCCTCGTAGATAGCGCCCAGCGCCGCGCCGCCCGTGAACGTACAATAGGAGAGATTGCCGCGCGCATCGGAACCGCAAGCAACGTGGATGCAATCCTGCAAACGGCAGTGGAAGAGCTGGGCCGGAAGATTAGCGGTGCCGCGGAAGTGACACTTGAACTCAGCAGCCCAAAGATTGAACAGGATGTGCGATAGGCGATCATGTTAAAACTACTGCGCGCGGTATTTGCCGCCCCCATCTTCCCTGAAGATGAAGACAAAACACGTAAAGCCAGGTATGCCAACGCGATTGCATTGGCGCTGATCGTGATCATACTTGGATATGAAGTTGCTGCGCGCCTTACCAGTGGCAGTACTAAACTGAGCCTATTCGACATAATCATGTTCGCGGTTGCCATAACCATTATGGCAGGCTTGAGCTTGTTAAGACGAGGGTATGTACAACTCGCCTCCATTTTGCTTGTCAGCCTGATATGGCTTGCGTCAAATGGCGCCGCTGCCACTAGCTTTGGGATAAGAGACACGTCCTTTATCATAAACTTATCCATCATCTTAATGGCGGGTTTGTTGCTCGGCTGGCAGGCATCAGTGGTTGTCACATTGCTAAGTATTCTTTCGGGCTTTGGACTCGCCTATCTCGAGCAAAGCGGATTGATGGGCAGCAGAGACTACCCAGCCGCTTCCTTTGCCCAGGATATGACCTTTGTCTTTGGTCTGAACGCAGTCCTTATATACTTATTGATCAATGGTTTGGAAAGCGCAATAAAGCGCGCCCAAACCAATGCGACAGAACTGAAAGTCATTAATACCGACCTCACGCGCGCTCAAAACGATTTGCAGGCCCGGTCCACCGAGCTCTTAAGCTCAAACCAGCTGTTGGAAAAACGCACTGAAAGACTTCACACAATTGCAGAAGTAGCTCACATCGCAGTATCCATACCAAATTTTGATCGTCTGCTTTCTTCGATCACCCAAATTATCAGCAATCAGTTTGGTTATTACCATGTAGGCATCTTTTTGGTGAATGAACAGGGACAATATGCCATCCTGCGCTCTGCAAACACGGACGGTGGATTAAAAATGCTGGCTCGCGGTCATCGTCTGTTGGTAGGACAGGAAGGTGTGGTTGGCTATGTAACGCGCTCTGGCCAGCCGCGCATTGCAATGGATATCGGATCAGATACTGTATTCCGGGATAATCCTGATCTTCCAGAGACTCGTTCTGAATTAGCACTTCCGCTTAAAGTGGGAGAAGTAGTCACCGGTGCTTTGGATATCCAATCCACAGAACCAGATGCGTTTACAGAGGATGATATTTCAACTCTTTCCATTCTTGCAGATCAAGTGGCCATCGCCATTCAAAACGCGCGCTTATTTGAACAGTCTCAACGTGCATTGCGTGATGCAGAAATTGTATCAAGTCAGGCTTCTGGCCTGGCTTGGAAGGGGTACGCGGAGAAGATGCAGACAAAAGGCTATCGCTACGATGGAATCAGGCCCGAGCCTTTGAAAGAGGCGCTTCCATCTAAAAGTGAAAACGGTGCAATGTTACTCCCACTCGAATTGCGCGGTCAGACGATCGGCCGCTTACAACTGAAGGCATCCAATTCTTCACGCAAATGGACGGAAGACGAACTCGCCATTGTGGAGGCAACCATCGAGCGCGTTGCGCTGGCACTGGAAGGCGCCCGTCTGTTGGAAGATGCGCAAAAACGTGCCACCCGTGAAACTTTCCTCTCGGATATGGCAGCAAAACTTGGAACATCGTTCAACTTGGATTCGATCCTGCGCGACACCGTTGAGGAATTGGGACAGAACCTGAAAGGATCCACTGTCTCTTTCCAGTTGGTAAACCCGTTCGCGCCGCCTTCAGCAGAGTTGCAAAGATCAAATGGCGATTCTGCGCCAGAAGGGAATTTGGAATAGGGTATGGCTACAAACCCAACCTCAACAACTGCTGAGCGTCGGAGAAACTGGCTCATTGCCACATGGAATGCTGTGTCGGATTTTCTATTTGCGCCACTGTTTAGATTTTTTACCGAACCTCACCGATCCATCACTGATGTGGGCGAAAAACGGCGTGCGCAACTTCTTGCAACCATAACACTTATCCTGGTGGCTGCATTCACCTGGGCTATACTTTCCAACCCGACAGCCATTGGCACTTTTATTGCGCTGTATGTCACCACCCTGATCTCTTATGTTTTGAGCCGTACAAGCTACTATCGCTCCGGAACATATTTCTTCTCATTCGGAATCATTTCTCTGACGTTCCTCTCTTTATATTTTGGAACTGCCAGTAGCTTTGATTCAGCCATTTCAAGCATTGCGCATATTTCGCTGATCATCGCCAGTATATTGTTGCCACTCAGAGGCTTCAGTATTCTCGTTCTGCTATCGACAATTGCAACCTTCAGTGCGCGCTCATATTCGCAGACACCCATTACCAATGAGGACGGCTTCTTCAGAGTGGCCGGCGTTTTCATGTCCATTGGTGTCATCCTCATTGGTGCCAATATGTTTCGGGCGCGCGTTGAAAGAGATCGCTTGAAGCAAGTGCAGGATATTAACAGCGAATTGGAAGATGTAACGAACAGGCTTGAACAACGTGTGGAAGAACGTACTGCCGAGCTTGAGTCAGCAAACATCCAAACTTCCCAGCGTGCCACACAACTGCAGACGGTTACCGAACTATCAGAAAGCATAGCGCAATTACAGGACTTGAACGATATCTTCACAACTGCTACAAACCTCATTAGCGAGCGTTTTGGCTTTTATCATGTTGGCATCTTCCTCGTGGACCAAAACCATGAGTACGCCATTCTTCAAGCTGCAAATAGCGAGGGCGGAAAACGGATGCTGGACCGCAGACATCGCCTAAAATTTGGAACTGGAGTAGTGGGCGTTGCCGCGCAATCTGGTCAGCCTCGCATCGCCCTAGACGTTGGAACGGATGCCGTTTTCTTCGACAATCCCGACCTCCCCAACACCCGATCTGAAGTTGCTTTGGCTCTCAAAGCCAGAGGAGAAACGATCGGCGTACTGGATGTTCAAAGCACACAAGCAGGTGCATTCACGCATGAAGATCTACAGGTTCTCACAACGCTTGCCAATCAGGTCTCCATCTCACTTGAAAATGCGCGTCTGCTCACTGAAACACGTTCAGCGCTGGCGCAAATGCAGGAAGTCTATAACGAATATACAAGAGCGGAATGGAGCCGCACAGTGGCGAATATTGAGCAGCCCGGCTTCCGCTATCGAACAGGGCGGGTCGAAATGATGGAAAGTGCGCTACACAGCCCGGAAGTTTCGGCAGCAGTGGCGCAGGGTGAGATCGTGGCAGATCACCCCAACGGGTTAGAAGAGAGGCGGCCTACCGTGGCGATCCCGGTCAAATTACGCGGTGAAGTCATCGGCGTACTGCAGATCGAATCCAACGATGCGTCCAGAGAATGGGAGAAAGATGAAGTTGGCTTAGTGGCGGCAGTTGCAGAACGAGCCGCGGTCGCCATGGAAAATGCCCGTCTGTTCCAGGAAGCCCGCCGGCGCGCTGCCAAAGAGCACGCCATCTCCGAAGCCACCGCGCGCATTGGCTCTGCCTTGAATATTGAAAACATCCTGCACGTCACAGCTGAGGAACTCGAACGCGTGCTTGGTGGATCTGAAATCGTGATCCAGCTTGAGAGTGAAAAACAGAAGGCTACTAAACCGCCAAAGGCTCATTAATTAATATGATGAAATCATTCTCCAGCTTTTTTAGTCCGCCGTTCTTCCCGGAAGATGAGGAGAAAACGCGTGTTGCAAAATTGCTTCACCAAATTCTGCTTGCCATCTGGAGCCTACCGATTCTTGCCGTAATTGTTATCTTTTTTAATCCTTCCTCCAGCCGTTTTCTCAATCCCGCGGCCGCTGCGCTGGCGGCCATGTTGGTTATCTTAATGCTGCTTAATCATGCTGGCAGATCGAATCTAGCCAGCATACTTTTGGTTGGAACGCTGGTCATTCTCTTTACCTATCTGAACTTTTATACCGCAGGCGCGCCCTGACCACTGATATTACTGACTGTGATCGCGATCATGATGAGTGGACTATTGTTGGGAAGCCGCGCCCCTATCATTACGGCTCTATTGCTTGGGTTACAACATGCAATTATCGTTTCGCTCAACGCCAGAGGCATCATCACTCCACAGGCTGTTGCGCCGCCGCAACAAAATATTATTGTGACCTCTGTCAGCTATTTGTTGATCGGGTTCCTGCTTCGGCTAGCCATTGTGCGCATCCAGGCAGTAGTAGACCAAATACGTGCAGGCGAAAAGAATCTGTTGTTGAGCAACCGCGAACTGCAAGCGCTCAGTGCTTCGCTGGAGCAACGCGTGGCCGAACGCACCAGCGAACTAGCATCGGCAAATGCAAAGAACGAGCGGCGTGCGGCTCAGTTCGAGGCCATAGCGCAGGTCTCGCGCACTATCAGTTCCACGCAGGATCTGAATACACTAATGCCTCAGATCACATCTGTGATCAGTCGTTTATTTGGGTTCTACCATGTGGGCATCTTCCTTCTAGATACAAAAAACGAATATGCAGTTCTGAGTGCAGCGAACAGTGAAGGCGGGCAAAAAATGCTGGCACGTGGACATAGACTCAAGGTTGGCGAGACTGGCATTGTCGGTTACGTCACATCCACTGGGAATGCGCGCGTTGCGCTCGATACTGGCTCGGATGTGGTCTTCTTCAATAACCCCGACCTGCCGCATACGCGCTCTGAGATGGCACTGCCCTTCAAAGTGGGTCCAGTGGTTATTGGTGCGCTGGATGTTCAAAGTAAAGAACCGAACGCCTTCGCCGAGGAAGACATTAGCATCCTATCTATTCTATCGGAGCAAGTAGGCATTGCCATCCAAAACTCAAGGCAATATGAAGAAACTCACAAGGCGCTGGCAGAATCCGAAACACTCTCCCGGCAGTTCGTCCGACAGGGCTGGCAGGAATTCACCAAAGCCCGAAATCTCGCTGGAATCCGACATACCGGTGCCAGAGCCACGCTCTTATATTCAAAAAACGGAGATGCAGAAGAAAATGCGGCGGCCAAAGACCAGACTGCCGCCCAGTCGAAAGGCGCCTTGCTGGTTTTGCCGGTCAAGTTACGCGACGAAGTGATTGGCACAGTTAACGTTCGTTCGCCAGGCAATCGTGAATGGGATCAAGACGAGCTGGATATTGTGACTGCCATCATCGAAAGAGCCGCCGTTGCGTTGGAAAGCGCGCGCCTGCTGACAGAGAGTCAAAAACGGGCTGCCAAAGAGCGTACCATTGGTGAAATTTCAGCGAAGATCAGTGCGCAGAGTGACATTGATGAGCTGCTCAAAACTGCGACCATTGAATTGGGCCGCACACTTCCAAAGGCCAATATCTCAATCCAATTCAAAAAAGAGGATGAAACGGGATGATCAAAAGATTATTGAGCGCACCTCGATTTGATGATATGGAACAGGATTTCCGGGCGAAATTCGTCAATGGATTCGCCTGGATTGCCATGCTCCTGATCAGCACCGTCGCCATTGTGGTGGCTGCGACAGGCTTCACAGATTACACATTGTATGTGTTGATTGGGCTTGCATTGGTTTTTGCAATAACAATCGTGATGCTCAAATACAGGCTGTTGAATCTGAGTTCGATTATGGTGGTTGTTCTAACCTGGCTGGGCATATTTTTTCAAGCTCTGACCGCCGATGGTATACACGATGTGATCATCATCGGCTTTATTGCGACCGCACTTTTTGCGAGCATCCTCGTTGGCTGGTGGGCAGGCGGTCTGACCATTCTCGCCAGCATTCTGGCTGCCTGGTTACTTGCCAGCCTTGAAGCTAATTTCGTGATTACTCCCACCGTCTCGGCACCCTACATCTATGCCCGCGACCTGACGTTCATTTTATTGATCATTTCAGCCCTCATTTATTTCAGCACAAGTAACCTGCAGACTGCAATCAGCCGCGCCAAGGAAAGCGAAAAAAAGTTACTAATGAGTAACGAGGATTTATACAAACTAAACTTATCCCTTGAAGATCGTATTGCAGATAGCACAGCCGAACTTGTGACAACCAACCGACGCAATGAGCGCCGTGCCAGGCAGTTTGAAGCCATTGCGCAAGTGGCCCGCGTCATTGCGACCATACAGGACCTTGACACCCTTTTGCCGCGCGTCACCCAGGTGATCAGCCAGCAATTTGGTTTCTATCACGTGGGAATATTCATGTGGGATGAAAACCACGAGTTTGCTGTTCTAGTGGCTGCTAACAGTGAGGGAGGCCAGCGCATGCTCAAACGCGGTCATAAGCTTGGCATCGGACAGACAGGCATCGTAGGCTTCGTCTCTGCCACAGGGACATCCAGAATCGCACTGGACGTTGGAGCGGACGCCGTTTTTTTTGACAATCCTGACCTTCCACTTACCCGCTCCGAGCTGGCCCTGCCCTTGCACGTGGCAAATGAGATTATCGGCGTGCTGGATGTTCAAAGCACGGAACAAAATGTCTTTCAAGAGGAAGATATGGATGTACTCTCCACGCTCGCAGACCAGGTGGCGATTGCCATTCAAAACGGGCGTTCCTATGAAACCACCCAGGGACTGTTGAAAGAAGCACAAAAGACATCCGGCGCATATCTGCGTGATTCATGGCGCGCCCTGCAATCACGTGAAGAACATCTCGGCTATCTCATCTCAGACAACACTTTGAAGCCTCTGAATAAACCTATCATATCGACACACATCAGACAGGCCATCTCAAGCAGGGAAATCGTATCCGAAAGCGGAAAGACGCCAACACTTGCCATTCCGATCCGTCTGCGTGACCAAGTAATCGGTGTGATAGACATCCACATTGCTGAAGAACATAATTGGGATCCTGATGAGGTGGATATCGCGCAAGCGGTGGCAGAGCGCCTGTCTCTAGCACTGGAAACATCTCTGCTTTTGCAAACTACACAAAGACGTGCGCAGATCGAACGTGCAACATCGGAAATTTCCGGCAAGATCAGCGCTTCGACTCAATTCGATTCCATATTGCGAACTGCCGCAGAAGAACTGAGCCGCGTACTTGGTGGCTCTGAGGTGCTGGTGCAGATCCAGCCTGATGCGTTGAAAGAGCTCTCCAACCTGTAACAACATTATTGAGATAAAGAATATTTCCCATGTCCAAACTCGAAGCCACTCAACCTATTCCACCATCCGTCGCCCGGGAAGTTCGACGCAGAACAACCACAATCCGTGTTGGCCGTTTGGTCGGCGTACTGGTATCACTTGCCGCGATTGCTACTATTCTGCAACAGGGATTCGATAATCTGGCCTGGATTGTAGCAGGCGCGATGGCGATTTTAGCTTTCACCAGCGCAAACCTAGCTTACCGCAACCGTACCGGGCTGGGCAGTGCGATTTTGATCAGTACTCTGCTGGTCATTTCGCTGGTCACGCCAGTCATTGCTTCAGGTCAGGGCATCGCGGTCGCAATAAGTATCACAGGTTTACTGATTGGTGTTGCCACGGCTATTCTACCTCCCCAGTGGATGCCACGTGTAAATGCAGCCACCATCTTAATAGGTACCTATATCATTGTTGCGGACGTGTATTTGCCTGACGATATTGGGATTCCGGCCCCTCCGATTGTTACCCCAGCGTTCGCGATTATCGTTGCTACGATCTTCATATTCGCCATTTTCCGACAGCTTGGCTTATTTCCCCTACGTGCAAAACTCATCTTCTTTTTTGTCCTGGTTGCCATTGTGGCCGTCACTGCGGTTGCTGTGGGCATCAATATCACCACGCGGGCCGAACTTGAACAACAAGTTGGCCTGAATTCTAACAGACTGGCCGAGCGAGTCTCGGCAGCCATAAGCACCAACCTGGAGTCACAAGTGCGCCTTCTTCAAACGGCTGGCACCCAATTTGAGGAGTCGGCAGCAGAGGCGAGCAATTCCTACACAGGTTCGCAAGACAATATTCTTGCCAACATTGATAGGCTTGATACAACCTGGAGGAGTGCCCCAGACGACAGCCCCCTTATTCGCAATGTTATTGATAATACTCTGGCAGATGAGCTAAGAGAATTCCAGGAAATTTCCCCAGAACATGTTGAGCTCTTTATTACTGACCGTTACGGCGCGAATATTGCGGCAACAAACCGAACGTCAGACTATTATCAGGCAGATGAAAACTGGTGGCAGGCTACTTATAATAATGGAGCGGGCAATGCTTACATCGGCCAGCCTGAACTCGATGCGAGCAGTCAAACCTTTGCTTTGATTCTGGCAATACCTCTATTTCACGAAAACGAAATGGTCGGCATTCTGAGAAGTACGCTGGATATAAGCATATTAGCCAAACTACTGGAGGAAGGAAGTTTCGGCGAGACAGGACAAGTTGAGTTAAGGATTAACAACGTGTCCTTACTGGGATCTGAAATGCTAAACCAGGATGAAATATCCGCACTAACAACAATAACTGGACCCTATGGAGAAATTTCCTATAATGGCATGCTAAATCTTGTCAGTCAAACCCAAGTTCGGCCCACTGAAAATAATCCGACGGAGAAAGCAATTTCTCAGCTAGGCTGGAGCGTAATCGTTCATCAGAATCTGGATGAGGCTTTGCGGCCTGTGGAAAATCAGATTCGCACCACCACCTTGATCGCCCTGGCGGTGCTACTAGGCGCTGGCTTACTGGGCGTTTTTGCCGCGCAAAGGATCGCAGCTCCACTTGTCAACCTCACCCGTACGGCAAGACAAATCTCAGCAGGCGATCTATCTGCTCGCGCAATCATACAAACAGAGGATGAGATTGGTACGCTGGCAGGCACATTTAATGAGATGAACAACCAGTTGGGAAAAATCCTGACTGGGCTTGAACAGCGTGTTGCCGAGCGCACAGCAGATGTAGAAACTGCGCGACAGCAAAGCGAGAAACGTGCCCAGGAATTACAGGCAATTAGCGAAATCTCGCGCCTTATATCCACTGAACAAAGACTGGAAACCCTTCTCGCGCTCCTTACGCGCCTGGTCAGCGAAAGATTTGATTTCTATCACGTGGGCATCTTTCTGATTGATAATGCACGGCAATTCGCCGTTTTACAAGCCGCGAATAGTGAAGGTGGCCAACAGATGCTTGAGCGTGGACATAAACTTGAGATTGGTCAGACAGGGATCGTGGGCAATGTCGCTCAAACTGGCAAACCTCGCATCGCTCTGGACGTTGGGTTTGACGCAGTTTACTTTGACAACCCAGACCTGCCAAACACCCGTTCCGAAATGGCTTTGCCTCTCAACTTACGCGGTCAAACTGTTGGGATTCTTGATGTACAAAGCCTAAAACCAGGTGCGTTTAAAGAATCTGACGCAAACACATTAGGAATCCTTGCAGACCAAGTCGCGGTCACAATTGACAATGCCCGCCTATTCGAGCAATCCCGGCTGGCATTGAGCGAAGTGCAGTCTTTATATCGCCAGTATCAGGCACAGGAATGGGATGCCTTTATGAGACAAGAAACCCGAATTGGTTATCACCAGTCATCAATAGGTGGTAAAGTGCTTGAACAGCTGCTCGAGTCAGATGAGGTCCAGGAAGTCATGGAAAAGGGCGAGATACTTGTCGTCAACCCAAAACAGGGCAAGTCTGAATCGTCCATGGTGGTGCCTGTCAAACTGCGCGGCCAAATCATCGGTATACTGAACATCAAAGCACCCACAACGAACCGCACATGGAATCAAGATGAAATCAATCTGGCCGAAGCCATCTCAGATCGCCTTGCCTTGGCGCTGGATAACGCCCGCCTCCTGCAAGATTCGCAGCGCCGCGCCATCAAAGAACAAAAGATCAGTGATGTAACTGCAAAAATTGGAGCATCTATCAACATGCGTAGTGTGTTGCAAACAGCAGTGGAAGAACTGGGCCGAGCCCTGCCAGGTTCCGAAGTTATTATCCAATTCGAAAGCGCTAAAGACAATGGTTCTAAATTATCAGAGGCCTTATGAGCAATCAACAATTTCTGCTGTGATACTTCGTACAAGGATCGAAATGAATAATATGAAACGACATAACCAATTACTAAAGACAGAAGCGCAAAAATATGCGCTCGCAGGCGCGGTATTCGGGCTTCTGTTCCCTATAATTGCGACCCTGATGAGAATTGCAAATTCGAATTTGCCGTTTGATATTTCCGGTGTTGTCACTGTACAAGTCACCGATTCTCTCTTGTGGATCATTGATACAGCACCTTTCTTTCTTGGTTTATTCGCTTTTTTTGCTGGGCAAAGACAGGATAATTTTCAGAAATTAAACCTTAAACTGAAACAGAGGGAAAATGAACTTGAGAATATCAAGAAAAATCTTGAGAGAAATGTCGAAGAACGCACTACCGAACTTGCGAGTCGCAATAATGAACTTGACCAGGCGAACATCCAGATTCGACGCCGCGCCGCGCAATTTGAAGCTCTGGCTCAGGTGACACAGGCCATCACTTCTGTCCGTGATCTGCATGAACTCCTTCCGCAGATCACAACAGTGATTAGCCAAAGCTTTGGCTTTTATCATGTCGGTATATTCCTAATTGATGAGGTCAATGAATATGCTGTATTAAGCGCGGCAAATAGCGAAGGCGGCAGGAAGATGCTTGACCGCAAACATCAACTGCGGGTGGGAGAGCAGGGCATTGTAGGGAATGTAACACTAATAGGCAAGCCACGTATCGCGATGGACGTTGGCACGGACGCGGTCTTTTTCAATAACCCTGAACTGCCAGATACACACTCTGAAATGGCTCTTCCCCTAAAAAGTGGTGAACGCATCATTGGCGCTTTGGATGTACAAAGCATGGAGACTGGAGCATTTACAGCAGATGACATTCAAATGCTGGGTTTACTTGCCAGTCAGGTAAGTCTGGCGATTGAAAATGCACGACTCTTTAATGAGACCCGCGGCGCCCTGGCTAAGGCAGAGACTGTAAGCCGCCAGTTCACGCGCGAAGCCTGGGGACGTTTGCATACAGAACAGAACCTTTTGGGATACCGCTACAACCTCACTGGCGCATCCCCCCTTGAAGAGCTGGTCAAATTAACGGAACCCGGCGATGGAACAGGTAACGGCAAACAAATGGAAGCAAGTCAGATCGTGGTCCCGATCGAGCTGCGCGGTGAATTGATCGGCAAGCTGGTCGTTCAATCCCCCTTTGCTAGGGTACTAACGCAGGATCAGATTGATATTATCAAAGCTGTGGCAGAACGTGTTGCGCTTTCCGCTGAAAACGCGCGCCTCTTTGAAGAAACCACACGCCGCGCCGAACGCGAACGCCTCGTGTCAGATATCACAGGCAAGATCCGTAGCGGAACTGATCCACAAGCAATGATCCAAACGGCCATGGATGAACTACGTAAGGCGCTGGGTGCCAGCCGCGTTGAAGTCATTCCGCAGAGCATTAAAGGTTCGGAATAATCCGCAAAGAATTGAGAGCGAGGACGTATGACTTTTACCATTGCTATGTCAAATGAAAAGGGTGGCGTTGCAAAAACGACTTCCACATTATCGTTAGGTGCTGCGCTTGCCGAATTGAATCATCGCGTTCTTCTGATTGACCTTGATCCC
>JAXIPJ010000058.1:0-8919 GCA_045402985.1 Anaerolineales bacterium
GACTCTTTGAATCACAGAATCCGCATCCAATCCCTCAATCTCTGCCTCGGGCTTGAGAAGAATACGATGCCGATACACCGGCGGTACCACGAACTTGACATCGTCCGGTATGACATAACTGCGTCCCTGCAATGCAGCGAAGGTCTTTGCGGCTAATAAAACATGCGTCGTTGCGCGCGTGCTGGCTCCCAATACAATATCCGGTGACTTCCTGCTTGCCACACCTATCTTCGCGATATAAGTAAGGATTCCCTCTTCAACGACAATCTGCTTGATCGATTCGCGAATTTCAACGACTTGTTTCGCCGTCAAGACAGGATTCAAATTCGCGGCTTGCAGGTCATGCGCGTCGAAGCCCTGATGATAACGACGCAACACTTCCACTTCATCATCCAAAGGCGAATATGGTACAAGCACCTTGAACATGAAACGGTCCAACTGCGCTTCGGGCAATGGATATGTCCCTTCGTATTCGATCGGGTTCTGAGTCGCGACCACCATGAACGGCGCGTCAAGTTGATGCCGCTCACCCTCCAGGTTGATCTGTTTCTCCTCCATCGCCTCCAGCAACGCGGACTGAGTCTTGGCAGGCGCACGATTGATCTCATCGGCAAGAAGCAGCTGTGTGAAAATAGGTCCTTTCTTGAGATGGAACGTCGTCGTTGCCATGTCGAACACGCTGGTACCCAAAATATCAGAAGGCATCAGATCCGGCGTAAATTGAATGCGGGTGAACTTCGCCTGCACCATGTATGAGAGGGTCTTTGCCATCAACGTCTTAGCAGTACCCGGCACTCCTTCTAATAAAACATGCCCCCCGGTGAACAGCGCGACAGCAAGCAGTTCGAACGGTTCCTGCAATCCAACGAGGACCTTGTTCGCTTCGGTACGCAATCCTTCAAAAATATTCTTGAGTTCAGTTGGGTTCATAAGTTCTCCTATTTACTCGCGCTCCCGAAAGTCATCAGGACGATGTGAGCGGAGCGTCCTTCGACTTCAGGCTTCGCAACAACCACTCAGCCCACCGCTCAAGACGGAATTAAATCATGCAAAGAGCGCAGTCGAAGCGTGTTCAGGGCGATGTTAATTATCGATCCGCTTCGCGGCTTCCACAGCTAGATGCACCATTTCCGTTTCGCTCACATTCCTGCGTTTCAAGCGTTTCAATAGGTCCAGCAATTCGTTCCTATCGAGCGCCGGGTTATACCCAGTCAATGTGCTCACATAGATTTCGTCATCCATGGCGGGATCAAGCCTGTAACGCTGACCAAGCTTCCGCTTGATCTGATTGTGATAATACATCATCACTGCCGTGCGATGCGCGGCACGGCGGTTGAGATTGGCAATTCCCGTCACATGTTCCAGCGCGCCGCGGCGCCTGATCTCCTGCGGAAGTGGCACAGGTCTGCCGAAGCCGCGTCCCTGCATAAAGAATGCAGTAAATACTGCGAAGGTGACAAATAACAGCGAGCGGCCAACCGGCGTAAAACGCAGGAACTCGGCCGGACCTGACACCTGCGTGCCATTTTGCAGCCCATGATGCCATTCATCGAACCACACATCGCCTTTTGCACGCGCCAGCGCCAGAACGTTCAATACCAGTGCCGGGTTGCCCTCCTGCTTAAGGCCCTCATTGGTAAAGGGAATTGCGGTCGTGCCAAGTACCACGCGTCCCTGTCCCAGTTCAAACGAGACCAGTACCGGCCTGCCCTGATACGCGCTCAGCACCACGTAATCATTGCGTTCCGAGCCAAGTGTTATATTCACCTTTATATTTTTTAGATCAAGAGAAGATGGCGAATCCAACAGCGGAGTTTCATTGGATGGCGATTCAGTGTTACCGGGTTGATAATTAAAGAAAAACTTATAGTGATCGACCAGCGAGAACATTTCATAACCTTCGCCGATTGCGATCAATGTACCGCCACTCTCCACCCAATTGTCAACTGAATCCATCTCAGATTCTGTAGGCTGGCGCGGCTCAAGCATAAAGACAATGGAAGCCTGTTCTGGCGGGGCAAAAGTGCTGAGTACCTGCTCATTCACTCCATAGCCCAATTCATGCACCCAGAGTTTCAGCGCCAGGGCGCCGTTCGGTGCAGGCGAGAGAGTCGATAACCTGGGGAATTGCTGCTCGGTCTGAGTCTGCAAGGCTGCCACCACTGTGACGATGACCAGCAGGATCAATACCCCGACCGCCAGCCAGCTATCACGCGAGAGATTCTTCATCCCTGCTTCTCCCGCAATTCCTCCACGTGCTCAACGTAGGATCGGTACGTCTCTTCATCCACAGATTCAAATCCATACCAGACCCGGTCGAACACATCAATAACATCGCGCAGGGAGCCTGACAGTTGTGGCTGAGAAGAGACGCTTCGCAAATATTCGCGGTTGGTGCGCGAACGGTCGTAGCGCAATAAGCCCTGTTCATCCAGGATCAGTAGCGAGGAGAGGTATAAATAGCGGACGGCGTTGCGATAATCGCCCTGACTCGACAGAGTCTGTGCGCGCTGCATCGCAACCCTGGAACTCAACAGATCCGCGCTGTCATCGGTTTCAGCGGCAAGCTGGGCCTCCCTCACCAGGTTGTGCGAAAGACTTCTCGAAATGTAGTACAGGCTAAAGAGGAAAAGAAGAACAGCCGCAATGATGAGAGGAACACGCCCGTAGTACAACATGTTCTGCAAACCGAATGCCAGCCGCTCCATAAAATTAAAAAAGGCCTCCAGCATGGAATTCAGCCAGTCTGGCGCGGCGGTCGATTGCTGTCCTCCCCATTGAAATTCCGGTCGCGCAAGGATCTCATTCAGTGGTTCGATATCCTGGATCGCGAAAACCTTGTGCGGATATTCGTCATGCGCGCTGATGAGCGCATCCAGCAAATTCTTCAGATGTTCGAGATCAGGCGGATCGGTCCTCAATTGCGCTATGAGGAAGGCCGCATCGATCTGGATTATGCTTTTATCGGATAATTCAACAGTTGAGACAGACTCCCACTGTGACGCGAGCCCATCCAGCTCCAATCGGACCGCTTGCTCCCCATCCGCTTCCAACTGGACGATAGCCTGGCGCGTGTTCCTGACGAGTTCCCAATATGCCTCGAGCGTGATCGGTGACTGCTCCTGCACGAAATGCAAGGGATGGTTCACTGCCGCGAGGCTTGTCAGAGAAAGCAGTGCGATCAGACAAACGGTAAGGAACGCGCGCATAAAAAGTTAGCGTATCAGCGAGCTGAGAAAGAACGCGCCTCCTGCGATAAAGGTAAAAAACAAGATATAGACGCCGGCTGCCAGTAAAGTAAGGATCGCAAAATTGCCCATGTCTGCGCCTGTCATGAAGCGCTCGTTTGGCTGTGAAAGCGGAGCCGCCAGAGCCTGTGAAGTATCTGCCAATTCAGATTCGTTCATGGTAAGCAGAGCCAGATCAAAGCCCTCTGTACGCACGCGCAGATCGAAATAGATCAATGTGAAAGCCGTCATTTGCAGTGGATAGTAAATAAGCAGGGCAGTGAGTGTGACGAGCATTTGAATGATCGACAGGATCACCAGCTTCATGGTTGGGTCCTCGAAGGAGCCTAAAAACTGCGGCAGGACGGCGTTGACGATGGCAACAGGTCCATTCACGACCAGCAGGCTGAACAAATTCAGAACGAATACATACCCAAGTACGGGCCAGAATCGTCGGCGCGTCAAACTCCACGCGCGTCGGATCGCATCAATTGCGCTTTTGCCTTCCAAAACCACAACCGGGGCAACCATGGGATTCACAACTGTCAACAGGAATGCTATCATTCCAAGACCCGTAAACCAGCCAATACAAGGGACAATAACCCACCATAACACAGCAACGATAAACACCAAACCCAGCAAGAGAAGGGCTCCCAACAGGCTGAGCCAGGATTTTCCGATACCTTGGTAGGCATCCAGGATGCCCGTTTTCCTGCCAAGGTAATTATCCGCTACTGCACGTGTCAAAGCGCCGGTCGCAACTCCCTGCACCAGAATGACTTGGAGAAATGCAAGCACCAGCGTGGAAAGCAGTCCGATCCAGTATGCGCTGTTTGAAAAGATCTCTTCAGGGGTTCGAGCTGAGGAAGCATCAAGCAATGAACTGCTCAACCATGTCGAGGAAATGGTTTGCAACACCATCAAAGGTACATATACCACTGCAATGATCCCAATAAACGTCAGAAAATTGCGACGATACAATCGGATCGCCTGATCGAGTAATTCACCGAGGCGCAAAGCCCTTAAGACCGGTAAGGATGAGGAAGACTGCATCACATTCTCCTAATGCTTTATTTCCCACAGTGCGGGTTGTCCATTATTATACAAAATTAACACATCACTGGTTTCACCCAAAAGTAAGCGGGTTACACAAACTCCCTGATGCCGCTGACATCGCAGGACGCGATCATTTCGCGCACGCTCTTTTTGCTTACAGGGTGTACAAGGTCCGGCGCGATATCCATCAATGGCATTAGCACAAAGCCGCGCTCGTGCACATGCGGATGAGGGATCACCAGGGAAGGTGTCTCCAGCACCAGATCATCGTAGAAAAGAATGTCAAGGTCTATCAGGCGCGGACCATTCTTAAACGA
Organism: Anaerolineales bacterium; assembly: GCA_045402985.1. Classification (GTDB taxonomy): domain Bacteria; phylum Chloroflexota; class Anaerolineae; order Anaerolineales; family Villigracilaceae; genus Defluviilinea. Next base: position 4,601 of record JAXIPJ010000058.1, read on the forward strand.
TGGCTTTCGTCCCAACGCAATCTCGAGGCGCTTGATATGCTTGAGCAACAGTTCAAATTCAAGATAGGTGTTTGCTTTGATGACCTGATTGAGAAACATCGGCTGGTCGGCGTATCCCCAGGGTGGCGTCTCATACACGCGCGATTTTGCTTTCACCTCCATTTGTGGAGGCAGCGCGGCAATCGCCTGTTTCAAGTTTGCCAGGCGGTCACCGAGATTAGAGCCAAGTGCGAGATAAACAGTGTGATTGTCCATATTGTTACTCCGCCATTAATAACTTCATGATCTCATCATCCAGTTTCATGGCCCTGCCCTCTTTATATGCCGATTCATATATGGCTTTGCCGAGCTTCTTCTTTCCCTGCGTTAGAACTTCCTGCAGTGCCTTGACATCCGGCTCTAGAAGTTGGACCCCATCCACCTCCATACGGGTCTCGATCAGCGCGCAAAGCGAGATGGCGTTTTTGGCGTCCTTGTCCTCAAGGGCGCATTTGGCAAAAGCCACCAGGCACGCCAGTTGGCCGGGTATATCCTCCAACCCGCGATTGTCTTTCAAACTCTCCTGAATGAGAACGCGGGCGCGCACCAAGTTCCTCGCATGGATGGCCGCATAACCCATCATTCGTAACGGGAAAGGTTGTTGAAACTCGTCTCCGATCGATTGAAAAATGGCAAATGCCTTTTCAGCGCAATCCTCTGATTGAGCGTAATTATCCTTTAGATTATAAAGAATGGAGAGATTGGCATAGATGATGCCCGCCGCACGACGATCCCCGATCTTAAGGGTTACCTCAAGACTGCGCTCCATATAATCGCTCGCTTCATCATACTTTTGGCGATAGCGATTGACTGCGCCCAAATTATGGAGTACATGGCTGGTGCCCCAATTATCGTCCACGAGCCTGGCAATGGCGAGCGCCTCCTCCAGTGTGGATTGAGCAGCTTCATGATCCCCTTCCATATCCAGGATCATGCCCAGACTGGAGAGTGATAGATTAAGCAACTGTGGATAGTAATCGGCCCAACAGAGGGAAACACACTCTTCAAGAGCCGTGCGGGCTTCCGTAATCCGGCCCAGACCCAGTGCAATTTCGCTCATGTAAAAAAGAGCGGCGGCCAAATAACGTTTGTTACCCAGAGCCCGCGCAAGATCCATGCTTTGCTGGCAAAATCTAGATGCAATGGTGTAATCAAACATATATGCGGCCGCGGCCCCGGCGCGGTAGAGAATTTTTGTCCTGACCAAATCGTGCGAAGGACCAACTGCGCGTTGCAAATATGCAGTCAGCCATTCCAATCCTTCGCGGAAGAAACTGCGCCTGATCCAAAAGCGACTCACCGCGGCAACCAATCGAAGACCATCTCGCAGGGAAGCATCCGCGCGCAAACCCCAATCGAGCGCCGCACGGATGTTGGCATGTTCCTGTTCGACACGCGCGGTCCAACTGCTTTTACCACCGTCATAGATCTGTATTTCGGCCTCTTCTGCAAACCCGGCAAAATAAGACAAATGCCGATTCTGCATCTCAATGTGCTCATCAGATTGCCCTAACTTCTCGCGCGCAAATTCGCGGATGGTTTCAAGAAAATAGAAGCGGGTTTCGTCCTCCATTTTCTCAATAACAACGAGCGATTTATCGGTCAGTTGGATGAGCAGATCGAGGACTTCCCCGCGCTGCAATAACGGATTCTCTTGCACATCATCATCCCCGCAAACTGCCTCCGCAGACTGGGACGTCCAGCCATCTGAAAAAACAGACAGGCGGCGCAGCAATATCCGCTCAGGATCGGAGAGCAGGTTGTAACTCCACTCGATGGCGCCGCGCATGGTCTGGCGCCATATTTTCGACGAGTCGCGCGTCCCACGCGCAAGCCAGTCCAGACGCCGGTCGAATTGGGCAAGCATGGCTTGAGGTGTCAGCATTTTGACCCGCGCCGCTGCCAGTTCAATTGCCAGGGGCAAGCCATCCAATCTGCGGCAGATTTCAAGCACCGCGTCAGTATTTTCAGGCGTTAGTTGAAAGTCGGGTTGGACGGCCTGCGCCCGCTGAACAAACAATTGGATTGCGGCAAACGCCAATGGATCCTGCGCCGCGCCATATTGTTTCAATTCCCCTGTTGGCGGTCTCTGAGGAAGCGGCAAAGGTGGAACGGTAAATTCATTTTCACCCGAAATACGCAATGCTTCACGGCTGGTAACCAGAGCTTTGATCTCTGGAACATTGCTCAAAAGTTGAAGCAACTGCGGGGCGGCCTCGATTATCTGCTCGAAATTATCCAGCACCAACAAAAGATTTCTCTGCCTGAGTATATTGGTCAGATGGGTTATGAGCGGGATACCGGATGTCTCATACACACCCAATGTCGCCGCCACAGCGGGCAAAAAGTCCTTTGGATCATTGAGTGGTGTGAGGTCCAAAAACGCGGCGCCGTGCGCGAACATACCAGCCGCTTCGTTTGCAACGTGGATGGCCAGACGCGTCTTGCCGACCCCTGGAGGACCAATCAACGTGACCAAATGCACATCAAAACGCGAAAGGATTTTCAGCACGCTGGCGGCCTCGTTTTCGCGGCCCAGCAATGGGGTAAGGCTGGGAGGCAGTTGACTCAGAGGGGTGTCGAAAATTTGAAGAGCGGTATCAATCGTCGTGGCGGCGGCGAGCGCTCGTGCCCTCTTGCGTGGGCCCATGGTCTTTTCCTCGCTCACCGCGAGTTTGAGCAGGCGCGCTGTCCAGGTCGGTTCATCATCCAACCCCAGGGCCGGGACGAAGCGTGCCATCAGTGTGGCGGAATCGGGGATGCGTTCGTTGCTCTCGATGCGGCTCATGTAACTGTAGTGATAGCCCACCTGCAGAGCCAGTTCGCGTTGGGAGAGTTCGGCGCGTTCGCGCAGATAGCGGACCAACTCGCCGAAATCCAAAAAGGAATCCGGGGAAGCAGTTATCAAGGAGCCGGGCATGAAGTGATTGTACATCTCTTAAATGTGGAATGCAACAATAATTCCCAATGTCATTCTGAGCGACCCGCTTCGCGGGGAGGGAAGAATCTCCAACACGGCGCGCGAGACCCTTCGGTCGCGAAGAACGCTTCCTCAGGGTGACATGTCCATGGATTCCTGGCAAAAAGAGTCAACACTTTGTCAACAAATGACAACATTGTCAACGCCTGTTTTGCTACACTGCGGACAGTTCAGTAATTTGTGCGGAGGAAAATCCGCCGAAAAGGAGAAAAAATGAACGAACAACAGATCGAACTTGTCCAAGCCTCTTTTGAATTGGTGCGCCCAATCGCCGATCAGGCGTCGGAGACCTTCTATGCACGCCTATTCGAGATCGCCCCGCATCTCAAGCCGATGTTCAAAGGTGATATGAGAAAACAGGGTGCCATGCTTATGAGCACACTGGGACTGGCCGTGGGCAGCCTTAATAAACTTGAGACCATCTTACCCGCTGTTCGCTCACTTGGAAAGCGCCACGCCGGGTATGGTGTGACGGCAGAACAGTATCAGCCAGTCGCAGAAGCATTCCTGTGGACCCTTGACTTTTACCTGGGCGAGGATTTCACTCCTGAGCTGAAGGAAGCCTGGGTGGCCGCCTACATGACGCTGGCGGGTGCCATGATCGCCGCCGCTGAAGAAGAGGCAATCCCCGCTTAAGAAGTCCACAGCCCGATTGCAAATGAAGAGCAGGAAAAAATGCAAAGTAAATGGAAAGTTCAAAAAGATTTGGTATTCGTCCTGTTATTGGTATATCTGCTGGCCATAACGTTGATCGTTGGCGCCACTACCTGGTTACATCCCTAACAGCCTGATCACTAAAAATGCAGGTGACCGTTATTACCGTGACGGTCACCTGCAAAAAGGAACTTATATGAACACAGAGATCAAAAACGCCGTTGCTTTGCATAACAAAGCCTGTTCTGCTGAAGAGTTGGGGCAACTGGATCTAGCTGAATTGTATTTCCTGAAAAGCGCTTATGCTTTTGAGCACGTGGGTGGCACCCATATGTTAAATGCCGCCAACGCGTTCAATGCGCTCGCAATTCTGCGGGCGTCACGGGGAAATCAGGCTGGCGCCCTATCTGCCGCCAAAAAATCCGCTCAGATCATGGAAAACTATCGGACTCAGTCTGCCAGTCAGGATGCCGATCTAATCCGCGGTACGGCATGGGAATTGATCAATGACCTGATCACCACTGAGCTGGGCACGCGAAGTTTATTCTCAGGCATTGCTTAACGAAAACCATTCGATCAATTCCCATGCCGTACCGCGGATTAGATCGGCATCCTGACTGGCAGACTGAGTCCGATAGTTTTCCAT
>JAXIPJ010000209.1:0-2724 GCA_045402985.1 Anaerolineales bacterium
GATCGACTGACCACCGACTACTGGTTCACCGCCTACGACGATGTCGGCATGGATACGGAACTCGTCATCTCTGCTCCGTAAGACTTCGCTAGTAAATTAATACCAGTTCGTAAATAACAAAACATCGGGCAGGTGAGAAATTACCTGCCCGATGCCGCTTGGAAGCTGGATTAAGCTTTAGTTGAGACCGAAGCAGAGAAACCCCAACTAAACTTCACTTTTTCACTTGTAACTTTTAATTATTTATGATGTCTTGTAACTAATGATTTTGCAAAATGGAATTTTATGTCGTCACAGGCGGGGATTAACCAGTCGATCTACGGCTACATGAGAGGTAGTCAGCCTAGGTCGGACGATTAATTCGGCGGAAAATCTATAGGTTTGTAGTGGGTCACTAACCATGACCATCGGAGCGACTTGTCGCTCCCGCCATCAAACCCCATCCTACTTAATTCAAGGAACAAAAAAGGAAACAACATGCGCACTACAATTTTCTCAGCTTCATATAAGTTTTTGACTGCCCTGGCGATCACCGCCATGGTGCTGGTAGCCTTGCCGGCAAAACCTGCCTTCGCAGCCGCTATCACAGTAAATACGACGGTAGACCAAGATACGCCCGATGGCACTAATATCTGCTCCTTGCGCGAGGCCATTATTCTCGCAAATAGCAATGCAGCAAGTCATTATGATTGTGTGCGTAGTGGCACCGGCGACGACGACATCATCACGTTGGAGAGCGGCTTAACATATACCCTGTCCCTCAACGGCGCTGGTGGCGCCACTCTCGGCGACCTGGATATTGGAAATGGCACCAGTGGAAACCTCACCATTCAAGCCAGCGGCGCAACCCCCGCCATTATTGACGCCAGCGGATTGACCACTACAGACCGCGTCCTTGATGTGGATGCAGTGGGAAACCCCAGCCTCACATTGATCGGCATCACGATCACGGGCGGCAACACTACCGGGCAGGGTACACTTACAGGCGGGGGCATCAGCTTCGCGGGTACAGGCACTCTCACAATAATAAACAGCACAATTCTAAACAATATTTCCGCAGGTGCATCCGGGTGCGGTGGCGGTATCTACAATAACAGCGCTGCCACGGTCATTATTACCGATAGTACTATTCAGGGCAACAGTTGTCCTAACGCAGGCGCGGATGGTGGTGGTTTGTTCAAAGGTGCTGGCGGCACGCTCACCATCACTAACAGCACGTTCAACAGTAACACGGCGGCTGACAATGGGGGTGGTGCGCTCCTTAACGCAGGTACAGCTAGCATTACGAATTCCACCTTTGCAAACAATACTGCCGGCACCAAAGGCGGAGGCGTTCAGGTAGGTGGAGCAACTGTCGCCATTGAGTTTTCAACTTTTTCAGGCAATACTTCGAACGCTCCTGTCTTCGGTAATGGAAGTGGTGCATTTCAGATCAGCAGTGGCTCTGCCACAATTTCAACAAGTATTCTTGCTAATTCCACAGCAGTGGGCTCTAAAGACTGCGACCAATCCTCCACGGGTTCGGCTGTTTTGTCAAACTCATTGGTGGAAAACAATAGTGATTGTACAGGCTCCTTCACCGTTGGTGACCCCGGACCTCTCACATTGGCTGATAACGGTGGGCCAACCCAGACCATGGCCATCACTGATTCAAGCCTGGCATTCAACACTGCCGCGAGCTGTGGTTCAATAATCACTGACCAGCGCGGCGTTACTCGCCCCGAGGGCCCCAGTTGTGACCTTGGTTCATACGAACTTCAAGATCTGCCAACGGTCGTCAGTGTTTTACGTGCGGATGCCAGTCCCACCGGCGCTTCCAGTGTCAATTACACAGTCTCCTTCTCAGAATCTGTCAGCGGCGTGGATGCATCAGACTTTGGCCTCACCACAACCGGCGGCGTTTCAGGTGAAGGTATAAGCGGGGTTACTGGTTCTGGCGCCCTCTACACGGTAACAGTTACCACCGGCACAGGCAACGGTACGATCCGCCTCGATGTCCTCGACAACGATAGCATTATAGATGGCAATAGCAACCCTCTCAATGGTGGCTTTACCAGCGGTGAAGTTTATACTATAGACAAAACAGTGCCGAGTGTCTCTTCAGTCACCCGTGCGAATCCCAGCCCAACCAACGAGGATATTGTAGATTTCACTCTTACCTTCTCTGAGGGTGTCTCAGGTGTTGATCTGACCGACTTTGCTTTGACAACCACAGGCACAGTTGCCAACATGATCGTGAATGCAGTCAGCGGTTCTGGGACGACATACACGGTCACCGTTGATACGGGCACAGGAAACGGTACCATCCGCCTGGATGTCCTCGACGACAATACCATTATTGACACTGCTGGGAATCCTCTGGTGAGTGGCTTCACGAGTGGAGAGTCCTATACGATTGACAAGAATGTCAATGTGGATGTCACAATTGGTGGGAACAATGTGGGTAACTACGATGTTGGCTCGGAGCAAAGTGTTCCGGATACCTACGGGATCAACGGTGGACCTGTGCTGGTGAGCAGCACCGACGGCACTTCGCCTATCTTCACCAGCCAGCGTGCCATCTTTGGCAGCAGCTTCAACTCGATCGTGGGCTATCCCGCCGATCAACTCACCACCGATTACTGGTTCACCTCCTACGATGACCTCGGCATGATCACCCACCTCGTCATCGGCAATCCGCATGCCACCCTCACTGCCGAAGTGGATGTCTACATCGGTGGCATC
>JAXIPJ010000289.1:0-11584 GCA_045402985.1 Anaerolineales bacterium
CGAAGAGGTTTAATAGTTATACGTTAAGTGAAGGAAAGGAGTACCCTATGTTCGTCGTAGCCGTTGTAATTTGTTTGCTCCTGTTCGTTGCCCTTGCTGGCGCGGACCTGCTCGTCTCGAATATCAATTCAGATGAGTTGAGCAACATGGGTGTCGAGAAGAAACCATGAGAGATGATACCCATACTGCCTAGCCCGATGCGAAATCAAAAGCGCGTCGGGCGTTTTTATTTAAGCTGTGACGGATATAACATCCATGGAGGATTCAGATTGTTGAGCGGAATCCACTATCAGTTTGGAACGAACGAGGCTTTTCATCCACAAGGTATAATGGTGCAAAACTCATAGTCGGAGCAATCGATGGATTTTTCCCTCACTCCCGAACATCAGATGGCGCAAAAGATGGTGCGCGACTTTGCACAAAAGGAGATCGCGCCTGTCATCAAGGAATATGACCGCAAACAGGAGCCAATTCCCTTTGCGCTCAAACGAATGGGCGAACTCGGCATTCTTGGCATTTGTTTTCCCGTCCGTTATGGTGGGCAGGGCATGGATTACATTTCGTGGGGGCTGGCGTGCGAAGAACTTGAAGCGGTGGATACGTCTTTGCGTGTGGCCATGTCTGTACATACCGGTTTATGTTCGATGAGTATTTTTCAGTGGGGCACTGAGGAGCAAAAGCAAAAATTTCTTGTTCCACTGGCAAGAGGTGAGAAGATTGGATGTGGCGCATTTACCGAACCCGGCACGGGATCGGATGTAGCGGCGATGACCACGTCCGCAAAACTGAATGGTGACCATTACATCCTCAACGGCGAAAAGATGTGGATCTCGCTCGCCTCAAAAGCGGACCTGGCGCTGGTCACCGTTAAAACGAACTCTGACTCCCGAAAACCTTCCGACGGTTTGTCTTCGTTCATCATTGACCTGCACAGCGAGGGAGTCAAAACTGGCGACCTGCACGGCAAGCTTGGTGTGCGCGCTGGCGCAACGGGCTGGATCTCTTTCACAGACGTAAAAGTGCCAGTTGCAAATCGTCTTGGCAAGGAAGGCGAAGGATTCAAGATCACGATGACAGGCTTTGACCACGGACGTTATACTGTGGCTTCGGGTGCGACGGGCATTATTCGAGCGTCACTCGAAGCGAGTGTCAATTATGCAAAGTCGCGCAAGACCTTCGGCAAGCCAATTGCGGAGCACCAACTCATTCAGGAAAAGATCGCCAAAATGTCGCAGGATTATGAAATTGCGCGGCTGCTATATTTGCAGGCGGGCTGGCTAAAAAACGAGGGGAAGCGTCCGACACGCGAAACGTCCTTTGCGAAGAAATTCGCGACGGAGGCATCTTTCAGTGCCGCGACCGAAGCGATCCAGATTCACGGCGCATATGGGTACAGCGATGAATTCGATGTGGAACGCTATCTGCGAAATTCCAAGGGCGCGATGATCTATGAAGGCAGTTCCGAAGTGCAGATCCTAATTCAGGCGGGCTACGCGTTGGGTCAGCGCGCAGATAAGCCGTTGCGCTGTGAACTGCCCGCCTATGACGAAGCCTTCTGGCAAGGATGACCCATGCTTGACTTTCAGCCCGTCCGCGAAAAGAAGATCACTTTGCAGGATTTGGTCAAAGACTTCACCAAAGACGATTTGCAGCGTGAACTCAATGAGATGTATGATGAAGTCTCGCGTTTGATTGCCGATTGTAGCGACACGCATGTCACGTTTGAGCCATTAGACGAAAAAGCAGATGACCCATATTCAGTCATGGGCGAAGAATCCATTGCGTGGACTCTGGGACATGTGATCATGCATCTCACTGCTTCAATGGAAGAATCTGCATCGATCGCTTCTGAGTTGGCGCGTGGTGTCACTTATCACGGGCGCTCACGTTGGGAAATCCCCTGGCGCGAAGCAACGACTATTGCTCAGTGCCACGCTCGTTTGGCGGAATCTCGTCGTATGTGTTTGGCAAGTTTGGAAATGTGGCCCAGGCCACCTCACATGGAAAATACTTACTCTCCTGCTGAGGGCGCGGTGCCACATACATGTGTTTCGCGCTTTGCTTCGGGACTCAGGCATGCATCTGATCATCTTGCTCAAATCGCGGATATTGTGCGTCAGGCAGATGAAATTGTGAAAGAATAGGAAATAAATGGATCCTCAACCTTTACATACAAAAATTGATAAAACCATGCAGACCACACCTGGGCTGGTCGTACTGGAAAGCCCAAATGGATTTCCGCGCAATGATTCCAATCTCTATTGCATTGGCTCAAATGACAAGATCGTCTGGAAAGCGGAAAAGCCCGATTCCAACACGCTTTACTCGCGCGTCAGACTCAGCGATGACGGTGATAATATCTCCGCTTACACAGTCGGTGGGCACGCCTGTGAATTGGAATTGAGAACGGGAAAATTGATCAGCCAGACGAGTATCAAATGATCACATCCTCGTCATTGCGAGCCCGATAGGGCGAGGCAATCTCCGTCATGACATGGAATGGCAAATAGTGTTGGAGATTGCTTTGGGCAGAAGGTCACCGCCCTCGCAATGACGGAATCGCAGAGAGGAAAAATGAAACGAGAGCTTCATCCTTGTGTGTACATCATGACCAATAAATACAACAAAGTTCTCTATACAGGCGTTACAAGCAACTTATTCAAAAGGATAAATGAGCATAAAGAGAAAATGGTCGATGGTTTTACCAGCCGATATAATGTAGCAAAGCTGGTTTATTACGAGGAATATGCGACTATGGATGAGGCCATCGCCCGCGAAAAACAAATCAAAGGCGGCTCAAGGGAAAAGAAGTTTACTCTCATTAATAGTAAAAATCCCGAATGGAAGGATTTGTATGAGGAGTTTTTCGCTTAACATACATATAACATCTCGTCATTGCGAGCCACCGCTCTTGGGCGGGGAAGCAATCTCCCTGTCTGCGTGGAATTGCCAATATTGTTGGGGATTGCTTCGTCGGGAAGACCACCCTTCTCGCAATGACGGGTGTGTTTTGTTGGTGTTGAAACAAGAACAATACGCATGACATTATTCGTGGAAATACGTTCTTATAATCTCAGGCCTGGAACTCGTGAGGAGTTCCATCGTTTATTTGTCGAGCGGGCGTTGCCAATGCTCAAACGCTGGAAAGTGGATGTGGTGCGCTACGGCGCATCGCTTCACGACGAAGATTCGTACTATCTGATGCGCGCCTACGCCAGCTTGGAAGATCGTGAGCAAAGCCAGGACGCATTTTACGGAAGCGACGAGTGGAAACAGGGACCGCGCGAACCGATCATTGCCCTGATCGAGAATTACACTTCGATTGTGATCGAGATGGAAAAGTCAACTGTAGATGCGTTGAGGCAATAATATTTTGTGAACGGACAAGCGATAAAAACCTGGTAAAAATTGTTATGGAATGCTCGTAGCGGATCTGTTTCATAAAACATTAGATAGAATGTATTAAGAATCACAAATAGGAGAACTCTCTTGAAAATCATCGCATGTATCAAGCAAGTGCCAGACTCGGAAGCGAAAGTGAGAGCTGAGGGTGGGCAGGTATCGTGGGGAGACGCGCCGCTGGTCATCAACCCGTTTGACGAGTACGCAGTGGAAGGTGCTCTCCAGCAAAAGGAAGCCACCGGCGGAACGGTCACCGCATTGTGTATCGGACCCGAGTCCGCGAAGGAGGCGCTTAAGCACGCGCTCGCCATGGGCGCGGATGACGCCATCCTCGTGTCAGACCCCGCGTTGAATAGTATCGACACAGTCGGCGCGGCGCGCATCCTTGCCGCGGCGATTCAAAAGATTGGCGGTGTGGAGATGATCGTTTTCGGGCGGCAGACGCTGGATAACGGTTCAGGTCTCACACCCACACAGACGGCGCGCGTCCTCGGGTGGCCGATGCTTGGGTTGGCTGGCCAGATAAAAGTCGACGCGGGAAGCGTACAGGTTGAACGGGTCATCGAAGAGGGCAGGCAAATTGTCAAAGCGAAATTGCCCGCGGTGGTCAGCGTCGTCCAAAGCATTGGCGAGCCGCGTTACCCATCCTTCATGGGCATCCGCAAAGCGTCTAAAGCAGAAATTCCTGTTTGGTCATTGAGCGACATTGGCGCAAGCGCGCCCGCGCCACTCGTGACGCGCACAGAACTCATGAACCCACCGAGCCGTGAATCAAGAGTTGAGATCATCACAGGCGAAAGCCCTTCTGAGATCGCCGAAAAACTTGCCGACAAAATCCTTGCGGAGAAAGTACTATGAAAACTTTCGTATACATCGATCACTTCAAGGGTGAAGCGCAGCCAGCCTCGTGGGAGGCGCTTGGTCTTGCGAAAAGTTTTGGCGCGGCAACAGCGTTGGTCTTTGGCTCAGGTGTGGATGAAGTGGTGAAAGCCGCTTTTGAATATGGCGCGGATGAAGTGCTGCTCGCAGACGACTCTGCCCTTTTGGATTACCGCGCTGAGACGTATGCTTCCACTCTCTCCGCGCTAGCCTCTTCTCTAAGCCCGGACCTGATCCTGTTTCCGACAACGACTCGTACCCGTGAGTTAGCCGCCATGTCTGCAGTGGATTTGAATAGCAATGTCATCACCGATGCAACAGCGGTTGAAGGGAGTGGTGACAGCATCCTTGTGACGCGTCCAATCTATGAAGCGAAGTTATTTGAAAAGGTGACCGCTTCAGGCAAGCCGCAATTGATTACTCTACGCGGACGCGCCTTCCTCAAGCCTGAACAGCAAGAAGGTAAGACTGGCAAAATCACCAAAGTGGATGCAAAGACGGATGTGCTTACAAGTGTTGAAGGCTACAACGTTGCGGAAGTGGGTGTAAGTTTGAACGATGCGGGTATCATCGTCTCAGGTGGGCGCGGCGTGTCGAATAATTCGTCCCTGCAGCCGCCCGCGGGTCTTGATGATAAGCAAGCCGAAATATGGAAAGCACAACAGGGATTCAAATTGGTCGGAGAATTAGCTTCCGTTCTGGGTGGCGCGGTCGGTGCCTCGCGCGCGGCAGTGGACGCGGGTTATATTCCCTATTCCAATCAAGTGGGGCAGACAGGCAAAGTCGTCGCGCCTGATCTGTATATTGCCTGTGGCATCTCTGGGGCGATCCAGCATCTGGCGGGAATCCGTTCTGCCAAGATGGTTGTCGCCATCAATAAAGATGCCGATGCACCGATCTTCAAAGTCGCGCGCTACGGCGTAGTGGGAGACTTGTTTGTGATCGTCCCCGCCTTGACGGAGGCATTCAAGAAGAAGTTAGGAAAATGAGCAAGTAGACAGCAAAACAGGTAGATAAGGATACAAGTAAACAAGACCTCCGATGCTGATGCGTCGGAGGTCTTGTTTTTTCATAACACTTTGCACTGCAAATCAATTATTTTGTTTCTACACTTGCATTGTACAAGATATTGGTGGTGAATGCAATAGGGATTAAGAATAGTTTTTTTGTAGGTGTAAAAGTCGTAGAATGCGAAGGGAATTCTTCCCTAAACCAACTATTGTCTTTCATAAAGGAGGAGGTAGATATGGATATATCCCCGCATACCAGTGATTTTGTAAGCGTAAATGGAATCAATCTGCATTATCTAGATTGGGGTGGAAAAGGCGATGTGCTTTTGTTTCTGGCAGGCATGGGAAATAACGCACACATCTTTGACGGCTTTGCCCCACGCTTTGCAGATAAACTTCACGTGATGGCATTAACTCGCCGCGGACATGGAGAGTCGGATCATCCCGAAACAGGTTATGATTTCGATACGCTGACGGAAGACGTCCGACAGTTCCTGGACGCACTCAGGATCGAAAAAGTAATACTGGCAGGACATTCCATGGCAAGCGTGGAAATTTCCCATTTTTCTGCTTTGTATCCAGAACGAGCCCTCAAACTGATATTTCTGGATGCCGCCTATGATCGCAGTTCAGCATCGTATAAAAATATGCGAGAAAAGAATCCGTTGAGAAACATCCAGCCTCCAGGATTGGATATTGACTACTACACCGAGCAGGATTATTTTGCCGCAATGAAAAGAGCTTATCCATCTTTCAAGGTGTTCTGGAGTGAAGCAATGGAGGAACAGTCACTACATGAGATCATGAAGACACCCGAGGGCAAAGTCGTTGACAGGATGAGCGATACGATCAGCAAAGCCATTATGGATACTCTGACCGGTTATGTGCCAGAGGATTCAAAAATCACGGCCCCCACACTAGGCATCTTTGCAATACACAGCGGCGTCCATTACATTTCCGATGACTGGATGACAGAAGAACAGAAAGTTCAGATACTGGAACACTTTGAAACTACAGACAATCCCTGGGTCAAAGAGAATATTGAGAACTTTCAACGCAATGTTCCCCACGCAAGGATCGTGGAAATCCCACAGGGACATCATTACTGTTTTATCAAACAGGAGGAACTGGTCTACGAGGAAATGCGAAAGTTTCTGCTAGAATGATGCACCATGAAGCTCAAATGAAAACATACAATCTCGGAATCATCGGCACAGGTATGTACGGCCAAGTGTTGATGCGCTGCTTCCAACAGGATAAACGTAGGAGACCTGTTTGTGATCGTTCCCGCTTTGACGGATGCGTCTAATAAGAAATTGGGAAAGTGAGTAATTGAAATACGGTTTTGATTAAAGAAAATGACTTTCCGGCTGAATGAGCCAGAAAGTCATTTTGTTACAAATTATCCCCTTATCCTAAAAATCCTTGATAAAATTCGAGCCATATTGGTGTCATCGGCCCCTGGGATCTTAATTCACGTTTTATTACAAGGAAGGGACAATGAAATTTTTGCCAACCAAATTTCTGTATATCCTCATCAGCGCCAGCTTGTTAATTGCGCTAATGGGAAACCAGTCCGTATATGCGGAGGGCATCGCTATAAAGCGGAATGGTACTGCTTATCATGGCGACTCGAACGTGTCACATGACCGCATTCACGCCTTGCAGTTATCTATCGATCCGGTTCTGACATGGAATACCTTTCTCGGTGGCAACTCATATGATGAGAGCGATGATATTGTTGTGGACGCAGGCGGGAATATATACATAACCGGATATAGTGACGTCAGCTGGGGAAATCCCATTCGTGCCTTCACAACAATCCCAGATGCATTTGTGGCGAAACTTGATCCAAGTGGAAACTTAGTATGGAACACCTTTCTCGGTGGTAATGGAGGTGATCTTGGCTATGGTATCGCCCTGGATGCCAACGGGAGTGTATATGTAACCGGTAACAGTGATGCCACGTGGGGCACTCCGATCCGAGCCTATACTGCGAGTATAGACGATGCATTTGTAGCGAAGCTGAATACAAATGGGACACTACTTTGGAACACCTTCCTTGGTGGCACCGGAATAGATGAGGGAAGAGAGATTACGGTCAGCGGCAGTGGAAATGCATATGTGACAGGGCGCAGTAGTAGCACTTGGGGAAGTCCTGTAATCCGCGCCTACACAGCTGATATGGATGCATTTGTGGCGAATGTAGACACCAACGGTAATTTGGTGTGGAATAGCTTTTTAGGTGGCAACGCATTTGACGAGGCTTATGGAATTGTGGTCGATGGGAGTGGAAATACATTTGTGACAGGATTCAGTACTACCACCATTAGCGCGAATGGCAGTTGGGGAAATCCTATGCGTGCCTACACAGCATTTAGAGATGCCTTTTTGACCAAACTTAATTCAGGTGGAAATCTGATGTGGAACACTTTCCTCGGTGGTAGCGGAAATGATGAGGGCCTTAATATCGCATTGGACGGAAGCGGAAACACGTACGTGACTGGTTATAGTACAACCACCTGGGAGAATCCGATTCGTGCTTTCACCGCTAACGAAGATGCGTTCGCGGCGAAAATAGATACCGCAGGCAACCTGATATGGAATACCTTTTTAGGTGGTGGATCATCTGACCAGGCTACAGGAATTGATACTGATGGAAGCGGAAATGTTTATGTGACAGGATACAGTTCTGGAAGTTGGGGAACCCCCATCCGTTCCTTCACTGTGGGCAATGACGCATTTGCAGCGAAAATGGAGACAGGTGGCAACCTGGTATGGAATACATTCCTTGGCGGGAATGGTCAGGATTATGGCTACGGAATTGATGTAGATGGAAGCGGAAATGTGTACGTAACAGGACATGGGAACGCGACTTGGGGAACACCCGTCCGCGCTTACACGGCAGATATGGATGCGTTTATAGCCAAGCTGGGTCTCCCACCTTTGGTTATTTCTACTTCGCTCAGGGCAGTTATGAGTCCTGGTCCCAGCAGCTTTACAGTCACCTTTAGCAAAGATATAAGTAATCCAGCGGGAAGTACAAGTACCGATGATGCTACCAATCCGAATAACTACCTGCTCATCAACCAAGGTGCAAATGGTATAGTAGATACTGCCTCTTGTGCTGGAGGAATTGCTACAGATGACACGCGCGTCATAGTCACAGGCGTGACATACAATTCAACAACTTTAACCTCCAGAGTCACACTAGCCGGCATATTACCTGCTGGCAAGTATCGTTTGTTCGTATGTGGAACTACGTCTATTGTGGATCTTGGGAATAATGCATTGGCAGGCAATGGTACCACTTCTGGCACAGATTACACTTTTGATTTCGTAGTAAATACAGCAATAATATCCCTGCCCGATACTGGCTTCGCCCCCAATGTGGTTACTTCCTTGCCTTCACAACCTGCGTACAAAGCATATTCATTTTTAGGTGATATCTGGCTGGAAATTCCCACACAGAATATCAGGATCAATATTGTCGGAGTGCCTCAATCTGATCATGGTTGGGATGTCACTTGGCTTGGCAATGACATTGGCTGGCTGAATGGCACGGCTTTCCCATCCTGGGAGGGCAACTCGATCCTTACCGCTCATGTATTTAACTCAAACGGTTTGCCAGGTCCCTTTGTTAATATCAAGAATTTGAAAGATGGCGATGAAATCATCGTTCATTTGTATGGTGAGAAATATGTCTTCGAGGTTCGCAAAACCCGCATTTCGCGTCCCTCTACCACAAATTTTGCTTTCGAGCATTTGGAGGACTATTCGTATCTTACCTTGATCACTTGTCAGGGATATAACCCGTTGACCGACTCCTATCTGTTCCGTCGCATCGTCCGCGCGGTGCTGGTGGATGTGCAATCGGAATAACATAAATTTGCACCCGTGCAGGTTTACAGATTTTCAGCCATATCCTTGAATCGTTCCATATCCCTTTGGGTGCGCGTGACGAAATTCTTTTTCATTAAGGGTCCCATGATCTTCATGAGCAGAGTTTTGAATTTAAATTCCGTTTCCATTACCCAAAGTGTTTGATCTTTTCCCTGTTCAACAAAGGTATTTTTAATAACATTGTCTGCAAAATTATTTTCGTAAACGCCATCGAAGCGGTTGGGTCCATCGCGGTGAGTAATTTTTTCAATTAGCGCGAATTCGCGTTTGCCTTCCTCATAAGTCAACTTTGAGACCGCGCCGACTTGGCCTGGCGTCCCACTGACAGGCTCAAATGAGACGAGCGTTGGCTGCCATTTTTTCATGTTTTCCACATTGTCGAAGGCTTTCCATACTTCGGCGCGGGATTTGTTGATGGGGATTTCAAGTTTGAATTTCATGCTTCCTCCAGATCATTTCGATAATTCTTCTTTTTGGAAACGCTCGTAACTCTTCTCCGCAAGGCCCGCGAGTTCCTGGAAAAGCTCAGGCTCAACTTTCTTGAAATTGAAGCAGGATTTTCCCTGCATATGTTTCTTGAGTTCAGGGCTGATATCTGTCAATAATTCAGGATGCATATAAACGGGCATCAGATAGAAGGAAACATAATTCTTTTTGATCTGTGCAGAGCCAAAGAAGAGCTCCTTTTTCCATTTTTCGCTGTAAGGGCCGTCGAGAGAATATGCTTCACGTGTGTCTGCTGTGATAGTAAGTCCTTTTTCATATGGTTTAAGTATGGATTTGAGTTGCTCGAAGACAAATGGGAGGTCAGTTTGAGGGGACATATACACTCCTTTAAGGCGTTACTGCATTGATCCTCATATAGATCGGGTCGCCAAATGGCAACCCGTCCGGGTCGAATGCCTGCCAGGCGCTTTCGTACGCTCCATCCGTAAACGGTGTAGTGAAGAGGATTTGGATGGTGGTTTGTGTGCCTGCGCGAGCGGGAGGCAAGGCGACCTCTTCGGGCGCGTCTAGAATAGCTCCGCCAATATGCCTGAGGCGGTAGTCAGAATTCCAATGGCAGGTGCCGCTGTTTTCAACGGTCCATTGTTTGTCTATGGTGGAGCCATACGTGACGGATGTGCCGTCAGCGATGGTGAGGTCGCTGACGAAGCTGAGGTTGTTGACACATTCTTCAGGATTTGTGGTTGGGATGATCGTAGGCAGGGGGGACGATTCAATGATGACAACTGGTTGTGTGGGATTGATGATGAAGGTCGGTTCGATCAGCGGGGCCCGGGCTGTCGGTGGGCGAAAGGGAGTTGGTGTGGGGGCTGGGGAACAGGCAGAGGCCAACGCCAGATAAAAGCAGACAAACGGGATCCACCTGCGGCTGAGGAAGAAGCATCCTGAGCGTAGTCGAAGGGTTATCATCCTACAATAAAAAGGGCGACCGTAATTGGTCGCCCCTATGGGGTTGTTTATTCTTCGTCTGCGACGCTGGCTCCGTCGTCGCTTACGCCGATCTCAAGCGGCAGAGCGATCTCGCCGCTCATGGCTTTCTGACGGATGACCGCATCGAGTTCGTTCATCAGATCAGGATTCTGACGGAGGAAATCCTTGGAGTTCTCGCGTCCCTGACCGATGCGGATGTCGCCATACGAGAAGAAGGCGCCGCGCTTTTGGACGACTTCGAATTTTGTGGCAAGGTCGAGCACGTCACCCGATTTGGAAATGCCTTCGTTGAACATGATATCGAATTCTGCGGTGCGGAAAGGCGGAGCAACCTTGTTCTTGACGATCTTGACGCGGGTGCGATTGCCGATGACTTCATCACCAACTTTGATGGCTTGAATACGGCGCACATCAAGACGGACAGAGGCATAGAACTTAAGAGCGTTACCGCCGGTGGTAGTCTCAGGGTTGCCGAACATAATGCCGATCTTCTGGCGGAGCTGGTTGGTGAAGATAACAGTGGTTTTAGTCTGGTTGATGGCGCCGGAAAGTTTACGAAGTGCCTGAGACATAAGACGTGCCTGGACACCCATGGTTGCATCGCCCATGTCACCTTCGATTTCGGAACGCGGAACGAGCGCGGCGACCGAGTCGATGACTATCACATCTATGCCGCCGGAACGGACGAGAGTTTCGGTGATCTCGAGTGCCTGTTCGCCAGTATCGGGCTGCGAGACAAGCAGGTTATCAATATCCACGCCGACGCGGGCGGCATAAACAGGATCGAGCGCATGTTCCATATCTATGAACGCGGCAAAACAACCATTTGTCAACACATCATTGCTGAGGTTCAGAAAATGGGCGGCGTCGCCGCATTCATCGACATGGAACATGCACTCGATCCTGTTTATGCTGCGCGCGTCGGCGTGGATATTGATAACCTGCTCGTCTCG
>JAXIPJ010000365.1:0-3389 GCA_045402985.1 Anaerolineales bacterium
GTTCCAACAATAACGGACAGCAAGCCCGACTCCAAAATTTTGATTCAAATGGGATTGACCGAAGGCACGGGCAAATTCTCAGTCGTGCGCGCGGACCCCACTTCCACGCGCGGCTGGCGCTCGCGCTATTATGGACACAAAGAACCTGCCATATCAGCTCTGCTCGAAACAGATCAACCCCAAGTCACCTTTTGGACGTTCTTTGGCTCTGAGGATGATATTGTGGAATTAGAGGGGAATGTTTTGAAAGTGAATTCAAAGAATATCCCGTTGGTTGGGTAGGGCGAGTGATCTTCTCGCTCGTATCGAGATCAACACGCATCAATCGTACTAGTGTAACAAATATTGCTTTGCTTACTGGTGGTTTCGATACGGGCTTCGCCCTACTCAACCACCGATAAATTTCAATTAAACTTTCACTGAGGCTTCCTCTGCCCTCAACTTCTCCATCGCGCGGAAATATTTTAGATAACGCATCGAGTTGGCATCCTTGCCAAGTAGCAAATCTATTGCACGGACGGAACTTCCCAATTTGATTGGGTCAGTGATCGTTGTAGTCACGCCTGCCTGCATTGCCAACGCAAGAAACGCGCTGTTCACCGAATGCCTGGTTTTACCTGAAAATTGATCCGGGCGCGATATTATTTGGTTACATTACTCTACAGTGTGTTGTAAGTGTCCTAAAATTTAGTGATGGTAGTATTCTATTCGTCTACCCGGCTTACAGATCCAGCGCCTGAGATGTCTTCATGTAAAGTGGGCGAACCATAATATTTTACAGAGCCAGCGCCGCTCACTCTGGCTGTTAGATCATCCTCCACACGGACCGTGGCACTGCCTGCACCGCTGATGCGGACACTGGCGATCATGCTTTCCAAATTGGGCGCTTCAAAACTGCCTACACCGCTGATCCTGAGATCGAGTTCATCGGCTGTGCCATTTGCTTTGATATTGCCCGCGCCACTGAGTCTGCTTTCCAATTTGTTCACATCGAGATCATTCAAGATCATTTCGCCTGCGCCGTTTAGGTTCACACTTAATTCGTCAGTCTTCAAGCCATCCAACCGCAAACTACCCGCGCTGGAAAACTCGATCTCGCGCAGATCTTTTACTGTGATGGTGATCTTCACACGTTCAGTGGGATCCACACGCTGTGACCAGGACTCCTCTTTATTTTCAATGACAAGAGTTTCATCATTCACTTCCGTTGTGAGCTGCGGAAGCAGGTTATCATCTGCCTCAACTTTTACCGATTCAACTTTGCCTTGTTGGATGACGACATCTGCCGGATAGTTAATTGACACGGCAAGGAAATCCTGCACTTCACGCGTTTCCGCCTCGATCTTCCCCGAGCCTTGAACGCCGCCCCCAAAGTCTGAGCCAACAAAGCCCATGCTTGGCCCGCCTGCCCAGCCCAATCGAGGCGCATAGATGACCGCCATCACCGCGCCAATCACAATCAGCGCGGAGACGATCCATCCCATTGCGGGCAGGTAGCTTTGAAAAATTAATCCAACTCCAACCGCGATCAATACGAAGGGCCAGATGTAAGTCAGTGCCCACAGATTCGCGGCGGGGATAATATTCATGCTAACCAACAGCCAGATCACACCGGTTGCGATCAATGCCAGGGGCCAAAATAAAGAACGCTGTTTCATTTTTCCTCCAAATTTGTAGATGAGTCTGGCATCTCTGCCGGCGTGTTCAGTTGATTGGCCGGCCAAATTGAGCGCCTGAAGATGAGATACATGCCGAGCAAGATCAACGCAACAGGAAAGAGGAATTTTGAGAAAGCGAACGAATTGAAGATCATCTCAAAGAATCCGCCAAAGATGACGAACAAAATTGCGCCGATCTTGATCAGGCGTGACCCGCTCTCACGTTGCCCCGGGTTTTCAGTGTAGCGGCCCATAATGTAAATTCCTGTACCAACTGCCATCAGGATAACCGTCCAGCCATAAGACCAGCTTTCCCAGTGATCGGTCAGGTTTTGCAGGAACAGCATCAACCCGACGAACGTGAATATGGAGCCGGGGATTGCCTGTCCCGCAGCCTGTTTCCCACCTGTGTACATTCCTACAAAGAACAATACACCGACGCCGATGATGAAAAACGGCCAGATCACTCCCCAGAAATTGAATCCTTCGAAGAGCTGACCTGCCAAAGCGAGCAAGCCAAATACGATCAGGGCTGCGCCAGCGATCAATGAACCTGTATTCGTTCGATTCGTGGACATATATCTTCTCCTTCTTAACTTGAGTGGTACTTAGTTATACGTGGATTGCTGACAAAGGTTGCCCCTCAATAGAGGGGCTTTTGACTGGTGATGTGAACTGATCAATATAAATAACCCCACAAATCGATTTCGATTTCTTTTTTAGGATAAGGCTTTTATCAATTTCCAACAGGCCCAATTGGCAGGCGTGTCAATTTTATGCTTCTGCGCGGTCTTTACCACGGCGCCACAGATCGCGTCAATTTCTGTTGGCGCATTGCGCAGCACATCCTGCAACATGGAAGAATGGTTCGCGGCGGTTTTGCGCGCTACATCTTCCACCATCGCCAGCGGGTCGTCAAAAGGCAATTGGATGTTTTCTGCGCGCGCCACCTCTGCAACTTCATGCGCAAGTTTGCCCATCATTTCATACGCGGATGGACGACTCAACAATTCTCCATTTGGGATTCGCAATAGGGCAGTCAGCGGATTGATCTCCGCGTTGACGACCAACTTCCCCCAAACCGCCGACTGTGCATCTTCGACAATGTTCACCTGGAACTTTGCGGACTTCAACGCCGCCTCAATCGGACCGAGAGCCTGATTCCGTTCAATGGATATGATCCCATCTCCACCCACTTTTACCAATCCCGGCCCTAGCAGTGTCGCTCCAACAGTGATCGTGCCGAGCGCAACGCGATTCGCTCCCAAATTTTCAACAAGCGTTTCACTATTCCCGAGTCCGTTTTGCAGAGTGATGGCGAGTCCTCCATCCGCGAGACATTCAGCCAGTTGACGCGCGGCGCGTTCCGTTTGCCAGGCTTTGACAAGCACGAGCGCGTGTTTCACGCCCACACATTCGCGCGGGTCATCAGTGGCATAGACATCGAATTGATGTTCGTTGCCGTTTGCGTCAATTAG
Source organism: Anaerolineales bacterium (assembly GCA_045402985.1). Lineage (GTDB taxonomy): Bacteria > Chloroflexota > Anaerolineae > Anaerolineales > Villigracilaceae > Defluviilinea. Next base: position 3,137 of record JAXIPJ010000365.1, read on the forward strand.
CCGCGCACCGTTCATTCGAAGAGAATCAATCCCCTCTTTCCAGGTGCCAAGCAACGTGATGTGATGCCCAGCCTCAGCAAGACGCGCCGCAAAAAGCGTCGCAAGCGCGCCGGTGCCGACGATGAGAATATTTTCTTTCATATTTCTCTTCTACTTATCTACAATGCTTACTCTTAAACGACCAAAAATAAAATGACTGACCCGGCCTGTTTCAATTTGCGGAGGTTCTTCAAACGCATACGTGACCAGATAC
>JAXIPJ010000186.1:0-12331 GCA_045402985.1 Anaerolineales bacterium
CTTACCGTCCAATTGGTGAATGCCAGAACAGAAGTCGCTTCCGATCCTTCGCACGATCCAGTTATTGTGCTTGATAACCAGGAACTCTCTGGCAACCAGTACAACGTGCCCATCCCATCGTATCGTTCTCCACTTGACGAGTGCTACGATGTGCCATTGAGAGATGCGGCTGGATGTCGTAATGCGAGCCAGACATTCAGCGATCAAGAGCTCAAGGATGTTCTGCACAGCCCCTACGAAAATCGTTGCTGTGGTTTGCCTCGATAAAGTCGTGCCCATGCCAATCCCAAATCGAGACATTTGTGCTTGAAGAGACGCTTCTCACGTTTCTCCTCCAACAAGCACATGTCAACAGCCCTGCATTGGTCCATCGACTGGTGCAGGGCTTGAAAAAGCATTTCACTAGAAAGGAGGCCTAGCACTGAATATTTTTTCTCCTAAGCGAATTGCCAGTCAGCAACGAAACTATTCTCTAATGCTGGCACGAAAGTTCCGTATACGAACTATAATAAAAATATTAGCCAATAATCGATTACTGAGAAAGGAATATAAGTAATGAACCTATCTTCTTTATCATTACGACCGCGTTTTGTTAGGTGGAGTCTGGTACTCGTGTTTATGATTGCCAGTACTGCACTCACATCTCGGCCTGCTCAAGCATCGGACAATCACTGCATCACGCCTACTGGAATCGATCTGAACGCGCTTTACGACATCACTAAGCAGATCGTTACCCCCTTCTGTAATCAGGTCGACTCTGGCGAGCACTGGACTGCGGCGGGGGCGGGCTGGTTCATGAACACGAGCTTCGAGGCAGTGCCAGAGGGCTTCGTGCCGGCAGGGGCCACGCCGCTCGAGGATTTCCTTGCGAAGTTTGTGGCGATCAAGTATGTGATCGATCCGGGAACACGGCAGGAGCAGACGTACGTCTATCCGACCAGCGACAAGCTGTGGATTGGCACGACCGCCGGCTTCCCAGCTGTGTGGCCCGGCACGCTCGGCAACCTCCAGCCGTTGAGCGTCGGCGAGCACTTGGTTGTGGTGTACTGGGTGTTTAATGCGATGCACTGCGACGGGTTCACTGCAGTGGTCGAGGAGAACTGCCTCGGGCCCGGAGAGGTTGCATACGTAGCGTTGAGTTTCGAGGTCACGCCGGGTGCGCTGCAGAGCCGGTAGTAAATTACTCCTTCAGGCTAGTTATCTAGACACCAAGGGGTTAATAACGCCCCTGGCAGGCGCCTCTCACGTTTCCCCTGCAATAAGCACATGTCAAACCCGCATCCAGGCAATTCATGATGCGGGTTTTTGTTATCCTCTCTTCTTGAACCCGTCTAACAGGATGTATCAAGCAAAGCTGGGGCGCTCATCAAGTTTCTTGATCATGTCCTCCAGCACCAGTTTCAAAATCTGGGCGAGCAGGCGTTTCCTTTCAGGACGACTCAATACGACATTTTCCTTTGTCAATGCCTCCTCATAAGCCATTTGAACAATTCCGAAGATATGGTCATTGACTTTTGCCGATTGAACCTTTTGGAACATTCGCTCTTTCAGATTGAAGTAAGAGCCAGGAATTTGTTGAGAACCGAATGGGTTTTGCATAGCGTCTCACTTTCTATCCTTCTTCTGTTGGTCGAGTAGCGGAGCATATCGAGACCAACAAATAAGCAAAGGTATTCATGTTAGTGGTGGTCTCGATATGCCCTTCGCACACCTGCCCTGGCGGGCAGTGCCAGGGACGAACGCTCAGTGCTACTCGACCAACGAAATTATTTTCTCTTCTTCAACCAACCCAACAACTTCTTTGTTGACCAGCAATTAATTACATCTTCTTTCGTCACCCATGCGCGGCGGGCGGTTGCCACACCGTAAGGCAGCATATCGAAATCGGCTTCGGAATGTGAGTCTGTGTTGATGCTGAGGGGGATGCCCAACTCTTTGGCGCGGCGGGCATGGATATCGTCGAGGTCGAGGCGGTAGGGACTGGCATTAATCTCCATTGCCACGCCTGTCTCTGCAGCAGCTTTGAGAACTGCGTCCATGTCCAGGTCCGCGCCTTCACGATCAGGAATCAGGCGTCCCGTTGGATGACCGATGATATCCACATGCGGGTTGCGGATGGCATTGATGACGCGCTGTGTGACCTTCTCCCGCGGCTGGCGTAAACTTGTATGGAGTGAAGCAACAACAAGGTCAAGCGTAGCAAGAAACTCATCAGGATAATCAAGCGTACCATCGGCTTTGATCTCGACCTCGCTTGCATGCAAAACCAAAATGCTGTCGCCTAGCTGCTTTTGAATCTTTTTGATCTCAGCAGCCTGCTGCTTGTGATCCTCCATGCTCAAGCCCTGCGTGACCCCAAGGCTCACCGAATGATCGGTGAAGGCAATTACTTTGATGCCGCGCTTTGCGGCGGCGCGCGCCATCTCCAGCATGGATAACTTCCCGTCGCTCCACGTTGAATGGGTTTGCAGGTCGGCTTTGATATCTTTCACTTCGATCAACTTCGGAAGTTTGCCTGCCTTAGCAGCCTGGATTTCACCGCGGTCTTCACGTAGTTCAGGCGGGATCCACGGCAAACCAAGTGTTTTATAGACTTCCTCCTCTGTGGCGCAAAATATTTCCCCATCTCCGTTTTGCTTGAGAAAGGAATGATCGGATAAGGATAGCTTCTTCGCCAGTGCCATCTCACGCAAACGTACATTATGATCTTTTGATCCGGTCGCATAGAGAAACGCGGTTCCGAATTCCTTTGGCGGATGAACCCACACCTGGGCACGCACACCGTCCGTAAATTCAACGCTGCACTTTGTTTCACCTTTGCCAAGCACGCGCAGGACGCGCGGCAAACTGACAACAGCTTCCATCACCGGCTTCGAATCTTTTGCCGAGACGAGAATATCAATATCACCAATGGTTGAACGCATCCTTCTCAGGCTTCCACCTGGCTGCGCATCAACGACTCCCTTCACCTTTTTGAGGACTCCGATAATCTCCAGCGCCAGCGGATACGCACGCCCCAGCGGGATCCTGGCTGATCTGCGTCCAAGGGACGCGATGCCCTCGAGAATCGCCGTCTCTGATTTTGCGCCCATGCCTGGGAGGTCGCGCAGCTTCCCTTCTTTCGCGGCAGCCTCCAGTTCCGCAAGGGATGTGATACCCAATGTCTTCCATAGCATCGCGATCTTCTTTGGTCCCATGCTTGGCACAGGTAACAGCTCCGCCAGGCTGGGTGGGATCTCCGCCTTTATTTTCTCGAGAAATCCCAGTTTGCCTGTGCTGAGCAATTCATCGATCTTTTCTGCAATGGCTTTACCCACGCCAGGGATTTCCAGTAGTTTTCCCTCCTTCCAGTATTCGGAAGCTTCACGTCCAAGCGACATAAGGCTTTCTGCAGCTTTACGATAAGCCAGCGTTTTGTAAATGATCTCACCCTTGATCTCCAATAGATCGCCGATGAGCGTAAATGTATCTGCGAGTTGACGGTTGTTCATCATAACTGTAATCCTTTCGCTTCATTGAATTATACGCTCAAACGATACCGCCTCAGGTCGCACCTGAATACGGTCTCTGGACTCATCACTTAATCAAGCCAACGGCGTATCCTGTAGGCAATCATGCGAAAGGAATTTCCTATGAACCCAACAGCCGCTTTTCTCAAACGTCATTCGCTTGTCATCGGGATCATCTTAATGTTCCTCTATACCTGGACGATTGACCTGTCGAACTCAGGCATCCTGCCGTTCAAGGTTCCATTCGTGGTTGCGCTCACTGTCGGCTGGGGTTTCATCTTTGTCTCGCTGTTGATGACATGGCTGACCCTCGGCAAAGACGCGATGAAGACCTTGTTCAAACGCTTCTTCCTTTGGCGCGTGGATTGGAAATGGTATCTCGTCGCTGTCCTGCTTTCGCCCGCCGTGCAATTTGCCTCCGTGCTGTTGACTGCCTTGCTGACGGGCGTCCCTGCGGATTACAGCCACCCGATGGTGCGCGAGGTCGTGCCGCTGTCCGCGCCATTGCTCGTTATGATCCTTCCCTGGTTCATCTTTGAAATTCTCACCAACGGCGAAGAGATGGGTTGGCGCGGCTACGTCCTGCCGAGACTGCAAGCCAAATATAACGCGCTGGTCGCCAGTTTGATCGTCGGCGTGATCTGGAGCGTTTGGCACCTGCCGAAGTTTTTCGGAACAGGCACAAGCGGCGGGCGTTCCTTCACCTGGTTCACGATCTTTTGTATGGCGGCGGCGATCTTGTACACCTGGCTGTACAACAACTCGCGCGGCAGTCTCCTGCTCGTAACCCTTTTCCATGCCACCGGCAACACCGCGGGGATGTTCCTGCCCACCTCGTTTGTGGCAACTGGTGGGATCGCGCCAAACCTGATGATCGTGCTGTATATCGTCGCCGCAATCATCGTCACCGTCGTCGCGGGACCCGCGCGGCTCTCGCGCACAGAACCAATGCAAGTGCAGGCGTCGCCATCCACCCTGCCAATTTAATTTTCCCAACCAGTATCGGCTCGTGTGTAATCTGCGTAGCAATCTTAGATAGATGAACCTCAGTTTCTTGAAAGGAGAATCAGATGAAAACTACTTTGTCTTCCGTGTCCCGGGCTGAACGGTACAACGCATTCTCTCTTGCACGACCAATCATCGTTTCGCTCGCCTTCTTCCTCATCGTAGTTGCCTTAAGATCCATAGAAGTCTTCGTACCAGGGCTTAACGCACTGCCGGATAAGACCATTGTCTCGAGGGTACTTGGATTCCTCCTGGTACTCGGGTATCTTTGGGCGCTCCGAAAACCGGTCAGTTCGATCGGTCTTCACGTCAGGAACTTCGACAAGGCCTTTCTCATTGGGGGGCTCAGCCTGGTAATCCTGTTTGTGGCCCTCTACGGTGTCCAGTTCTACCTTCTAAGCACTGCGGGTAAAACCCCTCGACTTGTATTTGCGGCTATCGATAACGAGACTGGAGCAATGGGTGGACTTTACTTCACCTTGTTCTATCTCTTCGGGCAGATTGTAAATGCGTTCATGGAGGAGGGAATCTTCCGTGGGGTGATGCTCCCGCAACTCATGCGGCGGTTTAGCTTTTGGCAAGCAAACGCACTGCAGGCATTCCTGTTCGGTCTCGCCCACCTCGTGTGGCCGCTTAGTAGCTGGGCCAGGGGCCAGGCGACGTCAGGGGAGGCGGTCGCTGAAGCTGCGTTCCTGCTGGTCGCAGCCACCGTCGGCGGACTCGTCTTCGGCTACCTGTACTACCGGACTGGCAGCCTCTGGACGGCGTGGTTCGCCCATCTGATCGATAACATCACATTCCTTTTCTTTCACATCCAGATAGTGAGCAGCCTCAATGCGGAAACGGAAATCATAATGCTGTCCCGCATCGGCTTCCTCGCTTTGGTGATATTGGCATGGATCGTCGCGAAGCGCTCCAACCTCCCAACCCTTAAAGCATGGGGAGCAAACTACATAGTGCCGCATAATTAGGCAAACTTAAAGTTCTGAATCCGGCTCAGAAAACAGTTCAGAAAGTTTACTTACGCATGTAGAACATGCGTGAGACAAGCGGTAAATGCAAATACTTTAACTGCTGGCGCTGTCATCCAATAGCGCCCCACATATTAAGGAACATAAAAATGAACACACAGACACGCGCGAATCAAATACTGGATTTTCTCAAACGCAGTCTCATCCGATTGTCCATCCTGGTCTTTGTCGTGGCAATGGCGGGCCTAATCTACCAAACCGCCTCGGCAGAAGCCGACCGGAGAAATTTCCCGGCGCCCGGCAACCTGATCGATGTCGGCGGATTCAAGATGCACATTCACTGCATGGGCGAAGGCGGCCCGACCGTGATTCTGGAAACGCTGTCAGGTGGGACATCCTCTTTTTGGGGCTGGGTCCAGCCCGAAGTCCAGAAAGGGACGCGGGTATGCATCTATGACAGAGCAGGACGCGCCTGGAGCGAACCCGATCCCGAGCCGCAAAGCCTCGCACGGACAGTCCGCAATTTGCATACGTTGCTTGTGAATGCAAACATCGAGGGACCGTATGTGCTCGTGGGTCACTCGATCGGTGGAATTTATGTGCGCAGGTTCGCGGCGGAGTATCCCAATGATGTAGTAGGCATGGTGCTAGTGGATTCGTCTAATCCGTATCAGTTTGATCGGTATCCCGAAATGTTGAAAGAGAATGAAAGCTATCTGCGGATCGCAAAATACAGTCCTGTGTTTGCACGGCTTGGGATCGGACATCTCTTTTTCGCGCTGGGCGGTGAAATTGATTTTGCCGAGATGAAGGAACCGCAAAAATCGGAGATCAAAGCTGCGTGGTCATCGCCTGAATATTTCGAGAGTCAATACGCTGAGACCGTGGCGGGTAGTAACATCTTTGCTGATGGCCAGAAGTTGGGCGGGCTGGGAGACCTGCCATTGATCGTGCTTACACAAGGAAACGGTGCATCGGGGGGCTGGCTGGAACTTCAAAATGAATTGGCTGCGCTTTCCACCAACAGTCTGCATATCACAGTGGATGGCGCGACACATGCTTCACTGGCATTCAACCCGGAGCATGCACAGGCAGTGAGCGATGCGATTTTGAAAGTGGTCGAGTTTGTTCGGTCTGGAGAATGGCTGACCCAGTAATGTCCCAACCCGACTAGAGACCATGCTTAGTTGCACTCCAGTCGGGTTGCAGGATACGCTACAAGCTTTAGACTGTATCCATCCTATGAAATGGAGTTTGAAATGAAGACCATCCAGTCTGGAAATGCAAATTTCATAAGACGAAAAGGAAAATCGAATGAAAACCAAAGCATTCACTCACAAAAATTTGGACTTTCTCAAACGCGCTTTTATACGAGTAACCATTCTTCTCGTCGTGCTGGCAATTACAGGTGTGATCTACCAGACCGCGGCCACCGAAGCCGACCAGCGTAAATATCCACCGCCTGGTGTGCTGGTCAATGTCAATGGATACAAAATGCACATCTACTGTATGGGTGAAGGAAGCCCAACGATCATTCTTGATCATGTCAGTGGCGGTTCATCCATGGACTGGGCATTGATCCAGCCCAAATTGGCGGAGCATACCCGAGTCTGCGCGTACGACCGCGCGGGCTTTGGCTGGAGCGATTACAACTCCGCGCCGCGCAGCCTGGAGCAGCAGGTCAAAGAATTACATGGCCTCCTGCAAGGCGCGAATGAACTTGCACCCTATATTCTGGTAGGGCATTCCTACGGAGCGCACGTGGATCGCGTTTACGCCGCGAAATATCCAGATGAGGTGGCAGGCATGGTGTTGATGGACGCGGGTATCCTTGCTGATGATCCGCGCTACCCGGCAGAAATGCAATCGGATTTTGAGTCAGAGAATAACATGCTCCGCGCCGCGCGCTGGTTGTCGCCGTTTGGCTTGGTCCGCCTGACCCGGCCATTGATGGGATTTCCAACCTTTGACCTGCCTGAAGAAGCCCGCCTCGCAATCGCTTCCTTTTCCACCACAACCAGTTACTTTCAGAGCCTGATCCAGGGCGATTCAATGCCGACCGTTGTCCGAGAAGTGCGTGAGGTGACATCGCTCGGAGATATACCGCTCCTGGTTCTGGTTGCGACCGAACCCGAGGGTGCCATCCGCAAAGTATGGTCTCAGGCGAATATTGAAATGGCGACTCTCTCCACGAATGGGCGTTACCAGATCGTCAATGGCGCAACCCACATGTCATTGGCCTATCGTCAAAACGACGCGCAAGTCTGCACGGATGGAATTTTGGAAGTGCTGGAAGCAGCCCGCGCCATGCAGGCTTTGCAGGCGACAATCGGAGTACAATGAAAATATGTTGAACAGGATGATGAACCGCGCCCAGGTTCCACATTTTTTGGATGTTGCAACCTATGTGAGTATGGCCGCCATGTCCTTATTGGGCATCAGCGGCCTGCCGAGTCTGCGTTCACAATTACTGGCATTGGGCCTGGTTCTCATCTTTGGCTTTCTCTATCATTTCGTTTTTCAATCTGGGCGCTATGAACAAAACCCCAGCCTTTATTTCGGGGCCCAGGCAGTGACACTGGGCTTGTTGTTCCTGCTGGGATCAGACAATAGTGATGCGTTCAATTTCCTGTTTATTATGTTGTGTGTTCACATTGCTGCCGTTTCAACGCCTAAAGTCGCCGCGCTGTGGATCGCACTTTGCTTTGGTATTGTGAGTTTGATCACGCTGGCGACCCGCGGGATGGAGGGTCTCTATGCAGTTTTGTTTTATTCTGTCACTTTTATTGTTGCTGGTTTCTTCGGTTATACAATACAACAGGTCGAAAAGGCACGTGATCACAATCAACAATTAGTGGAAGAATTGCAGGCGACTCAAAAAAGACTGCAGGAACTGGCGGTGGTGGAGGAGCGCAACCGCCTGGCGCGTGACCTGCATGACTCGGTGAAGCAACAAGTCTTTGCCATCTCGATGCAGTTGAGCGCGGCGCGCACGTCCATCACTGAATCTGACAAGGCATACTCCTCTGTCATGGAAGCGGAGCGACTCGCACAACAGGCAGGCGCGGAGTTAACAACTCTCATCCATCAATTGCGCCCTCCAGGTCTGGAACGCAAGTCGTTGATCGACGCCGTCAAAGAGCATGTCAATGAATGGACGCGCCAGAACAACATCGAGGCTGAAATGAATATCAGCGATGTTTCTGTGAGTTTGAATGCCGAGCAGGCTTTGTTCAGGGTTCTTCAAGAAGCGCTGGCGAATGTGGCGCGTCACAGCAAAGCAAACAAGGTGATGGTCACGTTGAAACCTGAAAATGGCAATGTCAAATTGATGATCGAAGATAATGGCATTGGATATGACGCAGGACGAATCACCAAAGGCATAGGCTTGGATTCGATGAAGGAACGGCTAATAGCAGTGAATGGAGAATTTGAAGTCTCGAGTCTCCAGCCACAAGGGACGCGCGTCACTGCAACACTTGCAACTGACGCACACTTGCCCCGGGCGCAAGTGCCGGGGAGTGCAGGTGCGGTGAGGAGGTCGTAATGGCAGAGTCGATTTCTGTCTTGCTGGTGGACGATCACGCGATGGTGCGTCAGGGTGTGCGCGCTTTCCTGGAAACGCAATCAGGCATCTCGGTCGTAGGCGAAGCGGGCTCCGGCGATGAGGCGGTCAAGTTGGCGGCGCAACATATCCCTGATGTCATCCTGATGGATCTCATCATGCCTAACATGGATGGTGTGGAAGCTACGCGGCGTGTCAAGCAGGTCAGTCCGCGTTCGCAGATCGTCGTGCTGACTTCATATCATGAAGATGAACATATCTTCCCGGCATTGAAGGCGGGTGCCTTGTCGTATATTCTGAAAGATGTGAGCGCGGAAGAGTTGGCATCTGCTGTGCGAAAAGCAGCGGTAGGCGAAGCGATATTACATCCGCGCGTGGCTGCGCGCGTCATCAAGGAATTGCAAGGCAAACGAGAGGACGCGCTGAACCCGTTCACGGAATTAAGTGAACGCGAATTGGAAGTTTTGAAGTTGATCGCAGATGGAATGTCTAATGCCGAGATGGCGGCAAAATTGTTTCTGAGTGAAAAGACCATCAAGGGTCATGTAAGTAACATCCTGAGTAAATTACATTTGGTGGATCGAACACAAGCCGCGGTCTATGCCTGGCGCGAGGGTGTGGTGCGCAAGGAATAGGGAAGAGAATCATTCCGCAGGAGTCACCTCTGATGAATTAGGTTTCGTGTGACTTACGCAATTTCAACGCGCGATCTGTTTCAAATGAAAGTTGAAATGGATCACGGGATAATGAAACAGTTTCTCCAGCGTCATAAATTCATCGAAGTTGGAGTCCCATTTGGTGGGGTAGTACATGCCGCGTCCCCATTCATCATCTTTGATCGAATCAACTTGTTTCAACAGGGATGCATGCACCCAATCGTAAATTTTTCCGACGCGTTCATAATTAAAGACTCTGCTTTGAAATCGTGCGCCAAGCGCATTGACCCAATTGAAGGGTCTCGTAATCGCATTCAATACCCATGCAAACCATTTGGATGAGCTTTTAGGCAATCGTCCCCACAGACGCGCCATCGGCAGAAGTACATTGATGACGATGAAGCCAAAGGTCATGTGGGCCAGAATTTCGCCGTTCGTCCAGCCGGGGTTATGACTTTGTCTGCTCAAGTCGTCTTTGGCAAACGAGCCCAATAACGTATGGAATATGGCGCGCGTGGCTTCAAGCTCCGCGCGGACAGTTTCTCTCGTAGTTTGGGGATTCGTGATCATGGATTTTTGTAGTGCAATTATGATACCATTTATCTCACTATGGATCATAGCGACCACGTCAACCTCCTCAGACCCGCGGAACTGCCTTCTGGCGGCATCTGGGCAGACCTCGGGGCGGGTTCAGGGGCGTTCACGCTTGCCTTGCGTGAATTGGTAGGTCCGCATGCGGACATTTACGCGGTGGATAAAGACCGCAGAAGTCTCGATCAATCGGAGAAGATACATCGTGAGCAATTCGGAACTTCACAAAACCTGCACACCGTTCGCGCAGATTTTACGGGCACGCTTTCCATGCCTCCTCTGGACGGTATTGTGATGGCAAATTCGCTGCATTACGTCAAGGACAGGGAAAAAGCGTTGCGACACGTGCGCTCGTGGTTGAAACTCAATGGTGTCTTGCTGCTGGTCGAATACAATGTAGACTCGGGGAATCTTTGGGTTCCGTATCCCCTGTCCTTTGAAACATATTGCGTCCTGGCCCCGCGTGCGGGATTCAGTGAGCCGCGATTGCTGGCGCAGCATCCCTCACGTTTCTTGAAGGAGTTTTATTCGGCGGTTGCGTATAGAGCATAACGCCCACCTGCCCCACATTATAATTGTCGCATGCATACCCCCGAATCCATTCTCAAGACCACATTTGGGTATGATACTTTCAAACCCCTTCAGCGCGAGATCATCGCGAATGTGCAGGCGCGCCGCGATACACTGGTCATCATGCCAACGGGCGGAGGTAAGTCGCTTACGTATCAGGTGCCGGCGTTGCTTTTTGAGGGGCTGACCGTTGTTGTCTCACCGCTGATCGCTTTGATGAAAGATCAGGTTGAGCAGCTCAGCGCGTTGGGTGTACCTGCTTTATTTCTCAACAGTTCACTTGCCCCTGAGGAATATCAGCAGAATATGGATTTGGTGAAGAGAGGACTCATTAAACTGCTTTATGTGGCGCCTGAGACTCTTCTGACTGCCAGACTCTCCTCGCTTCTTTCTGGACTTCAAGTGGATCTGCTTGCGATAGACGAAGCCCACTGCATCTCAGAGTGGGGACACGACTTCCGCCCCGAATATCGTCAACTGGTGGGCGTGCGCAGGAGATTCCCATCCGCTGTCTGCATGGCGTTGACAGCCACCGCCACCCCGCGTGTTCGCAACGACATTGCCTCCACGTTGGGGTTTTCACAGTCGAATGAGTTTGTGGCTTCGTTCAATCGCGAGAATCTTTTTATCGAAGTGACTCCCAAGCGCGACCCTGTTTCACAGACATTACGTTTCCTGGAAAATTTCAAGGACCAATCGGGAATTATCTATTGTTTCTCGCGCAAACAGGTGGACGAACTGGCTGCCACCCTGGCGCGTTATGGATATGCCGTCCGCCCGTATCACGCGGGGCTGGAAGATAATGAACGCAAGCTCAACCAGGAAGCTTTCATCCGTGACGACGCGCAAATTATTGTCGCGACGATTGCATTCGGCATGGGGATCAACAAACCGAACGTGCGCTTTGTGATCCATTTTGATCTGCCGAAAAGCATCGAGAGTTATTATCAGGAGATCGGGCGCGCAGGGCGCGATGATTTGCCTGCACATTGCCTTTTGCTTTATAACTATGGCGATGCAAGCAAGCTCAGGTATTTCATAGACCAAAAAGAGGAGCCTGAAAGAACATCTGCGTACCAGCATTTGGACGCGATGACGCGCTACGCCGAGGGGAGCGCCTGCAGGCGCAAGCCGTTGCTCTCGTATTTCGGCGAGACATTTGAACCTGAAAATTGCGGTGTGTGCGATAACTGTACTGTGGAAGAAAGCGAACTGACAGACATCACTGTTCCCGCGCAGAAGTTCATTTCCTGTGTGAAGCGCAGCGGCGAACGCTTCGGCGCGGCACACATTGTTGATATTCTGTTGGGTGCTAGGAACGAAAAGATAGAAAGATACAGTCACCAAACCTTGTCCACGTTTGGCATCGGCGCGGAGTTGACCAAAAGCCAATGGATGCATATCAGCCGTCAAATGGTGGAGAAAGGCTTGTTGAATCAGGAGCCAGCTTATCGGGTGCTGTCG
>JAXIPJ010000274.1:0-3424 GCA_045402985.1 Anaerolineales bacterium
TTTCTGTAAAAATGGGATATGATGGCGCGCCCGCCGGGTTTGAGGACGCGCTTTGCCTCCTGAATGGCTCGACGCGTATCGCCTGTTGCATGCAATACACCATTTGCCCAGACCGCATCAAAAGTGCTGTCCGGAAACGGCAAATCCAATGCATTGGCCGTACGAATGTCTTCCGCCTGGACTTTTTCGAGCTCAAAATGCCGGCGAGTTATTGCTACAGCGTTAGGCGTCAGATCTGTTGCTGTGATATACGCGCCACGCTTCAAGAATTCCAGACTATCGTAGCCCATCCCACAGCCGATCTCGAGCACATGTTTTCCCTTCAGGAGTTTCGCTTCCCTGTTGATGCGCTCCATAATCCAGGGAAACTTATATGGGTTCATCCACGGACGGATATGCGCGAAGAATTCGGGAGTACCGGGCTTCACGCTTTGATTGGTTACATACTGCAAACCAAGAGTGTGCGTATTCCAATAGTCGTGAACTTCTCCAACGGTTAACGCTAATTTTTCATCCATATTTTGTTATCCTGCCCGGCTTGTATTTATACTTTTGATAGTCTTTTTTATTCCCGTGAGTAAATCTACTTTCGGGCAGTAGTTCAATTTAGATTGAGCTTTGGCAATCGTATAAGCGTTGTGCTTCAAGAAAAAATCCATACTCCTCCTCGAAAAAGGCGGCTGCCGACCAATGAGCTTAAACGTTAGCTCAAGAGCTAGTCCCGCCGCTTGACCAAGGAAAATCGGCAAATATATTTGCGGCGCTCGAACGTTTAGTTGCTCCCTGATCACGCTTACGAGTTCTCTAGATTCGACAGGTATTTCGCCAGCAATGATGAAAACTTCTCCATCGAAATCTGGAGCTTCGGCACACAACTCCAAGCCATGGATCAGATCACTGATATATACAGGATGACGCAGGTTCCCGCCACCACCGAAGATCGGGAAGCGTCCTTTTGAGATCGTGCGAATCAACTTTGCAGTGCGCGGGCAACGCGGGCCATATACCCAGGCAGGGCGAACCACAACGACAGCAAAGTCTGTTCGGCGGGCAAAATCCAGCGCCGTCCTTTCTCCTTCGAGCTTGGTGCGCTCATAGATGTTGACCGGATGACATTCGGTAGTCTCATCAGCGGGGGGCTGTTCCACATCGCCGATCACACCCACACTACTGCAATGCACGAAGCGCCTTACTCCCGCCTGTCTGGCCACTTCCAGCAGTGACAAAGTCGCACCCACGTTCACACGGTGATAATGTTCATCTGAGAGAGTCACGTCGAGATGCGCGCTCGCAAGATGATAGACAACATCTATACCCTCGACGAGCTTCTGGACGATATCCTTTTCGGTGATGTCGCCGCGAATCACTTGTAGACGAGGATGCGTTGCCTGGTGCCTCAACAGGTCGAGGCGGAGGTCGACCGCACGAACACGATGCCCATGTTCGAGCTGACTATCCACCAGATGGCTTCCGATGAAGCCGCCTGCGCCGGTGACCAGGACTCTCATGTCTGAGCCTCTTTTCGCGCACTCACAATCACCGCGTTATTTGTCCGCGCGGGAAGCAAGCGGTCCAGCAGGCTGATTGCCCGCACGATCGGGAAAATGAGTGAATACACTCTATAAGCCAGGCCATGTGTCTTAAGTTCACCAGCAGAAACAGGCGCAATGTGACCGGGTTGTGCACCACCATACCTTTTTGCAAGCACACGCACGTAACCAAAATTGATCGCCAACTCGATCATCTCGGTCATGAAACGTGAATACCCACCCGTATCTTTCGGCTCGAGTCCGGACTTCTGGAGAGCATCGGCCAGCTCGGGAACGGTATACCCCGCGCGGGTATGACCATACACCTCAGGGGTCATGCCAAATAGCCATCTGATTTTGTTGGCCAGAAGTCTCTCATCCCCATTTGGGACAGTAACCACTGCTTTACCACCTGTCTTTAGCACTCGGCTTAATTCCCTTAGAAAAGGCTGATCCTGTCTCAGATGTTCAAGCACATCAATGGAAACGACGCAGTCGAAATGCCCGCCCGGAACTGGAAAGTCATCTTCCTTGAATGCATACACAGGTTCACTCAGAAGCCTCGAAATCTGATCGTTGTTTTCGCCGGAGACGTCGGCCCAAGTCCATTCACCGCCGTGCTTGCGGAAATGCCAGTTGAGCGCCCCGTTGTTATCGCCACATGTGACGAGCAGACATTTTTTGTCTTTCGTATCGCCAAGCAATTCCAAAAGCGCGATCAGCTTTTGCTGTTTCTTGATCGACCGCCGAAACAGATCGATCTGCCACGGAAGGTGATTAGACTTCATAAATTATGGCGCTATGGTTTCCGTTTGCTTGAACGGATAGATTTGGATGACCGAGTTAATCTCCTCTTGCTGATGTTCGGAGCTCCATTGAAATTCGCGGCCTATTAATCTGGCACACTTTTGGAGCGTAGCCATGGATGGCAGTCCTGTTGAGCCCAATTCTGTGCGGCGTCCCATCACATCAGCAAGGGTCAATGCCATTTCATGGTGAACGGCATGTTCCACCTCTGCTACAGTAACAGGTAACGGCGGGGCAATCCTGCGAGCCAAATCAGGTTGCCTCAGCACGCATTCCAGCAGTTTTTGATACTCCGAACCATATGTATAAACCAAATGCTCAATAGATCGTTCATTTATTACTCGCGGTACTTTGAGTAGCGCTTTCCGCAGAAAGGCCCTGAAATCCTCAATCTTCCCACCTCTGACTTGCGTCATATGCGTCTGACATTTTTTGGTCTTAATGCCGAGTTGGTTCACTGCCAGATCCATAGCCTGTTCCGCGACCACACGCGCGGTAGTATATTTCACACCAAGGACGCTAATCAGGCCAGATATTCCATTTTTCTTTTGATGGTCAATCACCACCCCATCACGTGTTAGGTTGACGTGTGGTTTGTTTGCGTCTGCTTTGTTTACTGGCAGGAATCCCCAGGTGATGTGTCGGACATCTTCCAGCGATAGCTTGTGAGGTGGATGAGCACTATTGATCTGATCAAGAAATTCTTGAACCATGGCTTCGTTCAGTTTGAATGTGTGCGGCGCATCATACCATGGTATATGGCATGTACCAATCATGGATTTGTTCCTCCACGGAACAATAAAGAGAACCTGGGGAGGTTTCCCGTTCACCGGTTGGCTCGTCAGCCCGACTGCCACACCTGACCAAACCTGATCCACGATCACATTCATGGCAATCGATGTCGCATACTCAGAACGAAGAGCAGCTTTCTCAAGGAGACAATCCATCCATGCCCCGGCACAATTGATCACTAGTTTTGATTGAATGTCAAAAATCTGTCCTGTCTGAAAATCCTTGGCTCGAACGCCAATGATTCGATTACCCTGCTGTAAAAAGCTGACCGCTTCGACATAATTGGCGACTTCTGC
>JAXIPJ010000389.1:0-8127 GCA_045402985.1 Anaerolineales bacterium
TCTCGGGAGGCAGATTTGACACAGAGGTATGTCCGCCGGTGGGCTTGGACTCTTTTTTCTTTGAACTCGTCTTTTTTGCTGGCATTGTATGATCTCCTTTTTTGATTCTGATGTTGAGTAATCCTTTTCTTGAGTGACTGAAGGTGTGGCTTATAGACCAAGAAAGATTCTGTAATTTGGACTGCAAAGGTATCAATAATTCTAGTGATTACCACCACTTCCGTCATGAAGGATTCCCTCTATTTTCCAGCATATCATCTCCATGACTATTATATTGGTAGAAGGTCGTCGGAAACAAAAAGTTAGCGGCCTTATTCAGGTACACATAAGCCACCTGCCCGAAGTTCACTTCGGGCACGGTTAATCCGAAGATCAACTGATAAAAGAACCCATGATCGAGCATCTATCGTAGCTGTTGTAGAATGTTCTTCTGCTCCCTTATTTCTGTTATTGTGGAAGTCGGTGCTAGACGCACTGACTCTGCGATAGCCATAAGATCGGTGAACGACGTGAAAACGCCATCGTGGTCCGGATCAAAAAGCTGATCATACTCAAATGCACCGTTAGCGAAGTTTAGCCAGGCCGTCATCAATTCGCGATCAAGTTGCTTGATTTGGCTGCCTCTATTCTGCTTCAAGAATAGGACTTCATGAGCCGCCGGGACGGTAGACGCGTCTCTGGCTTCGCTGAAGACCGTGCTGACATTGTTGACGATTGCCAGGTAGCACTGCAGAGTCGCGTCGTCAAAGTCGGTATGTCCCTGGCGGCCAAACTGGTGTTGCCAATAACCTGACGAACGCGAGCCATCAGTATTGCCTGTGATAAGCACCACCGCCGTATCCGAAGCCGATCCGCCGTCATCATCCAGAGCAGAGAATGTGATTTCGTAAAGGCAGGCTTCTGCAAAAGCGTGCGTTTGTGTGTCCGTGACGTCTCGCGGTTGCACGCTTGGGCTGGGGAATAGGTCTGGATTAGGCGCATTGACGAGATAGCTTGTCGTCACATCGGGTGAGGAGGGGCCATCCCCCCAGTCCCAACTCAGGAATAGATCATCGCTGCCCAGGTCCGTTGAGCGCCCTTTGAACTCGACGGGCTCGCCTGCATGGGCTAGGAAGGTCGGCATCCCGTTGACGAGGACCGTGCCAGTCTCATCAATCTCAGCAGTCGGGTTAACGTTGTCAACCTGGAGGGTAATTGTTCCGCAAGTGGTCGTGTCATCGTCGGAGCCGCAGACCTCAGCCGTGAAGGAACCGTTGTCGCCGTAGATGTGAGAAACATCGAAGCTAAGGGTTGCATCAGGTCTAATGTTCTCCAGCACCCCAATGATGGGCTCTACAGTCGTGCCATCGCCCCAATCGATGGTGGCTGTGAGTGTCTCTAGCCAACCAGGGTCGGTCACTGTGCCTCTCACTGTAACAGATGATCCTTCGTTCACTGGAGCGTCAGAGGCAAGACTCACAATGGGGGCAACATTATTCACTGTCACGGTCGTCTCATCAATGTCGAAGACACAACCAGCAGTCACCTTCAAGGCGATGGGGAAGATGCCATCCTGGCCAACCATATTGAAGACCGGATTCGGGCCACTGGCATCATCGAAGACCCCATCGTTGTCCAGATCCCATTCAAAAGACAATGTTGCGCCGCTTGGGTTGCTGGACAACGACCCGTCCAAGATGACATCTACTCCTTCATCTGTCGTATAAGGACCGTTGGCATCAGCAACCGGGGGAACTGCTGGAAAGTTGGTGTCGTAGCGCGGTGGACAGACGACCGAGGGGTCCTTCGAGTTCTTGACCACCTGCTGGTTCTCTGGCGGTGCCCAAGGCCTCATTCCTGACCCGCCTGCCCAAGGCTCAAGGTTTTCGGTGATCTGAATGTGGCCTCCCTCATTGCCGTACACTTGGTCGGGGTCGAGTCTCCATACTTTGCCGGGTTGTGTTTGCCACATCGCCCACAACCGATCTACGTTTGAATGGATGAGGAAGACAAATGGATCTTCAAACGCACTATGTGGGTTTCCGATCGTGCCTCCGATATAGCCATGGATAGCATCGTGGTTGCGGACAAATTGTCCCTCGATGCGTACGTGAAATTGGGGATACTGGTCTTCAGGCGGCGCGCCGTCGCCCCAGATCACAAGTACTGCGTCAGAATCGACTATTGTGGGCGGCGAAGGGGGGACAGCACCTCCAGCAACATCACGCGAGATTGCCTGAGGTGGGTCAGCTGGATTACCAGTCTGATTTCTGCTACCAGCCAAAACACCGTTGTTATCAAACGTATCAAGCGGCGCGCCCGCGCGGCCGCTTGCACTCCCCATGAAGATGTTCGAGAATAGGTTGACCGTTCCCCCGACGCCATCGGGAGTCGCTCGCGGGTCCGTTGTCCAATCCCAATAATGAAGTGACAGCTCGGGATCTACCTCCCGTAGCATCGCTTCAAATCTGTTACAAAGCTCGCGATGCCACGGCAAGAACGCAGGCCCCTGATGCACGTGAGTTGCTTGGTGGATCTGATCTTGCTTGTCCCAGTAGGATACACCATCTGGAAAAATCTTGGTCATGTCAAGCTGACGGATAGCCTCGATAAACCTATCTCTTTCAACTTGTGAGGCCTTAGCGATATTCCTTCGAATTCCATCTCCCAGTGCCATAATTGCACCTTCCTCTCAAGGTGTGCTTAACAGGTACACTTGATTCGTAACAATTCGCTCACGCACTTTCGCGCTACGAGTGCTAAGTAGCCAATAGTGTTGCTCAGATCGAGCCGCTTTAGGTGGATCGCGATAAGCATTATATTGATTGCAAGGCATCCCGTCATGAAGGATTCCCTCTATTTTCCACTATCAATTTGCATGAAAATTCTTAATTGGAAGGCACGCGCGACTGCCTGAGCCCTGTTTGAAATGCCCAGTTTTACAAAAATATGATGGATATGGTTTTCGACGGTCGACTCGCTAATTGAGAGGTTCGACGATATCTGCCTGTTGGTAAATCCTTCGGCAATCAGATCGAGTATTTGTTGTTCGCGGGCGGTTAGTCCTGAAAGCATTTGATTTCCCTCTCTGAGAAGGCTGAGATGTCCTAATAGGGATGTGGCGTCCTCTCCTTAGGGCGCAGATTGATTCGTCAATCTATTACAATGAACGAAGGGAATCGGCGTTTTATAGCATTTATCAAGTCCAAATTAAAGAAGAATTTGCTGAACAATTTTTCCCGATCCTTTGGCGTCAGTGTTTGTAAGTAGCCAATAATAAAACCAGCCTGCCCAAAGTGTGGACAGGCTGATTTAACGCCATCAATATTCAGTCAGGTTTCAAAGATTCGTTTCAATTCACTACTTGCAAAACAATCTTGCCCCTTGTATGCCTACCTTCGATCATTGCATGTGCTTTTTGGATATCTTGAAGTGGAAGGACCGCAGAAACATGTGGCTTGAGCCGCCCATCCGCCACCATTTTTGATGCTTCAGTCAGCACCCTTCGGATCGGCGGAGCCGTACCGATCATCCTCTGACGAACACCATGAGCCGATGCTATTTCCTGTGAAGGCGGCTGAACGGTCGAGAGCAATATACCTCCCGGCTTGAGCACTTTCCAGGAGCGTTGCTGGGTTTCGCCACCCAAGAGATCGAGCACAACATCCACATCTTTCACAACATCTTCAAAGGCAGTCGTGGAATAATCAATGGCCTCATCCACACCCAACTCCTCCAGAAAGGGAAGATTGACGGAGGCGGTACCGATGACCTTTGCCCCGCGCCACTTGGCGAGCTGCACAGCCACATGACCAACCCCTCCGGCTGCTGCATGAATCAGAACGGTTTGGCCTTCTGAAAGATCGGCGAACTCGATCAGGCCCTGCCAGGCCGTCAGGGTGACATGAGGAAGCGCGGCCGCATGAATATGATCTAACGACTCAGGTTTAGGTACGACATCCGCGGCAATTGCCAGGACATACTCGGCGTGCGCCCCATCCCGATAGATGCCAGCCCGCGTATACACAACATCACCAGCTGAAACATCTGTTACTCCCTCTCCCACCTGCTCCACAACGCCAGATACGTCAGTCCCCAGGATCAATGGGAAAGTGTAATTAAAATATTGCCCCATATAACCCGCACGCACTGCACAATCAAAAGGATTGATCGTGGTTGCATGAACATGGATAAGAACTTCACCTGCACCAGGGGTAGGGCGGGGTGCCTCTTCGATATGGAGAACGTCCAGGCCTCCATAGTCATGAATATGAACTGCTTTCATATTGCAAATTCTCCTTTTTAAAATGATTTATTTGGACTAATTAATTGGCAAGCCTATTTGATGGATAACATAAGTTAATCGCTTGTCACCATACAATTGTCATAACCTAC
Source organism: Anaerolineales bacterium (assembly GCA_045402985.1). Classification (GTDB taxonomy): domain Bacteria; phylum Chloroflexota; class Anaerolineae; order Anaerolineales; family Villigracilaceae; genus Defluviilinea. The sequence continues at coordinate 4,375 of JAXIPJ010000389.1, forward strand.
ATATAATTCAGATGCTATAACCCTCCATTCAAAACAAGGGTGCGATATGTATTCCATAAAAACCACGGCACAGCCATTGGCTGTGCCGTGATATAGACTCTTCTTTCAAAGAATTAACGTCGTCCGCCGCGATCCCGGTCGCCACCCGAACGATTGCCACCGCGGTCTCCGCCACGATCACCGCCTGGACGCGGGCCGCTTCTGCGCGGGCCATCTTTCTGTCGCGCTTCCTCGGCAGTCCAACCTTCGAGCACGGCCTGACGTGAAAGCCTGATCTTGCCTTGTGGATCAATGTCGGTCACCATCACGGTGATCTCGTCGCCCATGTTGACGATGTCTTCTACTCTGTTCACGCGCTGGCTATCCAATTGTGAAATGTGAACAAGCCCATCCATGCCGGGCAGGATTTCAACAAACGCGCCAAAGTCTGCAATGCGCACAACCTTGCCAGTGTATATATTGCCGATGACAGCATTTTCACCAAGGCCCGCAACGCGTTCCTGCGCGATCTTTGCACCGGCGCTGTTGGTTGAAGCAATATAAACCGTGCCGTCTTCTTCAATATCGATCTTCGTGCCGGTCTCTTCCTGCAATGAGCGGATGTTCTTTCCACCGGGGCCGATCAACGCACCGATCTTATCCACAGGGATTTTCACTTTGATGATGCGCGGCGCGTGTTCTTTCAATTCAGTACGGGCTTCGGGCAACACTTCCAGCATCTTTTCCATAATGAACATGCGCGCGGTGTGAGCCTGTTCGAGTGCTTCCTTCATCATCTGCGTGCTCAAACCGCTGATCTTGATGTCCATTTGTAAAGCGGTAATTCCCTGGGCCGTACCAGCAACTTTGAAATCCATATCACCCAGGTGATCTTCGGTGCCTTGAATATCGGTCAAAATTTTATAGCGGCCTGTGTTGTCTGTGATGAGGCCCATCGCCACGCCCGATACAGGTGCTTTGATCGGAACGCCGGCGTCCATCAATGCGAGTGTGGAGCCGCATACAGATCCCATGGATGTGGAGCCATTGGATGACAAGGCCTCGGATACAACGCGGATGGTGTATGGAAACGATTCTTCTGCGGGGATCACAGGTTCCAGCGCGCGTTCAGCCAGCGCTCCATGCCCGACTTCGCGCCGGCTCTGGCCTCGAAGAGGTTTTGTCTCACCTGTGGAATACGGCGGGAAGTTATAGTGATGCATATACCGCTTGTCTTTGTTCGGGCTGAGGTTATCCAATTCCTGCGCTTCCCCCAATGTGGCAAGTGTTGCAAATGAAAGGATCTGCGTCTCGCCGCGGGTGAACAGGCCTGAGCCATGTGCGCGCGGTGATAAACCGACTTCGCACCAAATAGGACGGATATCCGTCGGCGTGCGGCCATCGGGGCGTTTGCCCATACTCAAGATTCGTTCGCGCACAATCGATTGTTCAGCCTGGTCAAAAGCTTCCCGGACAGAAGCAGGCGACGGGTAGTCTGACGCGCTGGCACCTTCCGGCACGAAACATAGTTCAGCTACGACCAGTTCTCTATGTTCTGTCATCCCGCTGTAAAATTCGTTTTTGGTTAGCGGTTTTTCGAGCAGTTCATTCATCGGTCCGCTAACGCGCTCGAATACTTTCTTCTGCAGTTCAGCATCTGGCGTATTGAGCGTTGATTCGCGTTTTGGTTTGCCAACCTCCGCTTGCATTTGAAGCTGCAGGTCAATCAGCGGTTGAATGGATTTATGACCAAGTTCGAGCGCGGCGACCATTGCATCTTCGGGGATCTCATTCGCGCCACACTCGACCATGAGGATCGCGTCTTTGGTTCCTGCAATGCGCAAGTCAAGATCGGAGGCTTCAATTTCAGCAAATGTTGGATTGATAACAAATTCGCCGTTGACGCGTCCAACCCGGACAGCGCCAACAGGTCCATTCCACGGAATATCAGAGACCATGATGGCGGCAGACGCGGCGTTGATGGCGAGAACGTCCAGTGGGTTAACGCCATCCGACGAAAGTGAAAACATGATCACTTGCACTTCATCGCGCATTCCATCTTGAAAGAGCGGACGAAGCGGACGGTCGGTGAGGCGCGATACAAGAATGGCATCCGTGCCGGGGCGGCCTTCACGTCTGAAAAAGGAGCCGGGGATCTTTCCGCCGGCGTACATTCTTTCCTCATATTCCACCTGGAGCGGGAAGAAGTCGATGCCCTCGCGTACACCGCCCATTGTGGCAGCGGCGAAGACGATCGACTCCGGGGTACCGAAGGTTACCGCGCCACCAGCCTGACCAGCCAATTTGCCAGTCTCGAACATGAGGGTATGTTTCCCAACGGTGGTTGTATATTTTTTTGATTCGGGTTTCATTAAATTGTCTCCTGTTTGGTATTTGTAGGGGTGGGGTCGTCCCACCCGGGTTGGGAGGGAAATGCCCCTACAATATCTCCGCCTGGGTCAGGGACTGAAAAGCGGGGACAAGCCTGGTTGTTCGCGCTGTTCAATTCCTGACGGCGGATTTATATATGGGTAGGGACGACCAGTTGGTCGTCCCTACAAAATATTTACTTGGTACTACTTATGGCGCAGGTTCAAACTTTCGGTGACGACCAAATAACGCTGATAATCCACCTTGCGCAGGTACGTGAGCGTTTTGCGGCGCTGCCCAACCAGCTTGAGCAATCCACGCCGACAGGATTGATCCTTCTTGTTGATCCTGAGATGATCGGTCAACTGATGAATGCGCCCCGTCAGAATGGCGATTTGCACTTCGGGTGACCCTGTATCAGCGTCGTGACGGTGATAGTCAGTGATCAGTTTGGTCTTAACTTCCTTTTGTAAAGGCATGACGTTTGCTTCCTTTCTTTAGTTTATGCAGGTCTCCATGCCCACAGCGTAAGCCCCACATATTTTCATGGGGTAACCGTATAGCAGGTCCAGTCACGGGCGGAAATTATACCAGAAAATCCACTTGCAACCGCCGGGTGGCTGTGATACACTCTGCGAAATTCAACTGAAAGGAGGTGCGCTCACATGAAAAATTTATACATTTCCATATTGATATCCAGCGCGCCTTCGTGCAAATGCATCTTCCGTTGATCTCTCTTTCGATCATCAGATACTCTCACATCCAATAGCTAGCCGCAGGCGCGCATCCGCCCTGCGGTTTTGTACTCTACCGCTTCTCCCATTATTTGCTAAACTTTTGAAATAAATTGTAGATTGAATTATTTACTTCAAGTTTAGATAATTATGCGGCACTGTGTAAATGGGCGGAACAATAGACTTCGGTAATCTTGCTCATAGAACCATTATTAGGAAGACTCCAAAATAGACTTCTGAAGCCTGGTAAGCAAAACATACATATGAGGAGAATATTGTGGCTTCTGTTATTACAATCTCGCAGTTGGCAAAGCATTACCAGGTCCCCGAACGCGAAGGCGGACTCAAAGCTGCCATAACCAGCCTGTTCAATCGCAAGTATCGTACCGTCAAGGCCGTGAATGGTATTTCGTTCAACATCGAGCCTGGAGAGGTGGTTGGCTTTTTAGGTCCCAACGGCGCGGGCAAAACGACCACGCTCAAAATGTTGAGCGGCCTCCTGCACCCGACCTCAGGGGATATCCATGTGATGGGATTTGAACCCTTCCGCCGTTCGTATGATTACCTCAGGCAGATCACACTGGTAATGGGTAATCGCAACCAGTTGACCTGGGACCTGCCAGCCCTGGACTCGTTTGACCTACAGCGCGCAGTGTATGGAATTCCTGAA
>JAXIPJ010000348.1:0-2614 GCA_045402985.1 Anaerolineales bacterium
CAGCGAAGAACAGCTCAAACAGTTACATGGTATCGGACCCAACGCGCTAGAACAATTGCATCAAGCTATGCGCGCCAGGGGATTATCATTTGCCAAAGGGAAAACGGAATGATGTTTAGAAAATTTTCAGGGCGTTGAGTACACCAAATGAGAGAAATTTAATCGCTTTGAGTTTTCCATAATGCGATGAGATACTTTTGATTTCAGCTTCAGCAGGACAGGATGCCGCAAAATGACTGATGACAAATCTGTGGATGTTGGCAAAGTGTGGTGGTTCTGGTTCACCACCAGCGCGTTTGCCGTAGATAAGCGCCTGCGCCGAATCATGCGAATGCTTCCGCATGACCCTCGATGCAAATTTTGTAATACCCCCTTTCAGGGAATCGGGGGAATGATTGCTCGAGTATTGTTCAGCAAACAACGCTCTGCTTTGAATCCTCGTTTTTGTAATATGTGCGAAGTGGCTTCGCGCGAATTTCCTGGGGGAGCTGAGGTTCCCATGTCTATGCTGTTTATAGATATACGCGGTTCCACCGCGCTCTCAGAAAAACTGACTCCCACAGAGTTTAGCCAAGTCATTAATCAGTTTTATGCTGCGGCAACGAAAGTCATCATTGAACAGGATGGGTTGGTGGAAAAGCTGGCCGGTGATGAAGTGGCGGCTTTTTGGGGCGCCGGGTTTGCCGGCTCTGATTATGTACAGCGCACTATGGATGTCGCGAAAAGCCTGTTGCGGGTGATGGAGCTCCAAAAGATCCCGGTTGGCATTGGCGTGCATTCTGGTGTCGCGTACTTTGGCGCGATGGGAACAGCCGAAGGCCTAACCGACATATCGGCAAAAGGGGAGGAGGTCAATCTGACTGCTCGCCTGGCGTCGAAGGCAGGAGTGGGAGAGATCATCGTTAGCGAGCAGGCTCTCAAAGCCGCAGGTATCGATAGCAGTGGACTGGAATCGCGCAGCCTGGAGTTAAAAGGTATCAGTGAACCGGTTGTGGCGCGCGTCATGCATGGCTCATAACAGTTCCGATAACTTAAAAAACTAAAAGAAATGTTTTGTATGGTGGCCTATATTCAAATAAAAAGGAAACGAGTGTGAAAACTTTTTACCAACTGCTTGCCAATGCCATCATCGCCAACGTCACGAATATGACGGTTTGGTTCGCGCTCATATTTTTCATCTACCTGGAAACACGCTCGGTGATCGCAACCTCCGTTATATCAGGCATCTATCTCCTGGCCGTCGCTCTCTCAGGCTTCTGGTTCGGCAGCCTTGTGGATCACTATAAGAAAAAACATGTGATGCTGCTTTCTGGTTTTGTCTCCCTGATCATCTACGCTATCGGCTTTGGCATCTATCTCACGGTGCCGGCCGAGACCTGGAAGGATGCCTCCAACGTTATACTCTGGATCTTCGTGCCTTTCCTTCTGATGGGCGTCATTGCAGGAAACATTCGCATCATCGCGCTTCCGACTCTTGTCACGCTTCTGATTCCCAAAGAGGAGCGCGACAAAGCCAATGGTTTCACCGGAACTGCGACCGGTATCGCATTTCTGATCGTTTCCGCGATTAGTGGGTTTTTGGTTGGACATTCAGGCATGTACCTCGTGCTGATTCTGGCAATGGTGATGATGCTTATCTCGATCATTCACCTTGCCACTGTATCCATCCCAGAAAACGAGATCGTGCATCTGGATGGAAAGCCCGCCAAACTGGATATACGCGGGACGTTCGTGATCATCTCCGCCATCCCCGGATTGTTCGCGCTTATTTTCTTCACCACCATCAACAATTTTCTGGGAGGCGTGTTCATGGGCCTCATGGATGCGTATGGGCTTTCCCTAGTTTCAGTGCAAGTGTGGGGCGTACTTTGGGCATTTCTCAGTTGCGGATTTATCGTGGGCGGACTCTTCATCGCCAAATGGGGGCTCGGCAAAAACCCATTGCGAGCCATGTTCGCTGCCAATATCAGTATCTGGGCGGTCTGCACTTTCTTCACCATCCAGCCTTCGATCATACTGCTCACCGTGGGCATGTTCATTTACTTATGTGTGGTGCCATTCATCGAAGCTGCAGAACATACGATCATCCAAAAGGTGGTGCCGCAGGATCGTCAGGGCCGCGTATTCGGATTCGCACAAAGCGTGGAGATGGCGGCTTCACCACTGACTACATTTTTCATCGGTCCGATCGCTGAACTGATCTTCATTCCACTCATGACGACCGGAGCGGGCGTCGGACTCATCGGCGGCTGGTTCGGCACCGGCGCGGATCGCGGCATTGCTCTCGTCTTTACCCTGACTGGTATCATCGGGTTGATCGTCACATTGATCGCGATGAACACAAAGTATTACAAGTTGCTCTCGGATAGATATATGAACACCGAAAGCGATGTGCTGCCTGCGGCAGAAATGGCTTAAGAATGACGACCAGGAATTCCCAACCACCCATATCGGATTTTCCACGAGAGATCGGTAACCCGGCTCGAAATGCATTGGAACATGCCGGCTATTTGAGACTCAAGCAATTGACGAAAGTTACAGAAGCAGAACTTGCCCAATTACATGGCATGGGTCCGAAGGCGTTAGGGATTCTCCATGAGGCATTGAAGGCGAA
>JAXIPJ010000208.1:0-2396 GCA_045402985.1 Anaerolineales bacterium
AGGCCCGTTACTTGACCCCATCGATATTCATATCGAAGTGCCAAGAGTTGATCATGAAAAGTTAAGTGGGAATAAACTTACTGAAACAAGTGAAGTGATCCGTCAACGCGTTCAGTAAGTTTATTCCCACTTAACTTTTCATGATCAACTCTTGGCACTTCGATATGAATATCGATGGGGTCAAGTAACGGGCCTGAGAACCGCTTTTGATATTTGGTTACTACAACAGGCGCGCAGGTGCATGGTTTTAATGAATTGCCGTAATACCCACATAGGCAAAGATTCATCGCGGCAACGATCTGGATTAAAACTCTCTCTTGCAATTGAGATGCATTTCCCATGTATCCTGAACTAGAACGGTGGAACCATCCATAGTGATTAACCTGCCTGTCGAAAATATGTTAACTGGATCAGTATAAAGCAGGCAGGTTTTGAGATTGGAAAAACTGTCGGCGAGAAGCAAAAGTAGCATGATGGTTTATGGGAACATATTAAACGAAAACACCCCTATAGGTAGGGGTGTTTGTTCATTTCTTGAGAATACATTCTCTATCTGGTGGCATAAACCCGACGGGTCTAAATTTATACCCGTATACCAGATTTATACCGCGCGTGGCAGATTCGTTTGCGGTTGTAAAGAAAGAAACTTACTTTCCCGTGTGAATTTGTAAATTGAGATTGAATCAATTTTTATGATCATAACTATGCTATTTCATCGCAAAACTGGCTTCCACAACAACTAATTTTAGATGCTTTGCCATGCAGGTTCCTATACGGTGTCGTTAGGTGTTGGCAGTTGTTATCTTATTTAATAATGGGCGATGATACGATGCGGGACATGCGGCTCCTCCAGATACGTTATCTTATAGGGACGCAATACTAATAAACGGCGCTTTGGACAACCTCACGACGAGATCGAGCCATGATGCTGCTAGTGAAGATAACAACTTGAACTTGTGTGCCCTGGCTTAGTTCCTTGACGACTTCATGCAGTCGAGAAATAGTCTTAAGGACAATCAAGTTTACGAGAGATTCGCGAATTTGATCTGCAGATCTTGAATGTCGGTCGCTCTACGCTGATCGTGCTGGGTTGTGTCATTTTACGCTCCTTGGAGAATGTAGCCGTGTTCGGCTGGCTCAGTCAGCGGCGAGAAAGCGAGGGGCGTTTCGGCAACCGTAAGCACAATCTTGCCCTGTACCTCTGCTTGTTCGATAAGTTCATGAGCACGCCTGGCCTCAGCTAATGGCATACGCGCTTCAATGATTGGCTTGATCTTGTTCTGTGCCAGCAAATCAAACAACTTCGTCAAATCCTCTGAGAACCAATCAGCGTGCTTTTTGCGCAATGCAGTAATCAAATAAAACGCTGCTGACCGTCCATTCGGCAAAATGTTCCATAGCTGAAGCTGCATAAAATCAAGTGGGATGCTGCCGCCCTTTCCCTGGGTAGTATTATAAAAACCATACGCCACCAGTTTCCCACCTTGCCGCAGGGCACGAAAGGATCGCTTGAAATTATCGCCTCCGATTGCGTCAAAAGCTGCGTCAACACCATCACCTGTCAGACTGCGGATGCGTTCCACAAAATCTTCACCCTTGTAGTCAATTGGCGTTGCGCCCAGTCGTTTTATCAGTTCATGTTTGGACTTGGAAGCCGTGCCATACATTTCCAAATCAAGCAGCTTACCCAATTGCAGCAGTGCTGTGCCAACAGCCCCGCCTGCACCATGGATCAAGATGCGCTGACCTTGCTTCACTTTTGCGACCCGATGTAGCATTTGATATGCAGTGACATACGAAAGTATGAGGCTGACTGCTTCTGCTGGATCGAGACCCTCTGGGACAGGCGTTAAACGGCTTTCTGGTAGGCAGAGGTATTCCGAATATGCACCAATGACTGTGAGGTCTGCAACCCGCTGCCCCACTTTAAAGTGAGTTACGCCTTCGCCCAATTTGTCTATCACACCGACCATATCATAGCCTGGCGAGAAGGGCGGTTTCTCTTTCACATCAGGATATGTGCCTTTACGAATCCACACATCTGTGAAAGCCGCACTTGTGACAAGCACCTTGACTCGCACCTCACCAGATTTTGGCTCTGGCAATTTAGTTTCCTCAATCATCTTGAGCACTTCTGGCCCACCAAACTCGGTAATGACAACACGCTTATAGCCCATTTCTTTCTCCTTTGTCTCCAGGATCATAGCCCGCCAAACGGCCCGCACGCCGTCCCTACGGGTGGCAGTCTCTGCCGGGTACCCGTCGCGTAAGCGCCCTACAAATATTTATTCGTTTGAAGATTCCCCTAAACGACCCACGCTCAGTGCGTGCGCGTATGTATCGCGGTTCATTAAAGGTAGTTCTCCGGTAGCTTCCATTGCGGCAATGTAGGCGAG
>JAXIPJ010000169.1:0-3947 GCA_045402985.1 Anaerolineales bacterium
GTCCGACATGGCTTCATTGGAAAAATGGGACGAACCGGGTGCACCCACGAGAAGCGCCACCGAGTTGATAAGTGGGCTTGAGTCCACCTGGCAGATGATCCAAAGGGCTCTCGTTCGCTGGACACCGGATGACTTGCAGGATGTGTTCGTGGATGGGCAGGGCGAGCAAGCGCCTCGCTTCACGCGTCAATCGATAATCTGGAGCACCATGAAACATGACCTACACCATAGCGGCGAAATATCTCTCACACTTGGCGCGCACTATGTAGAGGCACTCGATCTCTAGTTCAGTTTTTTCAAAGCTACTCACCTTTTCTGGATAGGTACGTCAGCAATGCTTCTTATTTTGATTTTTTAGATCGTCTATCGAGCACTGCTTGTACCGAAGGGCTTACCGGCTTATCCTTGCGATGAATACAGCCCAACCAGCAACACGGCCGGCGCATCCCTTCCTTGAGTTCACTGATCGTCCTTATAATATGCTCCTTTCTCGTTTCGTCTTTCTTGACGAAGGTAACCCAGCATATCCACTCATTGCGCGCAAGCGGCGTAAGATCCTCCCATATTGCTAGTGCCGCTCTATCGGAAGTGAGAGCTTTTCGTAAATCCGTGGGCACTTTATGTACGACACCGGGCGAGATTGTTTTACTCATATTATTATTTTACCAAAATGGCGGATTCAGGGGGTCGGGCTGAGTGGATGATTCTTCCTAATGCATATCTCTCAACTATATTTCTTTCATATCTTGACTTTGGTAAGCCAATTACAAGCTCGTAAGGAATGCGCTTGCCCCACTGACATTGCCATGCAAGGCATAATGAATATAATATGATTGCACATCTTTGTTAGCTCCCATCTTACCGGAGGTGAGAGCCTCTCTTCGAACATGGAGCTGGGTGCTCGGTCAGTGTAATAAATAATTATGGCTTGCATTCGGTTAAGTTTAGAGTCCGGACCTTTTGAGGTAATCTTGACTCCTGCAGTTTGATGTTTTGGCAAGTTGCATTTATTGGTCACCGCCAAAGATTGGGTTGTCTGTAGAACTTTGACGAGTTTGCGATAGTAACCTGTTTCAGGCGGCGAGCCTTGCACAGCATAAAAACGCCTAACACACACCATGCCCAACTTTGTTGTATATGACATGACTACATATTTTTCACAACAGCCTGGCAACATCAGGTGTTGTCCTGCCTGTGGAAAATCGATTGTTGTAACTGGGATTCACCCATCCAGGACGGTGGCTGAGGATCTAACTCACGACTCTCTGATCCCAGTACATGATTTTTCATGTTTGTATGAGTGCTCTGCCTGTCACTGGTGGGCCATCCGTGAAAGTTGGGGGTTCTGTGAGTGCAGTAGCGAGCTTGATTTTATGATTGTTGGGATAAGCGATAACGAGAAAAGTGTAGAGCAACAACCTGCGCCCTGGCGTCAAATTATGCAGGATGAAGATATTTATGTTCATGCAGGACCTTTACCGGATGATTTGGGACAGTTGTTTATCGGCGGTCAAAGAAAAAGATAAATGATACAAATTAGTATTACACTATGGGAGTGTCTGCATCCTGATCCTGAATCTGAGAAGGATGGTAATTTGCAAGTGATGTATCTGCTTTGGTCGAAGAATCCAACATTGAGGGATTCGTTGAAACGAAAATGCGCCTAACACAGCGTGCAGCGTGCACCCGATCCCCGGCAAAGAGCACTAGGGTCATGATGGTGGGAGTCTTCGCGTTTTCAAACCGCTTTCTTGGCTTGAAGTTGGTTTCGTCAAATTGGCGTTATTTCGTCCCACCCACCAGCGGATAACGCAAGCCGTGTGGCGCTCGCCAAAATTAGAACACGCTCATGGAGCGGATCCGTCCGGATTGAATGCAGCAAATTTCGAAGAAGATACGCCTTGTTGTTTTGCTAATAGCGATGACGTACGCGGTCGGATCGCCGGCTTTACGCGTGTGGCTTGCATTATCAGGCAATGATTTTGATTATGCTGCTATCCCGCCGGAGGTCCTATCCACGATGACCGCAATCATCATTCCTCTGACAATCTTCATCCTCTGCGTCCCATGGCTGGTTCAATTAGGGCGCGCTCCCTGGCTAACTAAGACTCGAAGCGGGAAGGTCGTGCCACCCGCCTTGGTTATGTTGATCTGTTATGGTTTTCTGTTGTCACCTATTGTCTTCGGCTCATTCTTGCACGCCTGCGGCATGCCGATAACACACGTTGTTTATTTCTACGCAGCGGCGATCGTCGCCACCTTGGCTTGGGGCATTTACGATTTGAGAAAGGTCTGAATACGCCACCCGCCCACCTGTCAGTAACGCAAACCGTTGGGTGCTTGAATAATACTCGGCACTCAAGGTCAAGGAGTAAGTGAGGAATGGCAACGGAGGAAAATAACCTATGAACGACTATCAACCACTCAATCTTACCCAGTTCTGTAACGTCGGCACGGAGTTCATCAGGGAGGGAGCGCAACCTCTGATTGGCAGCCAGACGTGGCATGGCCTGCCGTTCATTGTGGGCGGCGCCACGCCTGACCCGGCGCGCTGCTTCATCGGCCTCGGCAGCCGGGAAGACGCGAGCGTGACGATTCCGCTCGGCGCGGCGGCGCGGTACGTGATCTTTGCTCATACGCTGCTGGAATCGCACGTGAGAGAGGGCGAGAGCATTGGTCACATCGTCGCCAATTATTTGTTTCGCTTCAGTGACGGTCAGGTGGAGCAGGTGCCCATTCGAGAACGGTTCGAGGTCGCGCTTGTGCCCACCTGGTGGGGTGGCTTTCCGTTCCTGGCCGTGCCCGACGATAAGAACGGGTTGATGCCGCGCTACGAAGGGAAATGGGCTAACATGGGCGAGCGCCAGGCCGAGACGTACCAGGGATGGCCTCACAACAGTCAGGGCTACTACTTATGGGCCTGGAAGAATAGCGATCCCACGCGGGTCATTGAGTCGGTGAGGCTCGAACCCACTGACCGGAAGTTCATCGTCGCCGCGATTACGCTGGGGTTCAACGACGAAGCGCCCTTCTCGCGCGACGCGAAGCGCGAGGTGAAGATCACGCTGCCGCAGCCGGAGGATGCTGCGAAACACTTTAACTTGGAAGTGGATGTGGATCGCGGCGTGGCGACATTCCCGTTTGCTTTACCTGAGAAGTCGGCGAATGATTTTCTGGCGGATGGCTTCAAAGGCTGGGGCGAGGCGCAGAACGAAATATCAAGCCCCGCGTATGTGGAGGTCGCGGCGATCCCTTCGGCCACAGTCACGGTTAAATCTGCGGGTGAGGAAATCGGTCAGGTAAACTGGGGCACGCTCCAGGCCGAGGGAAAAGTCGTCACGTCGCGGGTGCAGTTGGAAATCGTGGATCGCGGTCGGAACTGGGTCCACGTCACCATCCTCGACGACGAGACCGGCCACCCCATCCCCTGCCGCGTCCACTTCCGGTCGCCGGAGGGTATCCCCTATCAACCACACGGCCATCACGATCACGTCAACTCGAATCTGGATACCTTTCATGTGGACATCGGCGGTGACCTGCGCCTGGGGCAGATCACGTACGCCTATATTGACGGACGCTGCCAGGGCTGGCTGCCGCGCGGCGAGGTGATCGTGGACGTGGCACGCGGCTTCGAGTATGAGCCACTACGGACGCAAATGCGCGTCGAGCCGGGGCAGCGTGAGTTGACGCTGCGGCTCAAGCGCTGGACCAACATGAACGCGCAGCGCTGGTTCAGTGGCGACTCGCACGTACATTTCCTCGGCGCGAACGGCGCGCATCGCGAGGCGCAGGGTGAAGACTTGAACGTCGTCAACTTGCTGCAATCGCAATGGGGTCATCTCTTTACGAATACCGAGGACGCGCTCGGGGCGACGGTGACGAACGGCGGTAACACAATCGTCTACTGCTCGCAGGAAAATCGGCAGCACATGCTCGGACACCTGACG
>JAXIPJ010000237.1:0-4735 GCA_045402985.1 Anaerolineales bacterium
ATAGAAACAAGACCTCGAAGACTTTCGCGAAGTGAATCTCTGAGGTCTTTGGCAGACGCTTAACTTGAAGGTAATGTCGTTTCGCGGTGTTTATCTCACCCATTGTCCCGCCCGACGGTGAACGGTGCGGGCTATTCTTACAAACTCTGCTAAAGCAGACTCGCCCTTCGCCAGCTAACTTTAGTCAGCTTTGTAAACGATGGCAAGAGTCCTTCACTCAGTACTCGGACCTGGCGTTATGAATCTTGAAATTCAGCCTTTACCGCCGCATTCGCACGAGAAGACTTATGAATGAGATCACCAGTGCTACACCGACCAGGAAACCAAGGTCATATTCGCTTCCGGCGTTGTGGACTTGGTACATGCGCACATCAGAATTAAAAAATGAGACTAATAATGTCGCAGGCGCGATGATGCCGTGCCACAGTCCTGCGCCAGCACGTGCGATGCGTCCACTCGCATCTGCTTGATTCATCAGCGGGTTGGGTCCCGGCGCACTCAGTTGCATGGTGGAGTTGGGCGTGGTGACTTGTACACTTGAGCCAGGTCCACAGCCTGCCAGCATGACAGGTAATATTGTAAGCAAAGCCAAAATGAGTGTTTTCTTCATCTCTCTGCCTCCTGAACTATTCAAATACAATTGGTTATCTTTACTGTAATAATGAAGAGATTCTTGTTAGGTGGGCATACTCTGGGCGGTAATTAATCAGACATAGTTGGGATAAATTTATTATACAATAAATGGTCCGCGGACTGACATGTGCTTGTGGATTCCTCATAAGAGCGGGGCCAATTCAGTGGTCGTTTCGCGTGACTTCCTGCGCGACATATCCTTCACATACTGAACGGACCCCGGTGTGTTGTACTTTTCCTTATACGCCGCACTGACCAAATCCTTCAGGCGCTCGCTTCGCGTTTGGATCGCTCGAACAGGGATTTCCTTCTCACCCACAAACATGCTTCCATGTGGGTCTTCCACTAAAACCCGCCACCAGCTGCGCGGTTTCGTACCCCATGAGCGGACGAAGACGCGTGCTTCCACCACTACAGCCCAAATCCCAATGATGCGGTGCGTCGGTTCTTTGCCGGCGCGAATGCCGAGAATTTTTTCCTTGTGAATGGCGGCGATGATGTCGTCGGTGAAGCGTTGTTTCGTTTTCATTGAATTATTTCGCATTATACAATAATGAACCCTGATAAGTTTTTATGCCGTTGCTAGATGTTCGTTTTCTGCCCACTAAAACAGACGCAACTCCATAGTTTATGGCTTTAGATATAACAGAATTTGCCTGCAACATAAATGATTACAGGCAAATTAATATTGTAAAAGGCTCCCATCAAGAAGCGCTAACTCGGTGTGATGATACTTTCGAAATTCAGTTTATCGCCTGCGTCCTGAAAAACCTAAAAGGAGAAACACGATCGCCACACCAAGCAGGTAACCGAGGTTATATTCTTTTCCATCGTTGTGGACTTCGTACATTTGCACATTCTCATTGAAGAACGACATGATAAGCGTCACCGGAGCAATGATGCCATGCCAGAGTCCCTGCACAACGCCTGCAACGTGTCCATTTTCAGCCGGCTCGTTGGCAAGCGGATTAACACCAGGTGTGTTGAGCTGTATGCTGGCGTCAGGCGTATTGACTTCTATGTTGGTATCAGGGCCGCAACCTGCCATCGTAACAAGCAAGATCGTAGATAAAGCTAAAACCAGTAGTTTCTTCATCTCTCTACCTCCTGAGCTATTTAGATAAGATTATTTATTCGGTTTTCGTGTAATGGGTCACCTTATCAATTATGCTGATGATCTGAGCGAGTGTCAATAAGGATTTGCCCTACCCCATCTTTTCATGTTCCTCTATATCCATCAACAGGAGATCCAGCGCGCCCACGGAAATTTGCAATTCACGCAGCGAAATTCCAAGCGAAACGATCATCAGGAGCATGGCGATGACAAAATTCCATTGCCCACCGGCAGTCCAGCCGGCGAAAAGCGCCAACATACTCACCACGCAAAAAAGCAGACTCAACACTCCATAGATCTGCATGTTGCGAATGAGATACACGCGGTAACGCAAATTTGCAATTTGCCCGAACAGACTTTCGTCATGATTTGCATGATACCGATCGTACAAGGTACGGATGATGGTAGCCAGCGTCAGGAAGCGGTTGGTGTAAGCCAGCATCAAAAGCGAAACGGTGGGAAATAACAGGGCGGGTGTGGTAAGCGTAATGTCCATGCGTGAAATTATATCCCCATACAATTGGATCCCCCTCACATCCCTTCCCTACTCCAAACCAAACGCCACGTGGCTCGTATGCACCAACGCCATTGGCACCTGCAGGATTGGCATTTGCGGCAGATAGGGATTCGAGACCTCCACATCATACACGGACATCCAGTCGATGCGCGCCTGTTCGAGGCTGGTACCCAGCTCCGTGTGAGTCGAGATGCGGATACTTCCACGCATCACAAAGGTGCCCACCAACAGGTCCAAAGTATGCATCATACGGTCAGTTTCTTCGAAGTCAAAATCCAGCGGTTCGTCTGTAGGCGGCAGGGTGTGAAACGCGATGATCTGCGAAGTGGGGAAATAAAGTTCAGAATAGCTTAACGGCTTAACCGTGCTGCCCCCAAAGACGATCACCTGAGGCTTAAGGATGTGCATGTATTTGGGCGCGCCGTCCGTTCGCAGCCAGATGTTCACACGATGCACGTTTCCTGTGGTCACCACATCTCCGCGCACCAGCGTATCCTGTGTGTACAGCATCACGGATGTTGTTTTTTCGTCAGGTCTAAGAATGTACATGGCTCCTCCAGTTGCCTTTATTATACACTTGCCGCCTTATCCCAACCCAGTTTATACTATGTCTGCACCTTTCATATTTAAGAAATACTCAATGGAGAAGATTTAACGATATCATGCATAACAAACGCTGGGCTATTGCGTCGCCGATCACACCACAAGCCGAAGAATCCCTGATCAAATTTCCACCCATACTCAAGCAAATCCTTTTCAATCGCGGCCTGGGATCCTACGAAGAAGCAAAGCTCTTTCTCGAAGCCAAACCTGTTTCCAATAACGATCCGTTCCAACTCGTTGGCATGCAAGCCACGGTCGAGCGCATCCAATACGCGCTCGATCACCAGGAACCCATCGCTATATACGGGGACTACGACGTGGACGGCGTCACAGCCACCGCGCTGCTCGTCCAGGCGCTCGAAGGATTGGGCGCGAATGTGCGCGGCTACATCCCGAATCGATTCGACGAAGGCTACGGTCTTAATAAAGATGCGCTGAATTCCCTCCAGGCAGATGGCGTCAAATTAGTCATCACTGTGGATTGCGGCATCCGCTCGCCAAACGAAGCGCTTCACGCGCGGACGATTGGGCTGGACCTCATTATCTCAGACCATCACCACCCTGATGGCTTGAACCTGCCCCCTGCTTTTGCGGTCATCAACCCGAAACAACACGGTGATCCGTACCCTGATAAAGATCTCGCCGGAGTTGGTATTGCATACAAGATCGCGGAAGCGTTGGCAAGCAGTCGGCCATCAGCTGTCAGCTTACAGCTTAATGATCTGCTTGATCTCGTTGCATTAGGCACTGTCGCGGACCTGGCTCCGCTTGTTGGCGAAAACCGCTCACTGGTGCGCAAGGGACTTAAGCAGATCCGCGCCACCAAACGCCAGGGACTGTATTCACTGGCTGGCGTCGCGCAAATGAAAATTGACAAAACCACCGCGGGCCAGATCGGCTTCATGCTGGGTCCACGTTTGAATGCATCCGGCAGGCTGGAATCCGCATTAGCATCCCTCGAACTTCTCACCACACCAGACGTGATGCGCGCCGGTCAACTGGCACTACAACTCGATGGACAGAACCGTCAAAGACAAGCCATCACAAAAACGATGCAACAACAAGCCGATGAGATCGCCATGAGCGAAGACCCTGAAGCGTTCCTGCTCTTTGCCGCTCATGAAGATTTCAATCCGGGTGTGGTAGGGCTAGCCGCCTCCCGTCTCACAGAATTGTATTATCGTCCCGCCATCGTGGCAGCCAAAAGCACAGAAGAGACGCGTGGCTCGTGCCGTTCCATCCCTGAATTTCATATCACCGACGCACTCGACTTGTGCAAGGATTTGCTCGTCCGTCATGGAGGTCATGCCGCGGCCGCAGGCTTTACAGTAAAGAATGAAAACTTACCTGAACTGGTGACGCGCCTCAAATCCATTGCAAAAGATCAACTCTCAGGAAGAGACCTGCGTCAAACTCTCTCGGCAGATATGGTGGTTCCACTTTCACAGTTGAACTTTGAGGTTTTGAATTATCTTGCCTATCTGGAACCCACCGGTTATGGCAACCCGGACGCGATCTTCGTCTCGCGCAATGTCAAGGTCAAAGCGGCGCGCACGGTCGGCGCGGAAAACAGCCATTTAAAACTGTCTCTCGAAGATGAACGCGGTGCGACAGTA
The DNA here is from genome assembly GCA_045402985.1 of Anaerolineales bacterium. GTDB lineage: Bacteria > Chloroflexota > Anaerolineae > Anaerolineales > Villigracilaceae > Defluviilinea. The sequence goes on from JAXIPJ010000237.1 coordinate 4,484, forward strand.
GATTCCATCGGCTTCCGCATGGGACATCTCCAGCCCACTCTTCCCCCCCGCGTGGACGTGATGTATCACTTTGAAGTGAACGAATACAATGGAAGAAAATCATTACAGTTGAATCTAAAAGACGTAAAAGCCGCGGGAATCCCTGATTAGATTTATTAGCTCAGGCCGCCGTCCCCGGCGGCGAGGATGCTGCCGAAAGCAAATGAGTGGAGCATATAAACCTGCAACTATTCGCCTGAAGAGCCGTATAAG
>JAXIPJ010000430.1:0-2412 GCA_045402985.1 Anaerolineales bacterium
GGTCTCGTAGGGCAAGCATAGTAAGCCCGGCAACTGAGTCAGTGACCTAGTCAAGTTCAGCGATTTGCAGGCGGTGAGTCATGGTGTGATGATACCACTGCACTCTGCTCAATTTGTTTGATTTTTGTGGTTTATGAAAGGTCTTGTACCAGACAAGAAAGTTAGATAGTACTCCTGACAGACAAGCTATCGCTTCGTTCCCACTTCTGACCGGCGTGTGATCTGTAGCCCTCAAGGAGGGCACGTAGTTCGTGTCTGATTTCATCATCAGTCGCCGTTTTGTCCATCACACCTGCACAAATAGACCTGCGGAGTGCCCGCCCGAGACGATCTATTTCTTGCTCATTTCCCTCTGGGGCAAGAAGTTGCACTACCATGGTGAACTCCTGAATCGTGAACGTCAATACACTCTCGATCACATTCCAGAAGGCTTGTGCGCCAAGCTCCAGTGCCGCGTGGAAGGAAGGTCGGAGAAATTTTACAATACGCACGGTATCGTCGAGGCATCGCTCAAGGTATTGTTCGGGGTCTGCATTGGCCAAAAACCCGAATTGAGCATGAAAGTCATGACAGCATCTGGTTAGCGCCTCCGGACTGAGTCCATGCAATACAAGGTCACGTTTGGTGGGAAAATAGTGGTAGAGGCCGCCGATACTCAAACAGGCGGTTCCAGCGGCTTGGCGCATGGACAGCTGTCGTGCGCCTATTTGTAGAATTAGTGGGGATACAGCTTCGTAGATCTCGCGCTGGCGGGCAAGTACATCCTCAAGAGGTCGACCCTTTTTACCGAACGACATAGCCTTTTTCTATTAATAAATCACAAACTCATTGACATCAAATCAGATGTATGACATTATATCACTATGATTAACAACCCGAACCAGCTGCGCCTGTGTTTAATGAATGGTTTGGAATTACTGAACGATTGCGCAATATCAGCGTGTAGTACTCTTCTAATATCGGTTTGATTTGAGTGAAGAGCGGAGTGTAAAATGAAAACATGGTTGAAAGTATTACTTGTAACCTTATTCTTGGACTGCGCCAATCGACCCCTGCAACTAGCAGGTGAAACTTCGCCTGTGTTGTAATCACGGCACCGCGACGATCCTGAAAGGAACGCAATGACTGCTCCAGCGACTCCTCAGATTGACAACGATGTATATGACCGGTTAGCCCACACCTGGTGGGACGAGCATGGCTTACTAAATATCCTCAAGGCCGCCGTGAATCCGTGGCGCGTTCCCTACTTTCAACATATCCTAAAAGAGTTGGGAATTGATCCAAAAGGCAAGCGTGCGCTGGATGTTGGTTGTGGTGGTGGCTTACTCGCCGAAGAATTCGCCACTATGGGATTTGCGGTCACTGGCATTGATCCTTCCGAGCAGTCGCTTGCCATCGCACGGGCGCACGCCACGGAGAACAGATTGCAGATTGACTATCGCCTTGGCTACGGTGACGCACTACCCTTCGAAAAGGAGAGATTCGAGGTGGTCTATTGCTGCGACGTGCTAGAGCATATTCCGAATTGGGACGCTGTGATTGGCGAAATTGGACGTGTGCTCAAGCAGCATGGAGTCTTTTTCTACGACACCATTAACCGTACAATGTTCAGCAAGGTGGTGGTGATCAAGCTGGCGCAGGAGTGGCGCCTTACCCGTTTCTTTCCACCCAATGTGCATGTGTGGGAGATGTTCATCACACCTGAGGAATTGACCACCTCGCTGGCACGGCATGGCCTACGTAATCAGGATCTGAGAGGCACAAACCTTGGCAATCCCGTACGGATGATCGGAGCTATGTGGCTATACAAGCAGGAGAAGATTTCAGGCAGCGAGTTTGGACGACGCATCGGGTTCCGTGAGGGTACAAATTTAGCAGGCAGTTACATGGGATATGCACTAAAGTAACGGTTACGCCCATTGGAGGCGTACAGTCCAACGAGGCGCTGCAGCGGACGCTCCAGTTTGGGGCAAAATTCGTACTGCATCGCAGTGAGTCATACCAACCTCTATGACTCGTGTGTGGCGGGAAGCGCCGCTGAGCTTGACCGTTCGGTGTTCCAGCTTTTTTCTAGCACCTAGAATCTGGCCGATGAGATCAGATTAGCCCTCGCCAACCTCTCAACAGCTTCTCTTTTTCGTTCTCATCGCTGCCTTCGACTGGTTGACCTTTGGTCTCGGGATCGCCTTCCTCCTTTTTGGCTGGCCAATTGTTCAAAGAATGGGATCCTCTCATGGGTGCTCTACATTATCATTGCCTTTATGCTCCTCTCCTGGTGGCCGCACGATAACTTGCATAGTATGGTTGGGACCAATATGCAAGGTCTACTGTATATTGAATATTGCTTCCATGTTTCCCAAATGTTCGGAGGTGCAATTCTGGCTTATAGCTTCTTGCGCCTCTTCCGTCAGG
>JAXIPJ010000476.1:0-9902 GCA_045402985.1 Anaerolineales bacterium
AAAGTGTGGATTGCCAACTGCCTCACGAAAAGATTCTCAGGACCTCTGTTTTCTGGCTGGGGATGATTATCGCAACTTCCTACATCGTAACGCGGCAGAGATGCTCACGGCTGGCGAGATCGTTACACGCGCCGGTATATCCATTGGCGAGCATACTGGTCTGGCGAATTACACAATTGGTCAACGTAAGGGATTGGGCGTTGCATCCGCAGTTCCGTTATATGTACTTGGAAAGAATGCACAAACCAATGCACTGATCGTTGGGACTCAGGAAGAGCTTGGGTCGCATGAGTTGACCGCATGCGACGTCAATTGGCTTTCTGGCGAAACACCTCAAGAATCATTCCGCGCGGAAGTGAAGATTCGCTACACGGCAAAAGAGGCAGCGGCGACAGTCATACCTATCAATAACGCCCAGCAAGCTCGGGTCCAGTTTGACGCGCCGCAGCGAGATATTACAGCAGGGCAGGCCGCAGTCTTCTATCAAAACGATTTGATGATCGGCGGCGGAATTATCGCCTAAAACCTGCGCGTAGGCAAGAATTTGTTTTGATCGTATTTGATTTGTCATTGGAAAAAATAGCAATGGTAAGATCACAAAAATTTATTTCAAAGGAGCCATACCATGACGTATCGTGTTGAGTCGCTGATGTCTGCTCGTTTGTTTGTTGTGCCGCAATATGCGGCGAAGCGAGTTTTCTTCCTTAGCAATCAGTCTGGCCAGTTGAGTTTGTATTCCATGAAATTCGGTGGCAGTGTGCCTGAGCCGTTGCTTCCGCCAAACATTGCTTTGCAAAATCCGCTTTTGATTGGCGGCCTCTCGTTCTATGTTTTCCCCAGGATTGACAAAATTTTGGTCATGATCGATAAGGACGGTGACGAAAATTACCAGCCGATGCTGGTTCCCATGCAGGGTGGCTTCCCTGAGCCGTCGTTTAAAAATTTCTTTGCAGATTATCGCGTACATCTTGGCGAATGCGACGCTGAAAAAAATATAGTTTATCTGGCCGCAGAGCGACGTGATACTGCGCTCATTGAAACCTATCGCGGCGATCTGAGATCTGGAAAGCTAACCAAAATTGCGGAAAGTGAGTTTGGCCTGGGAGTGGCGGCACACAATAAAAAGCATGCCAGATTATTGCTAAACACTGGTTATACAGTTGGCGATGGCGTTTTGTATTTACGGAGTGGCCGAAAAAATAAAGTGTTATATGGCAAGCCTCTGGAAGACCGCACGGAAGGAGAAAGCGTCCCGCTCAATGGTCTGGGTGCTGCTGTGTTTTCTCCAAGCGAAAAGGGCGCGCTGGTAATTAGTTCGGTGTTCGAAGATACTTATGGTTTGGGATACTTTGATTTTCGAAAACCCGGCCAGTTGCAAGAGGTGCAGCTCAGAGGTGTACAGCATGAGGGTGTGGGCGAAATGGTTGAACTGGCTCACCTCAAAAAAGATCGTTATCTGGTCACTTTCAACATAGACGGTTGCTCGTGGGTATATGAGGCTTTTTTCAATGAAAGGAAACGACTCATGACTCTTAAATATGCGCTGGTGGGAGCGGGACCTCTGGCAGATGGAATGCTCGAGCGCGTCCATTACGATCCCGCAGAGGATGTCTTTACGCTTTCGTTTTCAACTGCAACTTCGCCAACACAAATTTATACACTGGGAGGCCGCAAGCGCAAACAGGTTACTCTGCATACCAACGAAAAGATACTTGGCATCCCCGATGTGCATTTATCAAAAGGAGAGGATGCTTCGTATCTTTCCCACGATGGCTTGCGCGTCTCTGCCCGGCTTTACCTCCCCTCAAAGGGACTCGGCTTTAAAGGCGCGCGCCCGGTTGTCTATTACATCCACGGCGGCCCGCAGGGGCAGGAACGCCCGGACTTTGCGTGGTTCTCCATGCCTCTCATCCAATATCTCACCCTGCGCGGGTTCGCGGTCTTTGTACCAAACGTGCGGGGCTCAACAGGCTATGGACTCTCATACACCAAGCACGTGGACCGCGATTGGGGCGGGCAGGATCGTCTCGATCATGTCCATGCGATGAAGGAAGTTCTACCAAAAGACAAACGACTGGACGCTTCACGCTCGGCGGTTGTAGGTCGTTCCTATGGTGGATATATGACTCTGATGCAGGCGGGTCTTCATCCGGACTTGTGGAAAGCCAGTTGCGATATGTTTGGTCCATACGATCTGCTTACTTTCTCAGAACGCATCCCTGCCACATGGAAGCCATACTTCAAGATCGCCCTGGGTGACCCTGAAAAGGCGGACGAACGCGCCTTCCTGGTTGAACGTTCTCCCAAGACGCACTTGCAGAACATGTCCGCGCCTATGCTGGTCATTCAGGGTCGAAATGACCCACGCGTTGTGGCCGCCGAATCTGAAGACTTGGTGAAGGAGTTGAAGGCGCAAGGCAAGGATCTTGAGTTGCTGATCTTTGAAGATGAAGGGCATGACGTTCTAAAATACGAGAACCGCGTCACCTGTTACAGTGCAATTACAGATTTCTTCGCAAAACATTTAAACCCTTAAACTTTGAAGTGCAGGAGCAAACTCCTGCACTTTCGACTTATTTTCGACATCAAGCTGTCGGACTCTGAATTAAACCCAATGACCCTCCCGGCCCTTCTCTTCGCCTTTCTTTTGGCACTGCTCTATGGCGCGGTGTATCACCTGGTCCGCAACGGAGGTTTTTGGCGATTGATCTTGTATTTTGTATTGAGCGTGGTTGGTTTTGCGATCGGTCATTTTATGGGGCTCTGGCGCGGCTGGGTATTCATCCCGATTGGGTCACTGAATTTGGGAATGTCTTCGCTGGGCAGTCTTATCATTCTTATCTTTGGTGACTGGCTTAGCCGCATAGAAAGCAGCCGCGAAAGCAAGGTATAATTTTTACCTGTTTTACATTCCAATTGAGAGAGAGTGACATGGAGCAATTAAGGTTTCTTATTGATTTATTTTTACATCTTGATGAACACATGGCGAATATCATCAACCAATATGGCGCATGGACGTATGCGATCCTTTTCGCCGTTATTTTCATGGAAACAGGGTTTGTTGTCACGCCATTTTTACCCGGTGACTCATTACTGTTCGCGGCAGGCACTTTCGCGGCGCTTGGTTCGATGAACGTCTGGCTATTGGTGCTTTTGCTGATCATTGCCGCAATTGTGGGTGATACCGTTAACTATTGGATCGGTCATTACCTGGGTGACCGCGCCTACAATATCAAGTGGATCAAGCGGGAATATCTTGACCGCACGCATGCCTTTTTTGAAAAGCATGGCGGCAAGACAATTTTTCTCGCTCGCTTCGTTCCCATTGTTCGAACATTTGCGCCTTTCGTTGCCGGCATGGGACGCATGTCCTACAGCTATTTCTTTTCGTACAACGTGTTCGGTGGCATCGTATGGGTTTTGCTGTTTACATTCCTGGGTTATTTCTTTGGCAACATTCCCTTTGTAAAAAAGAACTTTGAACTTGTCATCCTTGCCATCATTTTTATTTCTGTGGTCCCGGCAGTATGGGAGGCTTTGAAAGCGCGGCGCGAAATGAAAGCCGAAAAAGCAAAAATCGAGACGCTCTAGGGCGTCTCGATTTTTGCTGCACCGAACATGAAGTGGATCACAATTCTTTTTGCGCTTTTCATTATTCTAATTATCGTTCTGGCAGATAACGGACAGCTTGGAATTCTCAAGCTTATCAATCAGATCCCATATGGAGATAAAGCGGGACATTTCATCCTGTATGGGATCCTAACCCTGCTGATCGACCTGACTCTCTTCCGCTCGCTTCCATTCCAAAGCCCAAGGCGGGTGACCGTTATCAGCGGCCTCATGCTAGCCCTCTTGATCGGCGTTGAGGAATTGTCACAACAATTTTTTGCAAGCCGCACTGTCAGTTTTCAAGATCTGTTTGCCGGCTACTTGGGAGTGATCTTTTTTTCGTGGCTGGCGTTGAGAATAAACAAGTCGTAGGGGCAGGGTTAGGCGGGAGGACCCCGTCCCTACGATATTTGCGGTCATTTCGGCTTCAAAGCCAGATGCCCTTCGGCTTCTGACATTATCTTGGTCTGATCCCACGACATTGAATAGTAGTTGATATCTGCCCATAACTGAGCCATATCGATGTAATGAGCATGATACGCATGACCAGACTGTCCCGTTGTGTGTACGGTCACAGAATTGTTCAAGTCACTCAGATCCACGATCATGCGCATGGACGGAACATCTGTAACTTGATAGCCTTCCAGCGCATTCCACGCTGTGGCGTTGACAATGGAACTGCCGCCGCTGGTGCGGAAAGGCCCGCGGTTGAACAGGGCCTCAATGGGTGGCACGCCTGATTCACCCAGCGTCTCATTTCTAAATGTGGACGTATGCAGATCACCCCAGTTCCATTTGGAGAGGTCGTTACCCAATATCTTTTCGAGTTCTGCGACTGCATTGACAAGTGATTTCTTCAGTATCTCATCGCGCGTTTCAACCACATCCAATGTAGTTTTGTCGTCCCACCAACCAGCGTCAACACTCAAATTGCGCATGAACTCGCCATAACGGGAGCCGCCTTCAGGCCAGTAGTTTTCGGGCAGGTCGTCATTGCAAGTGTTTTGCAGCAGCTGCCGCCAGAATGCTTCGAAGATCGCGGCGGCGGGAGAATCCGCTTTGGCTTGATAATCCCAATTCTTTAAGAGATCCAGTGCTGCCGCCTCATTAGATGAGGCAGACTCGAAGTCCAGTTGTGTTAGCAATGGCACGAAGACGGGGCCGTTCGCGTCGAACGCATCGCCTTGCATGTTTTGCGTGTAGGTGATGTCGAGCTTGGCTGGCGCGTTCTCGATCATATCCACAATGCGTTGGGCGCGGAAGCCGTAATTCCAATCCTGGGTAATGAGATAGGGAAAATCATTCGGCGGCACCTGGTTATTGGCCGTCACGATATAACCTTCAGGTGGATTGAAAGTATAAGGAAGTTCCTCAAATGGAATGAAGCCTGTCCATTCGTATTCGTCCGTCCAGCCTGGCACGGGGAGTGTGCCATCTCCTTTGGCGCGGATGGGGATGTCGCCTGGCATTTGATAGCCGATGTTACCTTCCACATCCGCATAAAGTAGATTTTGCGCGGGCACATGGAATTGTTTTGCAGCTACGCGGAAATCATCCCAGTTCTGCGCTTTGTTGAATCCCCAAACGGCTTCAAACGGAGTGGACGGCGCGAGCGCGGTCCATTTGAGCGCGATGACGTAATCTTCAGGCAGGTCCAGGCCGGCGCGCTCTTTGAATGGGATGAATTCGGGATCATTATCTGTATTCTCGTTTTTCAGGTCACCATATGTTTCAGAGATAACAGGGCCATGTCTTGTGAGGCGCACGGTGATTTCAACCGGGTCGCCGCCAGCGACATTGATGACCTCTTTGCGAGTTTCAAAATCCACCCATTCGCCGTTGACTTCGTATTGATCGGGGTTCTCAGGATTGACTCTTTCAATGTATAAGTCCATCACGTCTGGACCGACATTGGTGAAGCCCCAGGCGATCTTGTCATTGTGGCCGATGATGACTCCTGGCACGCCTGCAAATGTGAAGCCAGCTACGTTATATGGACATTCCTCTGTGATGGGTTTGCATTCCAAATGAACCTGATACCAAATGGATGGCATCTGGATCCCTAAATGCGGATCGTTCGCCAGAAGCGGTAAGCCGGTCGTTGTGCGCTCGCCGGAAATGGCCCAAGAGTTGGATCCGATTCCGTCGCCCGCGGGACCCAGCACGGGTTCCAGAAGAGAGACGTTATGCTCAAGCGCGGCGAGTGTTTCGTTAGGGAGGTCAAATGCTGACGGTTGAGTCGGCGCGTTGGCGGAAATCCCATTCTCAATTTGGCTGACGATGAAAGGATGATCCTGAGGATATGGCGGAAATAATGCGGAAACTTGTTCGGGGGTGAGCGTTTTGAGGAGGACAGCGCGCTCAATTTCTTCATCCATGTTGCCGCGCAGATCCCAGGCCATGGCTTTGCCCCAAGTGAGGCTGTGGATTGGGGTCCAGGGCTCGATGGTGTAATTAGCGTTGAGCAAACCAAGAATGGAATATTCGAGACTTAATGCAGGGGCTGCGTGATCGTTTAGGTAAGCATTCACGCCCTCGGTGTAGGAGGTAAGATTGTTTTTCAGTATGGGAGACAATTGCTCCCATTCCTGTTCGGCGGTGACGCGCCAGCCCAAAGTGCGTAGGAAGGCATCCGTTTCGACTTCTGAGGAGAACATTTCAGAAACTCTGCCGGAGCCAACATGCCGCCAAAAGTCCATTTGCCAGAAGCGGTCCTGCGCGTGGACGAAGCCTTGTGCGAAGAAAAGATCGTGTGCTGTGGTTGCATAAATGTGCGGGACACCCATGTCATCGCGGTAGATATCTACAGCTGCATCGAGCCCATCGAGTTGGATATCCCCGTCCACTTGCGGGAAGGATTTGGGCGCGACCGTATTTGGCAGGTAGCTTTTGAAATAATATCCGCCACCTGCGCCAAGCAATATGAAGAGGATAAGAATCCCGAGTCCGACGCGCTTCAAGATTATTTTATACATGGCTTCTCCATATTTTGCTCAAGTCGCCGTCCTCGGCGGCGTCCCTGCCTGGGATGCTGCGCGAAGGACGCCGCCTAGAGCGGGAAGTCATTTGATATTCCCGAGAAAACGCGGGAACCAATACCATAATAAATCTGAGGAAGGCTTTCCGTGAATAGAGGCGGATTTATCGAGCAATGCCACCGGTGAATAATATCCGCGGCTAACGAATCCGCTGACCCAGGTACGCCCATTGACGGCGTTGAACATGGCGTCGTAGATATCAACCTGTTGCTGCATATCCAAATTGACTGTGCCAATATCTGCGTTGGGGCGGCTGAGCGCGGTCCAATCCAAACAGCCTCCGCTTCCATTTGGGATACAGCCAGTGGCTGAACTGCTGGAGGATGGATAAGATAATGCGACGATAAAGGGTTTGTTCACCTGCACCTGTACAGGCGCGACGTTGTTATCCAGAAGGCGGCCCGCTTCAGCGGTCATGTCTGCTTTGTTGGGTGTCACCTGGTCGCTTATTTTTGCAGCCCAAAGCAGGTAGACACCATCGGCGTCCTTGAGAATATTGATGGGTGGTTGTATCACACTGTTGTCATAGGGGAGCGCGAAAAGTAAATTTCCACGGAAATGCTGACGGACCTCTGCAATGACATTTTTCCAGCGCGTCTCCGCGTCCGCTGGAACTCCGCTTGGGGAACCGTCGACCAGTTTCCCATCTGGAAGAGCCGGGGCGATCCAATCTCCGCCGATGATCAAGGCCTGCGCACCGGAGAGAGTCGCCATGTCCGCATAATGAACTGCGAAGGCACGGTAGTGGTCGAACCAGTTATTCCACCAGCCCGCGTCGCGCGGCGCAGCCTTCCAGAAATCGTTGGCGTTCGTCCCGCTCGTTGAAGCGAGCGGGATGGTCGCAAAGCGCGGATGAGGGAAGAGCGCAACATTCAGATTGATGGCGCGCGCCTGTGCAACTGAAGCAATCGAATCTGCCCAGAAGGCATCCCTGCCGGGTTGCTCCACGAAGGTCAATGGATTGTTGCTGGTGTACATCCACGATGGCGTAAAGATCACCCAATTGGAGCCGATGGCCTGAATATTTTGCAATGCCTGCGCGTTAAATGTTGGTACATTCGGGTCATAATAGGATTGGAATTCAACGCCTGCCATAAAGCCAGCGCCGCGTGATGGGATGTTCGTGGCTACAAGCGCGGCGCTTCCCATTTTTTGATTCCATGTCCATTGGGCTACGTTTTCAACAATATCCTGCGGGGCGATGCTGGGAGAGACCGTTCGTCCATGCGCGTTGGGCCCAGCCGTTTGAACGTCATCAGCAGAGTCGCATTGTGCGTTGCGGCAGAAACGATATCCGAATGATCCGAGAATATTCAACGGACCGAAAAGTTTATAAGACCAGCGGTTGGTGCCGGTGTTCCACATGGGGATGGGCGGCGTCCAACCATAGGGGTTGAATTGAATGTAAATAATATCGCCGCTGGGGGTATCTTGAGGCACAGTGACTTCGAAGAGGATCGGCGCGTTCGGTCCCGCCTGCCAGGACTGCACAGTATCATCCAGCGAAATATTTTGTTGTGGGACAATAATATGCCGTGTTAAATATCGTCCGTCCGAGGTGAATTCTGAATTCCAAAAACCATCACCGAGCGTGTATTTATATTCAACATCCGCGCCAGCTGGCAGGAACAGCGAAACGGAATAACGCCCGTCGGGCAAAGGCGTGAGCACAGGCATGCGGTCTGCCACTGTACTTAAGCCGCCGCGCAGATCTGAAAATGTGTTTCCAAGCTGGAGCAGATTCCCAGCCAGCCTGAGTGGCACGCCCCTTTGTGTGTTCTGCGGCACACTCACAGTGAAGATGACATTGATCAATTGGGCGGGCCGCATGCGGACCTCAACAGGCGTGCCCTGGTTTTCGGCAACATTTGCGCCCTGTTGAAATGTTTGATACATCCCATCCAGCGCGTAGGCTACAAGGTTATGAGCCCCGCCGCGCAGACCGGTCAACTGGAAGCGGCCCGCCGAATCAGTTTGCGCCTGAACGCCACCTGCTGTCACCATGATGTCTGGAATCGGTGTGCCGTTATCCGTATTCAAAACGGTGCCGAAGATATTCCCGGATACAGTGTTCACTGGTTTGTCAGACCAACTGTTAACCGTATCCACAATCTGAGTTGGTCCATTCACCAGCACCAATCGATAGCGGATGGTTCCATCTGTATTTGTATCTTCCACAACGCGTGAGGAGCCGCGCCTCAAATAGCGATACTTGATAATGGCTTTATCCGGGATGGCGAGAGTCACTGAGTACGTGATTGTATCCACCGCGATCAATTGATAATCCACAGCGTTGAGTGAAAGCCCGGTCACTTCGTCCAATACGCTGAGGGCAAGGATCTCATTCGCCGGAAGTGGTTCAGGCAAACGGACCGTGAATGTCATTTGTGCGCGCGGCGGAGGTGTGGGCGAAGGTCCCGTGGGCGGGTTTGCGGTTCCCCCCGGTGTGGGAAAAATTGGCCATTCAAGCAGCGAGATGGCACATGCCTGACTGGTCAGTGCCAGGATGACGATGAATAATAGGATTTGACGCGAAAAGACTGGACGTGATCTCATTTTTTCTCCTCAACTTTTCGTTCGACGTTTCTTCCGGTCACATCGTCCCGACGATTATTCGGGAGCGCGAAGCCGAAGCCTGATTCCGTTAAACGGACGCTTCCATCTCTGAGATGTGTCTCTGTCGCCCGGCGTAGGCGATATAACTCAGACCAATGCTCACAAAGTATAACAAGATCATGGGCAGCATTACCAGCCCCATGTTGACAGGGTCAATTGTCGGTGTGACGGTGGCGGAGATGATGGCGATGATGACGATGGCCAGCCTCCACTGTTGTGCCAGCATATTCGGTTTGACGAAGCCAATGGAGGTGAGAATATAAATGATCAACGGGAATTCAAAGAATAAACCGATCCATACCATCAGGCCCGTTACAAAGCCAAAGTAATCGCTGGCAGTCCATAATTGTTTAATCTCGGTAAAGTTTCCCAAAAATGTGATCGTGACAGGTAATAGAAAGTAATATGTAAAAGCCATGCCGCCAAGGAACAGGGCAGTGGCGATCGGTATTCCGAACAGACCAAATTTGCGTTCGCGTGATTTCAACCCAGGTGCGGCAAAGAGCCATAGTTCGAAAGCGATGTAAGGGAGCATAATCGCGAGTCCGCTTGTGAGGGCGACGCGCATGTAAACGCCTATCTCTTCAGTGACTTTAATCGCCTGCAGTGCTTCCAATCCATTGACCGGGATGGCCAGAT
>JAXIPJ010000440.1:0-11675 GCA_045402985.1 Anaerolineales bacterium
ACGAACATGGACATTTGCTGTCCGGGTTTTGGCGCAGAAGTGGCTGAGGGGGAGGCAGAGGCATCTTTGCCGGTGAGTCGCTCCACAGTCTTAATGAGCGTACGAAATTCCAGTTCCTGAAAAAAAGGTTCCACCGCAGCGAAATCCAAATCGCTCACTTTGGCGTGGTCAAGGTCGAGCTTTACTTGCAAGTCCGTTTTGATCTGCGCCAGATCGCGGCTGAGATAAGCCATCTCCTTGTTTTGTTCGAGTTTTGTCTTCCAGCGATTTTCAACCTGATCTATTTGAGCATAGATATTATCCAGCGTTTGAAATTTTTCCAATAATGCAACCGCGGTCTTTTCACCAACCCCTGCCACACCGGGAATGTTATCGGATTTGTCGCCAACGATGGCTTTGTAATCTACAACCTGGTTGGGACGAACGCCAAGTTTTTTGATGACATCCTCATCAGTGATATAGTTTTGATCGTCACCAGCCAGATAGACTGTTGTGCGCTCATTGACCAGTTGCAGCAGGTCACGATCTCCGGTGATGATCTTGACGCCCAAGCCTTGCGCGGCGGCGATGCGGGCAATGGAGCCGAGCACATCATCGGCCTCATAGCCTTCCATTTCAAGGCGTGGAATATTGAGCACATCCACCAGCTGGCGGATGCGCCCGATCTGCGGACTTAGATCATCCGGCATTTTTTCACGTGTGCCTTTGTAGGCCGGGAATAATTTATCGCGAAAAGTCCTGCCAACATCAAAGGCCACCGCGAGATATTCGGGCTTTTCCTGCTCAATAATGCGGAGAAGCTCGCGCGCAAATCCGTAGGTGCCTGCGGTCGGTTCGCCTTTTGACGTCTGCCAGCGTGTACTGCTTCCACCCGCGGTCAGTGCAAAGTACATGCGGTAAGCGAGTGCGTGTCCATCAATGAGATATAGGGTAGGGGGCATGGGAGTAGTCCGGTAACTGGGGATTTGAAGGGCGGAGAATTAGAGATCAAAGATTGGTACACAATTAAATATGAACGCGGAGTAATTATACTCCGCGCTTGTTGCATTATGTCATTGCGAGACGGCGCTCTACCGTCGACACTTGCATCCGATTTGCTAAGCAAATCGTGCGTTCCCTGGAACCGCCCGCCTGGACAGGTGTGGTGCAGTGCAGGCGATCAATCTGCTATTACGTTGAGATTACTATTTTCTGGGTTCTGAATAGCCCTGTCGCGTGCGTGTTTGTTTGATGTAATCTTTTACCAATTGAGGGGGATGTGGTTGGGTGCCACCCATGATAAGGTAGCCCGGGGCCCAGAAATCACCGGAGGGGTTTTCCTTTTTCATGCGTGGGAACTCAATAAAGACCTTTTCTGAAGTCTGCTGGCGCATAATCCGCATCAAATAACCAGGAGAGGTTGCAGGCGGGACGTTCACGACCCATTGTACATACTCCGGTCTAACAGCCAGATATTCCAGACGCCAGCCAAATGCGATACAGATCTGTGGCAGCCATTCTGAAAGTCTGTCAGACATATCGCCGGTGAGATAATGTGAACTGAAACGCGGCACCAATAAGCAGGCATAAGTGAGATTGTAAAGCCCGGGCGAGATCGGTTCAAGCATTACGCGCCCAGCCACTTCAGTGATCGAGTGCGGACGAGTCTCGTCCAATTCGCCGGGCATGGGTCTGCGGAGCGGGGTTTCAGGTCGCCTGCGGGATTTTGACGGCATGGTCGCGTCCAGATCCTCGACGACGTGCTCAACAGTCTGTTCGTTATTTTGATTGGATACCAGCAAATCGTTCACGCGGACAGCTGGTGAACTTTCGCGGCTGTATTGACTCGAACGGGACGGCGAGGGACGCGTGCCCCAGCCTCCTTCGTTTGTGTTAGTGGATCCATCCGGAATCGGTGGAGGAACATCTGCCAGAATATCAGAGATATTTGGAAAGTCGATATCTTCGCTGCTTTCATCATCCAGATATTCAGTGGGCGCATCATACGAAGCCACCTTTTGCTTCTGTTCAAGAGGCGTTTCCATCTTTTCGGCGCCCGGTATCGACAGGGATTGTGCCAGCTGACCTGCCTGCGAGCGGATTGTGCTGAATGGAGTTTCAGCATCGAAGACCAGCGCCAGCACTACATCATCTGCGATGCGCGTGGCGTACAGCATGTGTTCGGCTTTGGTCGCTTCCAATCGGACGAAACGCAACAGGTCACTGCCTTTTTGTCCATCCCAATGGCGGGTGACCGTGACAGCCAATTCCTTGGCCGCGCCCTGTGAAAGCTGACCAGCATATGCCCATAAATTATCACCGCGTGTGATCAATGCCGCTTGCGCAGATGACTCGAGTGTGAGGCGCGTGAGATGTTGCGCGGCTTTGGTCACATCCTGCAGCCAGGGCAACGCAGGGCTGCTTATCTGCACGTCGCGCGAAGCGGCAGATGCGTTCACTTGTGGGGAGTCTGTGGGCTTTGAAATGGGAGTGGATTTATCATTCAACATATTTAACAAGTCCGGTAAAAAATATGGCTTAGGTGAGAGTTTCCATGGACGAATATCGTCCAGAGCTGGTGGCGTACTATCGCGAGAGAACACGATAAATTTGATATTGGGGTTGAGCATACGAAGCGCCCGGCCAATATCCAGGACTGCTCTGTAGCCAAGATCCATATCAAGAAAGGCAAGTGAGCAGTTTGCTTCATCGGCACGGACTACTGCCTCACCTTTGCCTTTGACAATATGAACACGATAGCCTTCCTGCTCTAATCCATGGAGCAGAAGATTTGCGAAGGCCGTCTCTGCGGTTACAAGGAGCAAGCTCTTAGTCATGCCCGTAAAGTTTATCATGGCAGAAGTTCGTAGGCAAGCATGAGTATAAAACCCACCTTACGAAAATGAAAACGGCTACGTATTTGTATAGTCAACTTGCTTTTCAAGCGCGTTTGTGCTATCAATAGAGAAAAATCAACGAGGGTTACATGCATCGCGAACGAGTTTCTGAAAATGTTTTCTGGTTCCAAAGTGAAGTCTATGCTCAAGTCACTGCTGGGGTAGTGGCGGGTCCGCAGTGGGCGGTGGTAATTGATACGCTGGCCCTGCCGGATGAAACGCTGACGATCCGCGAGTTTATTGAGCATGAATTAAGTGTGCCTGTACGGTATGTTATTAATACGCACTATCATGCGGATCATGCCTGGGGTAATTGTTTCTTCCCAGGTGCCACTGTAATTGCGCATGCGCGTTGCCGCGACCTGCTGGAGGAGCGTGGTGTGCCATCTCTTGAGGTCGCGAAAAAGCAGAACCCGTCGCTGCGTCAGATGAAGGTTGTTTTACCGCATATCACCTTTTCGGAAGGCGAAGTGACCTTGCGCGTTGGCAAGAAGAATCTGATCATATCTCCTGCACTGGGTCATAGCGCGGATGGGATCGCAGTTCTGGTGGAAGAAGATCGCATCCTATTCGCGGGCGATTCCTTCATGCCACTGCCATACATTGTGGACGGAAATATTGATGATATTATGGCATCCATAAAACATATTGGGCGCATGGGGCTTGAGAATATCGTTCAGGGACACGGCGATATCATTCTACGCGGCGAAATTGATGCCGCAGTCCGTGAAAACCTGAGTTATCTCTCCGCTATCAGGAAAGCTGTCAAAGCTGTTTCACGGCGTAAAAATGCGACCGAACTTCTTGATTCGATCAAGATCGAGGATTGTGGCAAAAGCCGTGTGTACCTGGGGGGTCTGGCACAGTTATTGCATGAAAGAAACCTGCGGGCATTGCTCCAGCAGATGAATCGGGAAATAAAAACATAACTGAAGAGAAATTGATCTTTCGCAAACGTCTCTCTAAGAACAAAAAAACACTGATCCATGCTTTTTGATCAGCGTTTTCTGCATTTCAAATTTTTTGGGTAATTATGTTTTACTTATTTATTTGATTCTGCCTTCACTTCTTTCCTTGCCCTCAACCACCCGTTCAAACTATATTTGATCACGCGCTCCTTGCCAGCCAGTAATTTTTGTATGTTTGGGCGCAGAGCCCAAAGCAGCAACAACTCGGCCATCACGCCATACCAAATAAAGATGGGATCCTGGATTCCCCACAAAGCACGGATCGCAAATACAAAGATCACCACCAGTCCCACAACCATGGTTGTGACGGAAGCGATGCCGATCGAAAACCATACCAATACTCCTGCGCTAAGCACAATGGGAAACATCGGCCACCATAACCCCATCGCACCACCCAGCGCCGGCGCGCCACCTGCGCCACCGTGAAATCTTATTTTTCCATTTTGATCGCGGTCGATCAAAAAGGCGGAATAATTATGTCCAACGATGGCTGCCACCGGCGCCAGCACGTGGACAAGATCATTCCCGGGGCTGAGCACCCGCGCTACCCAAACTGCGACGGCACCTTTTAGAATATCAAGGATGACTGTCAGCAAACCGGCCCCCAGACCCGCCGCGCGGACTGCGTTCGTGCCGCCTGTGCGTCCACTTTCCACAGTGCGAATATCCTTGCCGGTCTTAAGTTTTACTATTATTAAACCAAATGGGATCGAACCCAGAATATATCCAATGATCACAGCCCCAATACCGATCAGAATTTGCATATCCTTCTAGCCTCCGGAGTGAGTCTGCTGCTGGTCTCATCAATACCTGAACTTCTTTTTGCTGTTTTGGCGGCAGTCTGTAACATTGGAAACACGGGAAAGCCAATAAGGTTTCACCCTTCATGAATTAATAAAGGCACATCCAGGGCCCGTCCGTTTTCGATTCGGAAGCCGCGCGCCTTCCAGGTTCTGCCACTCAGCGACCAGATCACGTGCACCACCTCATAAGCCGCCTCAGCGATATCGGTAACGGAGGCAGTTTCAGGTCCAGTAGGATGCGAGTGGAAGATCCCCAACAGGTCGAGGTTATGGGATTCAATCCAGCTGAAGGCTTTGAGCTGTTCATAAGGATCCATCACGTATCGCACCGGACTTTGCGCCTGATTCCGCACAAAAAGCACTTTCTCCACCCGGTCATTTTTACCAGCCAGTAGGCCGCAGGCTTCGAGTGGAACCTGCTTTGCAACATGGACGCGCATCTCATCCCATTGTGTTTTGCTTAAGGCTAATTGTTGGATCATCTTATTGGATAAATATTGCCAGACCCCATGCTAATGCAGTGACAATTGCAGGTTCGAGCGCCGCTCGCCGCGCTGGCAAGCCTTCTCCGAGGTTGACCGCCAGGTTGGTGAGTCCATACAAGGGGCCGATGAGCATCAATCCGAACTGGATCGGCGATAGAGGCCAGTAATGCAACCCAGCCGCTACCTGGACGCAGGCGAATGCAATCCCAATTGCCCAGGCGTATTCCCAGAGTCCGCTTAGCCGCAAATGCAAAATGCGCAGGCTGGTAAGGGCAGCGGCAAGAAATAAGCCGGGAATTAGGATGTAAAGACGCGCACCACTCAAGCGCAAGGCAATTGCCAATATGAAGAAGAGAGTATAGGAGATGGCGGTCAGGCCTGCCATTGAGATGGCATAGTATGGCGCGCCGGAGTCTACAACGATATATTCAGCGAGGAAGACGAAGAACAGAAATACTCCACCAATGGCGAAACCGATCCACCACGCCGTTCCATCCGGTAGAAAGGAAAGTGGCACGCTGATGACGAAAGTGGTGAGAGTGGGAAGCAGCCACCATTGAAACGTGCGCTGGTTGTTCAGGGATGGGTGACCGCGCAGGAGCCAATCCATGCCTGTGGCAGTCAGGCCGGCGGTAAGAATGCTCATCGCAGTGGAAATATTCAGTGGCAAGGTAAGAAAGAAGCCGGGTAGTTGGATCTCGAGATTGAATTCGGGTGCCCGGATGAGACGTGTGAGAGCAAAAGCCAGCAATACAGTTGAAGTCAGTACGCCCACGCGGTTTGAATCTGGCCAATATCTTTGCTCGTTCATAGGTGCATTGTACCTGCCTTCATTATTGAATGCCAGCGTATGGTCGTTATGGTAGAATCAACTGGTTATGGACGCACAAAAACTCGAATCGCTCCCTCCGCCTCCTGGCGTGATCGGTTCGCTGAGAGCCGGTTTCGATGCAGTTGCAAATCACGTTTGGCTGATAGTACTGCCGTTGGGGCTAGATATTTTCCTCTGGCTGGGGCCGCGTTTGAGTGTGGATGGGCTGCTGCGACCGTTCGTCAGATATATGTTCTTGCAGGCCCGCCGAGGTGTGGAAGTCTCTGAATTGGACAGGTTCCTCGAAACCCAGACTAGTTTTCTGGATTTGCTGCAGAACTTTAACTTATTAAGTTTAATCAGTAAATTTCGTATTTTTCCAATTGGTATATCGAGCCTGCTTGCGCAGACGATGCCTGTTGAGACGCCGCTCGGTGAGCAAAACGTTGTGGAGATCTCGTCTGTACCGCTTTTGATAGGCGCTGCTTTCATATTGACCGTGATTGGATGGGTGGTCGGAGGCTTATACTTCCGCTGGGTATCGGGGACAACTTTGGGCCAAGAGGAGGCGGGTATCAGTTTGCTGCGCGCCATCATCCAGACATTCATTCTATCGGTGTGTTGGCTGATCGGATTGATGATCATTTTATTACCAGTAATGTTAATTCTTGCGCTGCTTGCATTCATCAATCCATTATTGGCAAATGGTGCGATATTTGTGATACTGCTGCTCTCGTTCTGGTTGATCGTCCCGTTATTTTTTGTACCACATGGGATCTTTGCCCGCAGACAGAATGCATTTTATTCGGCTCTCACCAGTTTGAGATTGGCGCGTTTCACATTCCCGACCAGTGGAATGTTCGTGATCAGTGTGCTGATCCTTTCACAGGGAATGAACTATCTGTGGAGCGTGCCTCCCAATGATTCCTGGATGACTCTTGTAGGGATTGCCGGGCATGCTTTTATCACCACGGCAGTATTGGCGGCAAGTTTTGTGTATTATCGCGATATGAACGTCTGGTTGCAGACAGTTTTTGAAGAATGGCAAAAAGCACGCGCTGCGCCAACACAGCGTGCGTAATTTCCCTCATTCCTGTCCCTCTCTCTGAGGGCGAGGAAAGATATTTGGAGGTTTTTTGTGGCTAAAGAAAAAGAGACATTAAGTTACGACGTAGGTTCCATTCAAGCGCTCGAAGGCATTGAGCATGTACGTAAACGCCCCGGCATGTACGTGGGTGGTACGGATATCAAGGCTTTACATCACCTTGTTTATGAAGTGGTTGATAATTCCATTGATGAAGCGCTGGCTGGATTCTGTAATAACATCAATATCACGATCCATGCCGATAGCAGCGTAACTGTTGAGGATAATGGCCGTGGTATTCCGGTAGGCCCACATCCTTCGAAAAAGGATGCAAATGGAAAACCAATGGAAACTGTTGACGTGGCTATGACAGTGATCGGTGCGGGCGGTAAGTTTGGCGGCGGCGGTTACAAGGTCTCGGGTGGTTTGCACGGTGTGGGTCTCAGTGCCGTAAATGCCCTTTCCGAGTGGATGACATCAGAGATCAAACGTGATGGCAAGATCTGGCGGCAGGAATACAAACGTGGCGTGCCTCAGGGAACTATTAAACAAATAGGCAAGGTAAAGGACGAATCGGGCACCAAACAAACCTTCAAGTTTGATAAACAAATCTTTACCGAAGACATTGATTTCCGTTTTGATACGCTGGTTCAACGCTTCCGTGAAATGTCCTTTGTAACGCGCGGCGTGACGATTAAATTTGTTGACGAGCGTGCCGACCGTGAGATGACCTTCCATTTTGAAGGAGGTCTCACGTCATTTGTCCGCTATCTTAATCGTAATCGTGCTGGGCTTCATCCTGTTGTGCATGTTGAAAAAGAAGTGGATCATATCGGTATTGAAGCCGCGATCCAATATACAGATTCTTACACAGAATCGGTTTACTCATTTGCAAACACAATTAATACCATTGACGGCGGTACGCATCTGACAGGCTTGCGCTCGTCGTTGACGCGCGTGGTCAATGACTATGCCCGTAAGAATGGTCTGCTCAAGGACGCAGACCCGAATTTCTCTGGCGATGATACCCGCGAGGGTTTGACTGCAATTGTTTCGGTCAAGCACCCCGATCCACAATTTGAATCTCAAACCAAAGTTAAGTTGATGAACCCTGAAGCACAGACTTATGTCACTCAGGTAGTGGGCGAAGCCTTCAGTACTTTCCTAGAGGAGAATCCACAGGCGGCCAGGGCAATCATTGCAAAGTGTCTTACCTCTGCGCGTGCGCGTGATGCGGCGCGTAAGGCGCGTGATCTCGTCATCCGCAAGTCTGCGCTTGAATCGTTGACCTTACCCGGCAAGCTGGCGGATTGCTCGGAACGTGATTCGACCAAGACTGAGCTCTACATCGTGGAAGGTGACTCGGCAGGCGGCTCCGCCAAACAGGGACGTGATCGTCACTTTCAGGCGATCCTCCCGCTGCGTGGCAAAATCATGAATACTGAGCGTGCCCGCCTTGATAAGATTTTGTCGAGCAATGAGATCAAGGCATTGATCTCTGCATTGGGAACGGGCATTGGCGATAACTTTGATCTCGAAGGTTTGCGCTACGGACGCGTGATCATCATGACCGATGCAGACGTGGATGGTAGTCATATCCGCACATTGCTGTTGACGTTCTTCTTCCGTTATATGCCTCAGTTGATCGACGATGGGCATCTCTATATTGCCCAGCCTCCGTTATATCGGGTGGCGTACAAGAATCAAATCAAGTATGCTTATACCGATAAAGAGAAGGATAAGATCGTCAAGGAAATTGGTGACAAGGCCAGCCTGCAACGCTATAAGGGTCTTGGAGAAATGAACCCGATCCAGCTGTGGGAGACGACCATGAATCCAGAAAACAGGACTCTGCTCCTCGTCACAGTGGAAGATGCGGCTGAATCCGATCGCACATTTGATATGCTCATGGGTGACGCGGTGGACCCTCGTCGTAAATTCATCCAGACGCACGCGAAAGCGGTCAGAAATCTGGATATCTAGTATAGAAGCAGAAGGCGGAGTATCCTTGAGATGCATACTCCGCCTTACTTGTTTGTTATGAAAGTACCATAGTTAGGCATGGGGGATGTAGTGTAAAATTCTGTGAAGTGCTGAGTACTCCTTTTGAATCATGGAAAAACCCTACAGAATTAATACGGTCGTAAGCAGAGTCATGCAGTCGCTTGTCCTTGTGTATCAGGCCATCGCTGTGTTAGTCTTTGTCGCGTCACTTTTTCTGGCGTATGACTGGCTGAAAAATCCGTTCATTGGGGGATTCTTCGAGCAGACCCTCGTTCTGAATGGCGTGGATACAAGCGAAGCCGGTGAACACTGGGCTTTGTATGAACAGGGATTTAAGATAGGCGATCAACTTGTGTCAGTGGATGGTCAGATAATTTCAAATGCTGGGGATCTGGATGCTGTGCTGGGCTCCCATCGTGTTGGGCAGAAAGTGCCAGTTACGATCCGCACGGCTGAAGGTCCAGAGAGAACCGTTGACGTCACGTTGGAACCGTTTCCTGCCTCCGATCAAATTTCATATTTTGTATTGCCGGCGTTCCTAAGTATCGTTTTTCTTGTCATTAGCCTGTGGATCTTTGGCTTGCGCCGAACGGAGCCTGCGGGCCGTGCATTTTCTGTGATGACCTCCTCGCTGGCAATTGTTATTGGTTCTCTCTTTGACCTTTACACATCCCATCGCTTCACATACGTGTGGACAATGGCAGCGGCCTTATCCGGCGGCGCCATGATCGATCTGGCGCTCGGCTTCCCACAGGAGGCGCGCATCGCCATCGGCCGCCCATATTTACGATGGATCGCGTACACTATTGGGATCATCCTGGCACTTAATGCATATACAAAACTATATGATTTCGACAATCCCACTGCTTATTTCACACCCTGGCAGACCATCTATGGGTTTGTAGGGCTGTCCGCGCTATTCTATTTCGGTGCGCTCGCATTTCAAGCGTTCCTTGCCTATTCACCTGTGGTGAAGAACCAGGCACGCACGATCCTCTATGGATCGTTGATCGCATTTGGCCCGATCGTTTTTTGGCTACTATATTCATCTTTGCGACAGATCATCCTCCCCTCCTCAGACTCGATTGCGTTCAATCCTTATCTCTTTGTGCCAACGCTGCTATTCCCTGCGATCAATGGATATGTGATCCTGCGTTTCCGCCTCCTGCAGACCGACTACTGGTTACGTCAGGGATTGGTTTATTCAGTGCTCACGGTCTTTCTGGTGGCGGCCTATGGACTGCTGGTGAGTGGCTTGGGATTGATCCTGGCGAACAATATGCCCTCCAATAATCCTTATCTCATTGGCGGGCTGGTCTTTTTGATCGCGGTCGTTCTGGAGCCGTTACGAACGCGCTTACAGGTGTTCGTGGATAGCACTTTCTTCCGTGGCCAACGCGCCTCCGAGGATCGTCTTCGTATTTTTAGTCATGAACTTACCAATACACTGAATTTGGATACGATTAGTCGTTTGTTGCGTCAGCAGATTGGCAGCAGCCTTATGCCGGACCGTTTGCACGTTTATACGTATGACTCGTTAAATGATCAGTATGCGGCGCTGGCCGATGGCGATGGCCGCCCGACAAGTGATATTCGCTTTGCTTCGTCCAGTCCTCTCGTTCAATACTTCCAACAGGAAAACATTCCTCTTTATCTGGACACCATCGATCCGCCTGCCCTTTTTAAAGGCGATGAAGCCCGTTTGTCATTGCTTGGAGCGCGTCTGTTCGTTGTTTTGGAGGGGGATGAACGACCTGTGGGCTGGCTGGCATTGGGTAATCCAATGTCTGGTAATGTTTACACGCCTAAAGACCTTGATTTTCTGGATAGCCTCGCAGATCGGGCCTCAGTCGCGATCTCACGAGTGCAGACCGTTGCCGATCTTGAACGCCGCGTGCAGGAGATGAACGCATTGACGCGCGTTTCGCAAGGCGTGAATGTGACGTTGACCTTCGACGATGTTCTGGAATTGATCTTTGCCCAGGCCACGCAGATCATACCCTCCTCCCTTTTTCACATCACACTTTACAACAAGGCAGCCAATTATTTCTATTATGCCTTTTGCGTTGACGATAATGACCGTATCCTATCCCGGGAAAACCTCCCGCTTCCCTCCAGCCTTGGGCTGGGTCCGGAAATCATCCGTAAGGGTCGTCCGATCCTTACCCAGGATTACACACGTGAATGTCAGGCGCACAACCTCACCCCGTCATCCCCAGGTGTATTTGCGTGGATGGGCGTACCGCTCAATTCTGGCGCTGAGACCATAGGAGCCTTGAGCGTTGGCAGCCGGGATGCGACAGTCACGTACACACGCGCACAACTGGACCTTCTGCAAGCCATCGCGGATCAAACTGTGGGTGCGATCGTGAAAGCCCGCCTTCTGCAAGAGACTGAAAAGCGCGCACATCAACTCTCCATATTGAATGAGATCACACGCCAGTTGACATCCACGCTGGAGCAGGAACCACTCCTTCAAAACATTCTTGAGAACGCCGTCAACATCTTGAATTGCGAGGCAGGCACCTTGTTCCTAATGGACGAGCAGACAGATGACCTCGTATTTCGTGTGACAGTTGGCCCTGTCGCCACCAATCTGCTCGGTCAACGCCTGCCTGCGGGAACTGGCATCGTTGGACGCGCT
>JAXIPJ010000271.1:0-3398 GCA_045402985.1 Anaerolineales bacterium
AGCTGGTGGAATACACCAACCTGATCGAGACCTCCCGCGCTTTGGAATCCAAGTATGCATACAATGTCGAGAAGGCCAAGGAAGTGATCGATGCTGAAATGACCGCCATGGGCGCGGAACTTGGCACCGATGGCAAATGGCAGTTCAATGGCGCGCCTGTTACGCTTGCGTTCCTCATCCGCTCTGATGGGGATGGCACGCGTAAACCAATCGGTGATTATGTATCCAACCAGTTGGAAACCGTTGGCTTTACTGTGGATCGTCAATATAAGACCTCCTCAGAAGCTTTCCCGATCTGGCAGGGTAGTGTCGCGGCCGATGGTCTGTGGAGTATGTATACTGCCGGTTATATTCCCGGTGGCTTCCCACGCGATGAAGCAGCGAATATCCAACAATCATATTTAAATACCAGTATTCAGGCCAGCGAACCTTTTATCTCCACCACATCAGATCCCGAATTCCAGAAACTTGGTGACGATCTGGCAAATGGCAAGTATTCCTCCCGCGAAGAACGCAATGAAATGCTGGCAAAGGCGCTCGAACTTTCCCTGGAAGATTCGCTCTTTATATGGCTGATTGATCAGCAAACGTATTCACCGCACAGCAATGATGTTCAAGTGACCTGGGACCTGGCGCTGGGTGCCGAGTCCGCGCCTGTTATGTACTATAACCTGCGCTTTAAGGACCAGGAAGGCGGCACGATGAAGGTCGGCACGAACGATCTCTTCACGCAGCCGTGGAACACCGTTGGCGGAAGTAACTGGGTATGGGATGCGGCAGTCATGCGCGCCACCAGCATGGGCACTTCGAATATCGTGGGCGGCGGTGGTTTAATGGCTGACCCGTATACTGGTCTGGCGTTTCCTCAACGTATTGAGAGCGCTGAATTGACCTTTAAGACCGGTCTGCCGATCGTCTCAAATCTGGACTGGCTGACCGTGAATGAAGTAGACCAGATCGACGTTCCTGAAGATGCATGGGTTGATTGGGACGCGGCCGGGCAGAAGTGGATCACCGTTGGAGAGAAGTTCCCGGACGGTCTTACCGCCAATACCAAGAGCGTTGTAACCTACCCCGCCGATCTGTTTGATACCGTCAAATGGCACGATGGCAGCCCAATCTCAGTTGCCGATTTCGTCATGTCCATGATCCAGGGCTTTGATTCCGGTAAACCGGAAAGCCCCATCTATGATGAATCTCTGGCCCTCAGCCTCGACGCTGCCTTGGAAGCCTTCAAAGGCTATCGCATCGTCTCCACTGATCCGCTCGTGATCGAATCCTATAGCGATTCCTATCAGACTGACGCAGAATTGAATGTTGCGCCACTCTGGCCGAATTCCCCCTTCGGGCTTAGCGGTGAGAACAGCTGGCAAATTTTCGCCATCTCGAATCTCGCAGAAGAAGCCGGCGAACTCGCCTACACCCAGGACAAGGCAGATCTTTCCCAGATCGAAAACACCAGTTGGGTGGGTGGACCCAGCCTTGAGATCCTTTCCAAATATTTGGATCAGGCTGCCAGCGAATCCTATATTCCATACGAGGCCACATTGGGTCAGTATCTTACCAAGGAAGAAGCAGACCTGCGCTATGCCAACTTCAAGCAGTGGTTTGAAGACCATGGTCATTTCTGGGTGGGAACCGGTCCCTATTACCTGGACCAGGTCTTTACTACAGAAAAGTCTGCTGTTCTCAAGAACAACGAGGAATTCGTCGACCTGGCGGATCGCTGGGCACAATTCAGCGAACCAAAACTCGCGACCACCGTCCTGGATGGACCCGGACAGGTTAAGGCCGGTGATGAAGCAGTCTTCGATGCAATGGTTACCTTCAACGATGAGCCGTATGCGCAGGCTGATATTGCGCGCGTGAAATATATTCTGTACGATGCAACCGGCGCAGTTGTGACCGTGGGCGATGCTACAGCAGTTGCTGACGGCCAATATCAGGTGACGCTCAGTTCCGAGGTCACCTCGAAACTGCCCACCGGATCAGCGAGGATCGAAGTCGCGGTCGTGCCAATCCCGGTAGCCATCCCATCGTTCACCTCACTCGATTTTGTAGCAGTTCCATAGAGTGTAAGTACGATCCATAACAACAGGGGTAAGGTGATCATCACCTTACCCCTGTCTCAATTTATTGCCGCTTGTTTCGTTAATTACGAAAGTTTGTAATAATTTGCAGATAGACTTTGAACTTCTAGTTTAGGAATATGCGGCACTATATAAGATTGTGAGGATACCATGGCAGTAGTTACCCACACACCGGCACCGGCGGAAAATGTAGTCGTGAAAAAATCGAGACGCGAAAGCACCTTCATGCGCGTCTCCCGGTATGTTGTTGTACGGCTTTTAACCCTTTTCGTAACTGTTGTGGTTGGTATTTATTTGACCATCATGATCGCCAATATGGGCGGGTTTGTAGATCAGATTATGAGGGGCGAGATCCGCGAACGCGTCACACAGTCCATCATTAACAGTCCATCCGCGAAGCAAATGGAGCCCTCGGTCCGCGAGCAGTTGATCAAGGATAGGATCGCTGCAGAAGAGGAGCGTGTGGGACTTAACGTACCTATTGCGATCCGCAACTTTCGCTATCTTTCCAACGCACTGACGCTGAAGCTGGGACGCGCCCTTAATATGACCAGCGACTCTGGCTCAAAACAGGTCCGCCTCATTATTCTGGAACGTTTGCCTGCCACCTTGCTATTGATGGGTATTTCCCAGTTATTCCTGTTCTTTTCCAGTATCTTTCTGGCCCTCAATCTTTCACGCCGCTATGGTAATTTTTGGGATAAGGCTGTTGTTGCGCTTTCCCCCACCTCGGCAGTGCCACCATGGTTTTATGGCATCTTCATGATCCTGATCTTTGCAGCTTTGCTGAAAGTGCTTCCATTTGGTGGCATGGTGGATTCTCCACCTCCAGCCAACCGTTTTGATTACGCCCTCAGTTTGATAAAACATCTGACGTTGCCGGTGTTATCGCTGGTACTCAGTTCCTTCTTCCTCAGTATCTATAACTACCGGACCTTTTTCCTGATCTATTCCAGTGAAGATTATGTTGAGATGGCAAAGGCCAAAGGCTTGCCCATGCGCGATGTGGAGCAGCGTTATATTCTACGGCCCACTTTGCCCAACATCATCACAAATTTCGCTTTGCTCATTATCACCTCGTGGACCGGCGCCACCATTACAGAAACCGTTTTCCTGTGGCCCGGCTTGGGACGGACGTTGTATCAGGCAGTGGGTCTGTATGATATCCCGATCATCGTCGGCTCCACGATCATATACGCCTATATGCTGGCATTAACCGTATTCATGCTCGATTTTATATATGCCCTTGTAGATCCCCGCGTAAAAATCGGCGGCAATTAATATGAATACAATGCGAAGTTCGTTCAA
>JAXIPJ010000098.1:0-9013 GCA_045402985.1 Anaerolineales bacterium
CAATTGTTGAGAGCAGGCGGACATCCGAATCGCTAAACGCATTTTCACGATCCAGATTTTGCAGGCTGATGATGCCTGTCACTTCGTCGCCAACGATCATCGGCGCGAAGAGAAGCGATTTGGGTTCCTCACCTTCCAGTACAGTCTCCTCTCCTATTTCAATTGCAACTGCCAGGTAACCCTGATTGATCAACCAGGGTTGGTGTGTTTCAACCACGCGCTGACGGAACTTGTCAATAGGGACAGGTTTATTGATGTGCAATCGCTGGTCTCGTTCAATCAAATAGCGGTGATCGATCTCGCGGGCGCGCGGGTTATAGAGAGAGATCAAGGTAGCCTGTGCATCAAAAATTTCGCGAACCTGGTCGCCAATCAGATCAATGATGCCCTGGAAATCAAGTTTAGATGCCAACCCCTGTTGAACGCTGTTGATGACAGCCAGTTCGGCATTGCGCTCCTCGGTCTCCTTCAGCAGGCGTTGGGTCTCGTCGAAGAGACGCGCATTTTCGAGGGCTACGCTCATCGAATTGGCGAGGGTGGTTAGCAGGCGAGCATCGCTTTCGATAAAAGTATATTGTTTATAGCTTTGAACTGCTACCACACCTCTTACCTCATCACCAAGCATAAGAGGAACACCAAGATAAGATTCATTTAGATCTTCTCCAGTGTCAGGGCGAGGTGTGAGTATTCCTCCTAATTGTGAACCCTGCTCACTTGTGTTAATGATGAGTGGCCTACGCGATTGGATAACGTGCGTATAGTACCCCTGTCCCAATGGAAAAGGCTGTGCGAATTTTAGAGGATATCCACGATCTACAGTATATTGTGGGTGAACAACTTGATTCCCGCGGTCATAAGTACCGATATAAGTTGAATCTGCGTTAAAGATCTCGCCAATCTTATTTCCCACAAGCTCATAAATTGCCTGCATTTCGAGTTTGGAAGCCAAACCCTCTTGCACACTATTAATGATAGCAAGTTCTGCAGCGCGGTCTTCTGTCTCTTTGAGCAGGCGCTGGGTCTCATCAAAGAGACGCGCGTTTTCGAAAGCAACGCTCAAACTGTTGGCGAGCGTGGTGAATAAGCGAAAATCGGAATTACTGAAGACATGTTCGCGATCCACATTCTGGATCGAGATTACACCGCGTGATTCAGCGCCAATGATAAGTGGAGCATAAATAGCGGATTTAGCACTTGCGCCGGCCTGCA
Source organism: Anaerolineales bacterium (assembly GCA_045402985.1). Classification (GTDB taxonomy): domain Bacteria; phylum Chloroflexota; class Anaerolineae; order Anaerolineales; family Villigracilaceae; genus Defluviilinea. The sequence continues at coordinate 1,210 of JAXIPJ010000098.1, forward strand.
GAGCCCCTACTTTTGTTGCCCACTTTTCCATGTTTTCATTGATCATCAATGGCTGACGTGTACGCATGACGAAAGTTGTAAAGCCCGTCTCGCTCAATGGAAACGGGGTTGTCGATAGGCGTTGTCCTTTTTCAATCCCATATGGGATGTGTAATAAATTTGTCTGTCGATCGTAAATGATGATCATAACTGCTTGCGCATCGAAAGTGTCCCGAACTTTATCGCCAACTAAATCATAGATGGCTTGCATTTCCAGTTTTGACGCCAATCCCTCCTGTACACTGTTAATGATGGCAAGTTCCGCGTTGCGTTGCTCTGTCTCTTTGAGCAGGCGCTGGGTCTCGTCGAAGAGACGCGCGTTCTCAAGCGCGACACTCATTGAGTTGGCAAGGGTCTGGAGCAGACGCAAATCATTTTGATTGAAGGCATTCTGTTTGTAACTCTGTACGGCACTGACTCCGATCACTTTCTCTCCAACCATAATAGGCACACCTAAATAACTTTCGTTTTTGTCCTCTTCCTCTCCGATTCTAGGAATTCTGCGGGCACCCAGTTTTTCGCCTTCTTCAGTTGTACCTGTCAACAATGGCTCACGGGTGTCAACTACGATCGCGGTCAGACTAGGTCTCGGCGCGGGGCCATCGGCCAATGGGATTCGTTGGCCGCGGTCAACGTAATAAAGATTTACAGACCAGTCCCGTTCTGCATCGTACATACCCACGCTTACAGTGTCTGCACTGAAGTTTTCCCCAATTTTCTCCCCGACCAGGTCAACGATTTCTTGAAAATCAAGTTTTCTTGCCAGCCCTTCCTGTACACTGTTGATAATGGCGAGTTCGGCGGCGCGTTGCTGTTCTGCTTTGAAGAGGCGCTGGGTCTCATCGAAGAGACGCGCGTTTTCGAGGGCGACACTCATGCTGTTGGCGAGGGTTTGCAACAGGCGCACATCGGACTCGCTAAAGGCATGCTCACGCTCCATGTCAACTAGCTCAAGTAATCCGCGTGCTTGATCGCCTACCACCAATGGTACAAAAACATGAGACTTCTCGTGCTTTCCAGTCAAGGAATGACTGCCATATTTCTCTCTTTCTTGCGCCATGTTCTCGTTAATGACCAGTGTCTCACGGGTGCGAATGACGTGCGGACCAAATCCCCGTTCTGGCAACGGACGAGAATCAATCGTGATGCGCTCCCCGTTTTCGTAAGAGTACGGGTAGTGAACCAATTTGGTCTTGGGGTCATAGATGCGGATGAGCATATCCGTGTTGTGGAAGATTTCGCGGATCTTGTCGCCGACCGCGTCATAGATACCCTGAATGTTCAATTCCGCCGCGAGCGCGGCTTGCACACTGTTGATGATGGCGAGTTCGGCATTGCGCTGTTCCGTCTCTTTGAGCAGGCGCTGCGTCTCATCAAAGAGATGGGCGTTTTCAAGGGCCACGCTCATTGAGTTGGCAAGTGTTTGCAAAAGGCGCGCGTCCGCTTCCGTGAAAGCATGTTCGCGGTCAACCTCATGAATACTGAGCGCGCCGAGTATGGCATTGCCAATCGTAAATGGAACACCTAAAAAGGATTTACCGACTGTGAGACCTTCTGGCGGGATCGCGTCATGCGCCAAGATTTCCTGTTCAGTTCCGAGATTCACTGGCTCGGTGGCATAAAGAATGCGGCGGGTGATATTTTTACTTAATGGTTCTGATGAATTTTCGATTCGCCCATCGTCAAAGACCCAATAGGGCCATGAGACTAATTCAGTTGTTTTATCGTATAGCGCGATAAAGACACTATAAGCCTTCGTGATGGCGCGCACTTGATTGCCGACGAGATCAATGATGGATTGAAAATTCAATTGTGCGGCTAAGCCTTCCTGCACACTATTGATAATGGCAAGTTCAGCGGCGCGCTGTTCGGTCTCTTTGAGCAGGCGCTGGGTCTCATCGAAGAGACGCGCGTTCTCAAGCGCGGTGCCCAACGAGGCTGCGATGGTGGTCAGCAGGCGCCGTTCAGATTCGCCCAAGGCATTCTCGCGCTCGTGGTTTTCGATATGAATATGACCAAGCGTGCGGTCACTGCTGATGATGGGGATGATGATTAGGGATTTACCCTGGTCTGTACCTGAAACTGTTTCAATTTCCAGCCTTTCATAATCAGCCGTGGTGTGCGCGATAAGCGGCTGGCGCGTTTTTATTATCCTTTTGGCAAAGGTGGGTGTTAGAAATGGCGGAATAGTAAGTCGTTTGCCATGTTCGTAAGCGTAAAGGGGGTGGACCAAACTGGATTTTTCGTCATACCACATGATACCGAAGTCAGGCGTGTTGAATACTTCGCGCAGTTTATCGCCAACCAAATCCACGATTGCTTGAAAGTCCAATTCGGCGGCGAGCCCCTGCTGGATGCTGTTGATGATCTGCAATTCCGCCACGCGCTGCTGCTCGGCTTCAAAGAGACGCGCGTTCTCGATGGCGACGCCCATATTAACAGCGAGTGTTTGCAGAAGGCGCACATGATTTTCATTGTAGGCGTTCTGCTGGTAACTTTGCACGCTGACTACACCCAAAACTTTTTCGCCAGCAATGATTGGGACACCCATATATGACTCGGTTATATCCTGCTCAGAAATAAATACCGCGCCGAGATTTATAGCCTCTTGAGAAGTTCTATGTTCCACAGGTTTTCGTAATTTGATAACCATTGAGGTGAGACCCTGACCAAACGGATAAGGCTCGACTTCGATATATCCCCGATAATATGAGTAAGGAACATGAATCAAGTTAGTCGCCATATCAAGAAGCAGGATTTCGGCGACTTCGGCTTTGAAAATATCGCGTACTTTATCGCCCACAATACGCGTCACGGTTTTGACATCGAGAGTCTTTGCCATCGCTTCGCCCACGCTGTTGAGGATGGCGAGTTCATCCGTGCGCTGGCGTTCCGCTTCGATGGCGCGGGCACGGGTCAACGCGGTGGCAATGTGTTGCGCGACGAATTCAAGAACTTTGACATCTTCGAGTTGATAGACAATTCCTTTTATAAAACTTCGAACAAACACAACGCCGATCGTCTCGTTCTTGACTTTAAGGGGTGCAGCAATACCCTCAGACACCGGGCCAATTTGTTTGATTTCACCCCGTTCCATAGCGGATTGCACAGTGCCATCTGCTTCGGCCAGCGTTTTTCCATGCCGCAAAACATAGCCGCTTGCACCATGTTGATCCTCGAGGCGTGCGGGTGGAGGCGGGTCACTATCCACAGCATCCACGCGATAGGGCCAGGTGATCAGATTGGTTTGTTCGTCGTATAGTGCGATGAAAAAGTTCTCGGCATACATCAACTTCCCCACGATCTTATGCAGTTTCTTATAGAACGACTGCATATCCTTTACTGCGCTGGCGGCATCCGCGATCTCATACAAGGCCTTCTGGATTTTTAACTGGCGCTTTGTATCTGCTTGATTCGGCTTCGTCACTGCAACGCGTTTTGTTGATCTGCTTCTTGTTTCTTTTCGGACTTTGGCTTGTTTCGCTTTAATGGGCTCGAGCTTAGCCTTTGGCTCTTGCTTCCCCTTCCCAATAGCCCTGCCTGCGGTTGATGACTTTTTTACCATACCGGTGCTCCTCTATCCACTGGTGGATGGACGCGAGTGTACATTTCAGAATGGCTTAAGTCAATAGAGCAAAACTCACATGGGATCTTTTTGATCTTCTGTTGCAGGCCTATTGGTACGGAGCTCGCGCAATAACTGTTGATCGAGCAGAGTGCCGAGTGGCAGTTCGATCTTGCTCAATCTCTGTGCCATCGTAGTATAAAACACTTGCCGCAACCCATCGTATTGCTTCGCCAGCTGCCGCATCACCTTTGATGGAATGATCAGGAATTCACTTTCCTCTTCCGTGATGATATTTACGGTGCGCGCTGCACCCGTTAGCGCCGCGACCTCGCCGAAGAAATCGCCTTCCCGTAAATAGCTTGCGATCACATAATCATCATCCTTTATATAACCTGCTGCCACGCTCCCCTTCAAAATGAAATAAGCCATGTCGCTGGTCTCACCCCGATACACGACGATCTTGCCCCCTGGCGCTTCTGCGACGAGAGTCTGGGTGGCAAGTTGTTGACGTTCACCTGGACTCATCCCCGCCATCTCTGGCATGTGACTGATGAAGCGGTCGATTTCGGACCTGGTAGCTGTTCTGCCCGCCCCAAGCCGCGGCGCCGCCTCAGCACCTCTCAGCAGGGACAATGTCCGTTTCCATTCCGCGGCAGGCTGACCCAGCCCGGGCAGGATCAAAACCACCGCCCCCGCGGCCAGCAAGGCGAACGAACTGATGATAAATAACGTCCGCACATTCACTACATCCGCCAGGCCCGCCAGCGCCATACCGATCACGAACATCACATCGCGCACCACGAAGAAGGCGCTGTTCACGCGTCCGCGCATCTCGCGCTGGGTGGCGCGCTGGATCACAAGTTGACGCCCGATGTACGAAGGCGCGTTCAGCAGGCCTGAAACCCCCATCAAGAAGATCGCCACCGAAACAATGGAGGAAAGCGAATAGATAAGAGTGGCGACCGCCATACTCAAATAACTGATCGCCAGCCACTGCCCTTCACGGATGCGGTCCGCGAAGCGCGCCATCAACAAACTGCCCAGTGCCACTCCGATTGCCTCGGCGGCTTGCTGTAAGCCAAAGTGAAATTCGGTTGCATTGAGTTCACGGATCGAGAAAGGCAGCAGCAATGAATTCTGAAAACCGAAGATCAAAAAAATGGGAGCCACAACAATAAACAACGAACGGAGAATGGGGACCGTCTGTACAACGCGCAGGCCCGCCTGCAAATTTTCCCTGATGGCTTGAATACTTGTATTCTCCACCGCGGGCAATGACGGCACACGCGTAAAAAGGATCAGCAGGCCAGAAGCAAAGAAAGTTAACGCGTCGAGATAAAACGCCCAATTGATATCCAGGCTTGCAGCAATAATTCCTGCCGCGGCAAAACCAATCGTGGTTGAGCCAACGGAAGAAACAGCCATCAACGCGTTGGCGGCAGAGAGTTCTTCATCTGAGGCTACCTCGGGCAAAACACTGGCGTGCGCCGAATCGAAGAATTGAGCGATGCCACTCGTCAGCGCGACGATCACATACAGCCAATTGATATTTAATGGGATCAAAAATGGGATGAGAAGGATCAAAAGCGCGCGCAGCAGGTCTGAGGTCAGCATGATACGTTTGCGGTCGTATCGGTCCACGATCACACCTGCGATCAATCCGATCAAAATAGTGGGGCCCGCTGTGGCGATCAGCATTAATCCCACGCTGAATGCAGAGCCGGTGATGCGGTAAACAAGGATGGAGGCGGCCAGCGTGGTAAGCGCGCTGCCCATGGAGGAGATCAATTGCCCCACCCAGAGTAACGTGAACGAACGATTACGAAAAACAGAAAGCATTGAAGGTGCAGCCTTACCCGCCACGTCGTCTCCTCAAGATAGCCTCGGTTTGCTTCGAGAGTTTATCAGTCTTTTAGCATTACTGCTATATTTCGGATGGGCGTTTGCGGCACTATATCACACCCCGGCCAGACTGCGTCCACGCCCGCCTCTTTCGCCCCGCGAACTGTTTCCGTTATTTGAGCTTCATCTCCCTGCCACAACATCACAACGGGATCGAGATTCCCGAATAGCAATGTATCAGTAAGGACTGCCCGCGCCGCGGTGAGATCAGTCAACTGATCGACAGAGATGGCGTCTGCGCCGGTCTGCGCCAACAGATGCATGGACCTGTTCGTCACCCCACAGACTGACAATACACATGGTTTCGGTAATTCTTCAATCAACTGTTTTTCGGGTGGGAAAACAAATTGTTCATATTTTGGTGGCCCAATGAATCCCGGTGACCCACCCATATCGTGGATGGTGATGAAATCAGCACCTGATTCACGATAAGCGTTTCCAATTTGCGCCAGGAAAAAAGAAAGATGAAAGAGAGCATCGAGAACTGCATTTGGCTCGCGTTTCATTTCAGCAAAAAGTCCGCCAGGCTCGATGAGATATAAAAGCAAAGTATAAGGGCCTGGAATGATCCCGCTGATCACTGCTTCATCTCCGATATCCTCCTTTAATAGTTGTATCGCCTCGCAAATGATCGGAATTCTGCCTTTGTTCAGAAAATCAGCGCTTTGCAGGTAGGCGCTGTTCAAATATTTCGTGGAGGCAAATAATGGTTTTGCAGGTTGTGGAAATCTATATTCCCCCTGCTCATAAAAATTCAACTCTGCACCCAATGCTTCAGCAGGCGCGCACAAGTCCAAAGGTAAAGCCGCGGAAGGCATTCCCGTCAAACGGAAAGTGCTCGCCGCGGCCTTCGCCATCTTCTTTGCATCTTTATGAATTTCGTGAAAGACCAGCCCCTCGTGTTCGAGCCCCTGAGCTGTGATATGGATCAGCCCGCTAAAAGACGGCTTGCTCGAAATCTTTTTTCCAGATAATAGATCAAGTATCTCTTGGCGGTCATTCATATTTTACACAATGCACATCAAGCAACACAGTTCACTGATAACTGCTCACTAATCACTGATTACTTCTCACTGCTTTTGCTCACTGTTCACCGACTGCTGTTGCTTCACCGCTTTCACGATCGCTGCGACATGCTCAGGTGTGTTCCCGCAGCATCCGCCAACTACTTTCGCGCCCAGCTCAATATATCTCTGCGAAAACTTTGCCATATCTTCGGGTCCCATGTCGTACACGCCCTGCTCGGTCTCGATATCCATATGCGGGACGCCAGCGTTGGGCTTCACCCACAACGGGAAGTTCGGAACTGTCGCCGCGTATTCCTTTACCACGAGTTCCATGTTTTCAAGTGTGCTCCCGCAATTCGCGCCGACCAGAGTCGCGCCCATTTCAGTGTAACGTTTCATCACATCCTTCGGTTTGACTCCCATCATCGAACGCGTGCCGCGATCATAACTAAATGAGACAACGATAGGCAAATCAGTGACGGATTTCGCGCCCTCAAATGCGGCAGTTGTCTCTTCAAAGGAAAACATTGTTTCGATCAACAACAAATCCACACCGCCATCGGCTAAGGCTTTGGCTTGTTCTGCAAAAGTCGCGCGTACGTCATCTGCTTCAAGCGGACCGTATGGCTTGATGAGAGCGCCGACAGGCCCCATCGAACCGGCCACCAGGCCTCCATTAATGGAAGCGGCTATGCGTGCGATCTCCGCCGCACGCATATTTACTTCCGGCGTGCGATCCTGATATTTTGAATCCTTCATCCTCATGCGTGTCCCCCCGAAAGTGCAAGTGAGGATAATATCCGAGCCTGCCTCAGCAAAGGAACGTGCCAGCTTCAAAATTGTGTCAGGGTCGTCGATGATGAGATCTTCAGGTGGCTTACCGGGTTTCAATCCCATCTTTTGCAGGTTGGAACCTGTCGCGCCATCCGCAACAAGGATTTCGCCTGAGTTAAGTCTTTCAATAAATTTGTTCATTGCTTTTTTCCTCACGTTGGTTGAGTAGGCGGTGCTCGTACGCCGTATCGAAACCAAAAAATAACAACAGTAATTTTGTTATAAGATATATTTTTGTAAGTGGTGGTCTCGATACGTTCCACACTATCGTTCGGAACTACTCGACCACCGGATTCTATTTCATAAAATTTTTCGCCATTGGGTCCGCGACCCGGTTTGGGATCAGATGCGCGATATGCTCAAAGGGTTCGCTCATATGCGGGAAGCTGGTCGCCAGCATAAATTGATTTTGGAACTCGGGGTCGGTTGGCAATTCGAATCTTTCAACTCGACG
>JAXIPJ010000076.1:0-2214 GCA_045402985.1 Anaerolineales bacterium
CTCTTTGTTGAACTCTGCCCTCCCAATGTGGTAAATGAACATATGCAGGAACTTGCGAGCAATGTGGATGATGATCTAGGTGATATCGTGGATGCAGAAGCAACGGATGTAAACAACGACAAATGATGAACTATGAGACGATTCATCCTTTTGCTGTTATTGCCGCTGCTGGCTTGTAGCGGATCAGATACACCGCCTCCCTCCACCCCGACAGCTGCCGCGGCGACACAAGCATCGCCACAGCCCACAGCGATCCCCAATACACCTGCACCTACACAGCCACCTCCCACTGACGCGCCTGCCACACTTCCCAGCACGACCACATTCCCAGACGTCAACGCTTATACATGGCAACTGGTTGCATCTGGTCTTGACCGCCCGGTGGACTTGCAACCGGATGGCTCAGGGCGTTTATACATCCTTGAGAAGTTGGGACACATTCACATATTCCAGAATGGACAAGTGCTGGAAACACCGGTTCTTAATATTGAGGACCGCGTGAATGACAGCGGCAACGAAATGGGTTTGCTCGGTCTGGCTTTCCACCCAAACTACTCACAAAACGGCTTCTTCTACGTCAACTACACTGGCAGCGGCGGCGATACATTCCTTTCGCGTTTTCACGCCAGCGGAGATACCGCCGACCCAAACAGCGAAGTGATCCTGCTTAAAGTGGATCAGCCTTTTCCGAATCATAATGGCGGCGTGATGGTGTTTGGCCCGGATGGTTATCTGTATGCGGGTCTCGGCGATGGAGGTGCAGGCGGCGATCCGTTTGGAAATGCACAATCTTTGGATACCCTGCTCGGAAAAATCCTGCGAATAGATGTTGATTCAGCCGAGCCTTACGCCATTCCATCTGATAACCCGTTTGGAAACGAGATCTGGCATTATGGTTTACGCAACCCCTGGCGCATATCATTCGATAAATTGACAGGCGATCTATATATCGGCGATGTCGGGCAAAACGCATGGGAGGAGATTGATTTCCTCCCGGCGGGTTCTCCCGGTGGCGCAAATTTCGGCTGGGATTTTCGCGAAGGTGCACATGATTACGATGGCAGCGCCTCTGCTGATTTCATTGAGCCCATTGCTGAATACAGTCACCCGGATGGCGGCTGTTCGGTGACAGGCGGATACGTCTACCGCGGCTCCATGCCAGAATGGAACGGCATCTACCTTTACGCAGATTATTGCACAGGATATATCTGGGGCATGATCCGGCCAGAAGAGGGAGCAAGCTGGCAGAATCAATTGTTATTTGAAACGAATCAGAGAATTAACTCTTTCGGCCAGGACGAATCTGGAGAACTCTATTTCCTGAGCGACAGCGGCGAGATCTACAAACTCACACCAAATTAAAGTATCTATACGTCTGAATATCACATACAAACAGACCTCCGATGAATATCGGAGGTCTGTTCTATTTTCTCTTATTTACCCATCTGGCTAGGGCACATAGTCATTTAGGAATTCATCCCAGCCTGTTAGCAGGGCGAAATCGAGCATGGCTCGGTAGTATAAGTAATCCGCATCCTTCTCACTGGCTTTTGAGATGTGATAGATCGTAATGCCGTGCACATCTGCATATGCATTGACATGACGCTCATGCAACACCACGGCATTGACCGCGTTCATCACAGCCTGGCTTTTCGCCTTGATATTCGTGTCGCTGACAAGACGATTTATCTCATATGCCATATCATAAAGATCTTTATCCATTGGCGCCTGCCAGAAGGATCGGGTCGCACCAAAGGCACGGTTGTACTTTGAACGATTCGCAGCGAGTCCGTTATTCAGCGCCACAGACCAATTGTTCACTGCGGTGATCAGTGCGTCGAAACGGCCATCCACCGCAACAGCGGACCATGTCTTATCATTCGTCGCGCTTTGGCTGGTGGCAATCGCAACTGAGTCCGCGGTCATGTTCGGGTTGGCGGCCAACTGTGCAAGGACAACATCATATTCCACGCCATCCCAGCCAACATATTCCTGCGAATGTGACAATGCAGTTGCATGTCCATGCCAGAGCATTTGCACTTCGATCGAAGCCATATTACACCCATCAAAGCCGACCATGTCAATGAACCCGATGGAGGGCAGCGCGGCTTTCACTTCATCCATATCCAGCGTGTCATTGTTCGTATCATCCTGCATCACCCAGCCCGGATGCCAGTTCCAGCCGTGACCCCAGAAGTACAACGCGTAATGGTC
>JAXIPJ010000220.1:0-13491 GCA_045402985.1 Anaerolineales bacterium
CGGGAAGAGCACCCTCCTCGTAATGACGAAAAAATCACATGAAACGAGATCTCTATTTTAGCAAACCACTCATGAACGCTGCGGGATCACTGGGATTCACGCCCGATACACGCGCGGGAATTTCACTGGAACCGTTCGGCGCGTTTGTGACGAATCCGTTCTCTCTGCGCCCACGCCTGCCCGCTGCCAAACCAGAATTGATCGAATACCCGGGCGGATTTCTGCTTCATACGGGCCTGCCAAATCCTGGACTGAACGCGGGCTTGAAAAAATATTCAGCAAAATGGACACGTGCAGATTTGCCCATTATTGTCCATCTCATGGCAGATCGCCCCGAAGAGACTCAACGCATGGTGCGGATGTTGGAATCGCAAGAGAATGCGATGGCCGCTGAATTGGGTTTTGCGCCCCTGCTTGCAAACGATATTATTATGCTTACGCTTGAAATGTGTGTGGGTGAATTGCCTTTGATTTTTTCACTGCCCGTTGAACAAGTGTTATCACTCGGTCCACGTCTGATGCAGGACGGCGCGCAAGCGATCAGTATTGCCGCGCCGCGCGGCTCGCTTTCTCCTCTCCTATTGGGAGAGGGGTCAGGGGTGAGGGAGATAATCACTGGTCGCCTCTACGGCCCATCACTTTTTCCTCAAACTCTTGAAGCGGTAAGCAACGCTGCCAAACTCGGACTTCCCATTATCGGCTCGGGCGGAATTTGGTCAAAAGAAAACGCTGACACGATGCTCTCGGTCGGCGCGCTGGCTGTCCAAGTGGATGCCGCCCTGTGGAATCCTGCGTCTACTTTTTTGGCTCCAATAACATAACCGGAATATGCCGGTGTGCAGCAGTTTTTTTGTACTTTTCATATCCCACATAGTTTGAAGAGACCAGTCCCCAATACTTGTCATATTCATTCCCAGCCACTTCACGCGACACATAAGGAATCGATCTGGCTTTGTAGGTCACCTTGCATTCGGGATGTGCCTTGAGATTGTAATACCAGCCCGGGTTGTGCACACGCCCATAACTGGACGCAATCAAGGCGATCTTATCGCCCTCAACGCCCGCAAGCAATGGCATCGTTCTTTCCTGCCCAGTCTTTGCTCCAATAGTTGTAAGTTGTATGATCGTCCAGCCCCCAAATTCAGAGAGAGAATATCTCCCGCCAGTCATTCTCAAAACGTAAAAGTCTATCTGGTGCATATGAGTTGCAAAAAATCCAACAAGCGGACGTATTGAAACGATCCGATGGATTAATCTTTGCAAGATGTTGGATTTGATGGGTTTTATTTCTCCAGCCATATCGTCACGGGTCCATCATTATGGATTTCCACCAGCATGTGTGCGCCGAACTTTCCAGTTTGAGTTGGGATTCCATGGGCACCCAACAGCTCAACAAACCGCTCCACCAATGGTTCAGCAATATCTGGCAAGGCCGCGTCAATGAACGAAGGACGACGCCCCTTGCGCGTATCAGCATATAAAGTAAATTGCGAAACGATTAACACTTCGCCTTTCACATCCAGGATCGATAAATTCGTTTTACCCTCTTCATCCTCAAAGATACGCAGGTTGGCAGTTTTCTCTGCCAGGAACGCCACCTGTTCCTCCCCATCTCCATGCCCAATACCAAGCAAAACGACAAGGCCCTTCCCGATCTGAGAAATGGCCTTGTCGTCCACGGTCACACTTGCCTTGGAAACTCTTTGAATAAGTACGCGCATGGGAAAGGTAAGCAGGTACACAGGGAAACAAGTAGACAGGTCACGTATTGACTTGGATACCTATCTACTTGTCTACTTTATCAAGGCAACGCCATCGCTTCACGTACTTCTGTCATTGTCTGCTGCGCGATGACTCTCGCCCGCTTTGCGCCATCATCCAATACATCCTGCACATAAGTGGGTTGGGATTCAAGCTCGGCGCGTTTGGCACGGAAAGGCTCAAGATGCGCGTTCAAGTTTTTCGCGAAGAGTTTCTTGCAATCCACACATCCAATACCCGCACGACGACATTCAACATTGACCATGTCGATGTCAGCCTGCGGAGAAAAGATCTTATGCATCGTAAAGACATTGCAGATATCAGGGTTGCCCGGATCGGTGCGTTTGATACGCGCGGGGTCAGTCACCATTTCTTTCACGCGCGCGACTGTCTCTTCGGGTGTTGAGGCGAGTTCAATATGATTGTTCAGACTCTTGCTCATCTTGGCTTTGCCATCAATGCCCAACACTTTGAGAATTTCCGTGTGCTTCACCTGCGGCTCGATCAATACTTTCGTCTTGTAGCGATAGTTGAACGAACGCACGATCTCACGCGCAAATTCAAGATGCGGGGCCTGATCCACACCTACGGGAACCACATCCGATTTATACAGAACAATGTCTGCGGTCATTAATATCGGATATCCCAACAAACCATAATTGACATTCTCAGGTTGCTGTGCAACCTTTTCCTTGAACGTCGGCAGGTCGGTTAATTTCCCCAATTGTGTCACCATTGAAAGATAGGTATGCAACTCCATTACTTCAGGAACATTCGATTGCACAAATAATATCGACTCTTCCGGGCGAATGCCAGCCGCCAGCCAGTCAATTGCCATTTCAAATGTGTTCTGCCGAAGTTCCTGCGTTGTATCAACCGTCGTCAATGCGTGGACGTCCACAATACAGTAGACACAATCATAGTCATTCTGCAACGCGACATAGTTCTGGATCGCGCCCAGATAGTTCCCCAGATGTTGTCTCCCCGTGGGCCGAGCTCCCGAAAACACGCGTCCTTTTTTGGACATTAATTAGCCTCATTTACGGTGGTCGAGTAGCACTGAGCGATTGTTGCGAAGGGCATATCGAGACCACACATTTCAAATTTAGTTGTCATTATTGGTCTCGATACGTGCTTCGCACTACTCGACCAGCGGATTACTATTCTCCAACCAGCTTCCTCACCAAGCCCAACACTTCCCCAGCTTCAGCATGACGATGCATTGCGAGTTTTGAAAACAACAACTGCCCATTGACAGTCACTTCAAAACGACCGCCATCGGATGGAACGAGCATCATTCCATCAATTATATGCTCGTAATTCTTGAGCAATTCCTCTGCCAGGCTCACGGCCCGACCTGTGTAATGTCAGACCGCGCAGTAAACAATTTCAATTTTCAACATGATCCCTCCGCAATTTTGAGGGATTATATCATTGAGGCAACTCCTGTAAAAATGCCTTCACTGTTTCGTCAGCAGGCCGGGATTTGATCTGTTTCGCCGTTCCCACCTGTCGCAACATTCCATTGACGATCACTGCGATCCGATGACTTAACTTTGCGGCTTCATTCAAATTGTGTGTGACAAAGACTGCCGTGCGATGATCCTCCGCTAGCAAAGCGGATAAATCTTCGATTAACTTCGCCCGTGTTGGAGGATCGAGCGCCGCGAACGGTTCATCCAACAGCAATAATTCCGGCTCCAATACAAATGCCCGCGCCAGACTGACCCTCTGCGCCTCTCCCCCAGATAGTTGGCTGGCGCGCCGTTTCGCAAGCGACTCTATCCCTAACTGCCTGATCCACTTCCACACCCGCGCCTGGATCTCCTCCTTCGGCGTATTGCGAAACTTCAAACCCAAAGCAATGTTCCGTTCAACGGTCATATCCAAAAGAAGAGGGTCCTGAAACACGAACGAAATCCTGCGGCGATATTCGAGGTCATCCAATCTGGCTAACTGGCTTCCATTAAAAATGATCCCACCATCGATGGGTTTCAACAATCTTGCCAATGCAAGCAACAACGTACTCTTCCCTGCGCCGTTGGGACCGACGACAGCCAGAGTCTCGCCATGTTTAATATCAAGCGAGTCTATCCGTAGCGCATCGCGCCCGTTCCGTTGAATGAGGACATTGCGAATTTCAATCATGTTATTTCCGTGGGGCGGATTGCCAATCCGCCCTACGACCCTTTTGTTGAATCCACGTCAACGCGAGAGTGATGAGATATGTAAGGACTAACAACAAAGTGCTCAATGCAAGTGCGGTCCCAAACTCACCTTTGCTCGTTTCAAGAACAATAGCGGTCGTAAGCACGCGCGTCTGGCCGCGGATATTTCCTCCAACCATCATGGATGCACCCACCTCTGAAATAACGGAACCGAATCCAGCCATCAGCGCGGCAAGGAGTGGCAGGCGCGCTTCCCGCCACAGATACCAGACCATTTGTCCGCGTGAGGCGCCCAATCCAAGTAGTTGCTGTCGCAGGCGGGGATCCAGCGCTTCCAATGCAGCAGCTGTCAAGCCCGTGACAACTGGCGCGGCGATGATCGTCTGCGCGATGATGATGGCAATCGGCGTGTAAATTAATCGCAGGCTTCCAAGCGGACCTGAGCGCCACAGCATGATCGCAACCACGAGTCCGACGACTACCGGCGGAAGCGCCATGCCTGTGTTGATAATACTCAGAATGAATGAGCGCCCGCGAAAATCGCCAAGGGCAAGCCATGTTCCAAATGGCAGACCTATGAGCAGGCTGATAATTGTCGCAATGGCCGAAACCTGGAGGGAGAGAAAAGTGATTTGGACGATTTCAGAATCAAACATGCTTCAAGTATACAGGTAAACAAGTCGACAAGTTCGCAGCGTACAAACGTTTGTACCTATGTACTGAACTTCACTGCAACCCCAACTCTTCATCAGTCTTATCAGCATCGGGGATAAATAATTGTTGCCCGTATTTATCCACGCCGAATTCTCCAATAATCTCTTGGCCTTCGGGCGAGGTGACAAAATCTGCGAAAGCCTCCGCCCCATCAAGGTTCATATTGGGCCACTTTTCAGGGTTGACCGTGATGACATGATAAACATTCAACAGGAACGGATCACCCTCGACGAGAATCTCCAACTCCACATTTGACTTGTAAGCCAAGAACGTGCCACGGTCAGTGATTGCATAGCCGTCTTTTTCAGAAGCGATCGAAAGAGTGGGACCCTGTCCCTGCCCTGTTTCCAGGTACCAATCTTGACCCGCCGGGTCAAGCCCGGCGTTCTTCCATAGAGCCAACTCCTTGACATGAGTCCCTGATTCATCGCCGCGTGAGACAAAAGTGGCGCGTGAAGCGAAGATTTCATCCAGCGCTTCCACAGGGCTTTTGCCGCGAATCCCCGCCGGGTCAGATGAAGGTCCAACGAGAACGAAATCATTATGCATCACCAGGCGGCGATCAATGCCAAAGCCATCCGCCATGAACTGTTTTTCCGCGGCTGGCGAATGAAGCAGGATGACATCTGCATTGCCTTCCGCACCGATCTTCAGCGCCTGCCCCGAACCGACCGCGACAAGTTGAACGTTATAGCCGGTCTTTTCGGTAAAAGCTGGCAGGAGCACATCTAATAATCCAGAATCCTGCGTGGAGGTTGTGGAAATAAGCAATAAATTTGTATTTTGAGGAGTGCCAGAGGTAGCTGCTGTTCCACACGCGGTCAAGAAAATGGTGAGAAGCATCGTCAAAGATAAAAAGTGTTTCATCGTTTCACTCCTTCGAATCAATGATTTTGGTTTTGACATCCATCATCCATTCCTGAATGAGTTTCATCTGACGTAATCGGAGATCAAGGCTGAGATGGTTGAATTGTTGTTCAGGTGGGATATTTGTAAACAAAGACTCAAGTCTCTCAATGGTCGATTTGATTTCATCACATTGACCATCATAGATCTGTGCAATCTTTTCGGGTTTGTAAATTCGCGCAAAATATATCCGGGTAAGAAATTCAAGCCGGATGGAACGTGAGTTGACGCTAATGTCCTCCATCCACTCATTAAAGCGTCGGCGTCCCTGTGCTGTGATGTGCAACATCTGACGCGCGGGGAGTTTATCCTGCTCAACGACCTGCGCGGTGATATCACCGCGTTGCTCAAGGCGTTTCAAAATGGCATACGCCTGGCTTTGACTCATATGCCAGACATGACCCAGCTCGACGACGAAACGCTGATGCAGATCGTAGCCGTGGCTTGGCTTCGCAATTAGGAATCCAAGCAGAGCGAACTCAGGGGATAAGTTGCCAATGTGATGGTCTCTATGAGCCATATATACTCACTGAGTGAGTATATATGGCTTTTAGCGTTTTAGCAAGATGAACTTCAGGTAAAAATTCCAGTTCCCCACGGACACGGCAGATGGCATCTTATGCCACCTTACCCACAACTACAACCCCAAGTCAGTGTCAGTTTTATCGGCATCTGGAATGAACAATTGCTGTCCATATTTATCCACGCCGAATTGCGCGATGATCTTCTGCGTGGATGAAGCTGTCATGAACTTAATGAAGGCCAGCGCGCCCTCGTAATTAGCTTTGGGCCACTTATCAGGATTCACCGAAATGACGTGATAGACATTTAGTAAAGCATGGTCACCCTCAACTAAAATTTCCAATTGCAGGTTGGCATTATTTGCAAGATATGTGGCGCGGTCTGTCAATGTGTATGCGTTCTTTTCAGAAGCGATCGTTAGGGTCGCACCCATGCCCTGACCCGATTCCAGATACCAGGCAGGCGCGGCGGCTTTAGGATCAAACTCGGCTTGCTTCCACAACGCGAGTTCAGCTTTATGCGTACCCGAATCATCGCCGCGCGAAACGAAAGTCCCACTGCCAGCGCTTATCAATTTCAACGCGTCCGCTACAGCCGTGCCCTTAATACCGGCAGGATCGGAGGCAGGACCGACAATGATAAAGTCATTATGCATAACAAGCGCGCGGTCTTTGCCGAATCCATTTTCCATGAATGTGACCTCGGATGCAGGCGCGTGGACAAGCAGCACATCAGCGTTGCCCTCGTCACCCATCTTCATCGCCTGACCACTCCCCACTGCAACGGTCTGGACTGGGTAGCCTGATTCCGTTTCAAACAGCGGGATCAACACATCAAGCAATCCCGAGTCCTGGGTGGACGTGGTCGTCGCAAGAATCAGATTCGGATTGGATGGCGCTACAGGAGCACAGGCAGAGATCAACAAAGCCAGCAAAAAGAGAATTGAGAGAATTCTTTTCATCGGTCTCCTAGTAGGGCGAGATAATATCTCGCCTTACTACAAAATTTGCTCACCACTGCGTGCGGAGTTGTAGCCCGTCAGCGTGTTGAGTTCGTTACGGAAAGATGCGGTCTGTAAATAATCGAGCACGGGTGCAAGCGTCTTTTCGTTTTCACGCGGCAGGACAAGGTCATAGCGTTCTTCAAACAGTGGAATGAAATCGAGTGCATGCCGATGTGCCGCGGCTTGAAGGCCGAGAGCCGCGTCCGCCCTTCCCGATTGAACCGCGGACGCGGCCTCACTGTGCGTGACAACAACCTGGTCATAGCCCTTGATCTTTTCAGTGGGAATTTTGAGTCTTTTCAACTCTACGTCAAGCCAGAGACGAGTTCCAGAGCCCGCATTGCGATTCACAAAACGTACGTTTGGCTTTGCAATATCTGAAATTTTCCTTATCGCTTTGGGGTTGCCACTTGCGAGCATGAGTCCCTGTGTGCGATATGCGAGCGTGACAATCTCCACATCGCGGTCCGGGAATAGATGGCGGACGAACGGCGTGTTGTATTCGCCGCTTTCACCCAACAAATGCGAACCAGAAATTTGACATAATCCCTGACGAAGATTTATGAGTCCATCCAATGAACCTACAGGCAAATTCAACATAGTCACATGCTTGGATAGATTATCTGCAATACTCTCAATAGCAAGATCATGACTGCCAGAAAAGATGACAGCAGGCTTTTTTGTTTTCGGGAGAATGACCTCCTGCAATAGCAACGCATCTGCCTGGGCGCGATAGAATTTTTCAGTCACTTTGCCAGTCGTGCGGATTTCGCTCACCGCGACGAGATTGGCGGATTCAAGCGCGAGGATGTGGTGACGAATCCATGCCGGTGACTGTTTCATCGTCCGCGCAAGATTGGTGAGCGTGGCGGGGGAAGCCATGAGGAGTCGCAAAATGTCCATGCGGCGGGGATCTGCCAGCAGTTTGATCATCCCAAAAGAATGAATCGCCTTGACCTTTTTCATTTCGATTAAGTTTTTCCTTAATCGTGAGTGTAATTGTGAATTCGACGCGCGTCAAGCGAATTTTTATTTGACAGCCCTTCACTGGCATGTTATATTCTCAAAACAATTTAGTGTGCTGTGCTCATCCAGAGAGGCTGAGGGACCGACCCTTTGACGCCTCGGCAACCGTTCAAGCGGTGCCAATTTCGGCAGACATATGTCTGGGAGATGAGAGATGACTTCATGTTCGAATGTCGCCTCTCATTATGAGAGGCGTTTTTCATGGAAATCGGCGAAACAATTTATGTAACGACCAGCGATGAATTTCGCAAGTGGCTACTCCAGAATCACCAAACCAAAAAAGAGATTTGGTTGATCCAGTATAAGAAAGCCACGAAGAAGCCTTCGATCAATTACGTGGAGGCGGTAGAGGAAGCGCTGTGCTTCGGCTGGATCGATGGATTGGAAAAAGGCATGGACGCCGAACGTTATGCCCTGCGCTTTTCGCCGCGCAGACCGAAGTCCAATTGGACGAACACGAACAAGGAGCGTGCGCGCAGGATGATCGCCGAAGGCAGAATGACTCAGGCAGGCCGCGCCGCGCTGCCGCCGGATGTGAAATAGGAATTACAGGATGAGTATTGAAGATAAATTTGCAATACAGGAATTGATCGCCTGTTTCGCCAATAGCTTTGACGTGAAAGATTGGAAAGGACTCGAATCCTGTTTCACTGACGCGGTCTACACGGATTACTCCGACTTGCGCGGTACTCCCCCACAGACGATCACCGCGGCGGAATACGTTCGCCAACGCCGCGAGTCATTGGATCATTTGAAACTACATCATCTGGTCAGCAATTACGAAGTGGACTTCACTGATTCAAACTCTGCCACCTGCCGCGCTTCGATGGTTGTCTGGCGAAAAACGGATGAGGAAGAATTCATATCACACTGCGTCTATATCTTCCAGC
This sequence comes from Anaerolineales bacterium, assembly GCA_045402985.1. GTDB lineage: Bacteria > Chloroflexota > Anaerolineae > Anaerolineales > Villigracilaceae > Defluviilinea. The sequence continues at coordinate 8,991 of JAXIPJ010000220.1, forward strand.
TGGTAAAACAGGATAAGGCCTGGAATATCAGCAGCATCACGCAGAAGGTATTGTGGAATGAAGGCACGTCATCCATTCATGAAGGCGCGAAATGAACTGTCCCGAATGTGGCGCACCAGATAGTTTGTGCCAAACGCGCTTCGATGAATTTCTCGTTTTGGAATTTACAGACGCAGGCTATGGTGCAGTCCATCACCTGACCGTCACTGCGTACATGCTCCAGCACTCCAGCAAATTGACCCGCGAAGGCTGGCTCCATGAGCGCGAGTTATTGAGAGAGTTCCTCGTTGAAAATAAGCCGCCTGCCTTTATTCGCAAGCAAAACAAGGATCTGGTTGACAGCGGCAAACGCAAATTCAAAATTAAATCGAGAGATGGTTTGCCAGTCATCAACAAAACCACATGGACAAAGACGATTCTGGATGTCCGCGTGGAAAATGCAGAAGTGTATTGTGAGGATGTGACCGCCTGGGCGAGGTCTGCGCTGGAGGATGTGCAAGGATTGGAAGTCTGAAATTTGATTGTGAAAAAAACATTATGAGTAAAAACATTTCGATAGCAACGATCCAAAAACCATTTGATACTTCTTCAATTGAAGTCAAGATACCTTTTGCTTGTTTGCTATTCTCAAATCAGGAGCAACTAAGTGGTAATGAAATGGAATCAATCGCAAAATGGCTTGTGGCTTCTGGTTGCCGCTATGTAGTTTGTACTGGATTGAAATGCTTGGATTGGCACGACATAATTGATATGGTAGACATAATGCACAACCCAAATACTCAAAATCTCATCATGACCACTTGGCATGAAAACGAGACTGTAGAAGATGTTGTTTGGCATTGGCTGAACTTAACTGATTTTGAAGATATTGCTTTTGAAAACTACCTTGCCTTGTTAATAGGTGATTCGAAAACAGTTGAAGAAAAAGTTCAAAAAGCAATCAAGAACAACGAGTTATGAATTTTTATTTCATCCGCGTTTGCGATGAATTAATTTTGCAAAGGAAACAAACATGACCAATCGAAAATACACCAACCGCCGCTACCTCGACACCCTCGAAAAGAAAGTCTTTGTCTTCGATGGCGCGATCAGGTACGCGTCGGGATAAAATCCCTCGCTCAGAGCATGGAAGCCCTACGGGCTAGCGTAACCGAGTCCGCTTCAGCGGACTTCCACGAACTGAGGCAGGGCTTTAGCCCGCCGAATCCCACGCTGGAAGATGTGGAAGAAAACAAATATGAATTCTAATGAAATTCTTACTCTTTTTGATTACAACTTCTGGGCATTTGACCGTGTCTGGGAATGCATTTCCCAGATTTCAAATGAACAGTTCCTTGAGGAAATCGATTACTCCACAGGTTCGATTCGCAATCTTGTCGTTCACATCATGAGCGGTAATCGGAACTGGATGAGCCGATTACAAGACACAGAAATGCCACCGCGTTTGGCTTTTGAAGATTTTGACTCACTTTCAAAAACCAAAGCGAAATGGGACGAATTGAAGAAAGAATTTCTCGATCATTTGAACTTCTTCAACCAGGTACAGCTCGATGAGAAAGTGGAATGGGAATTGCTTTCACAAGGATTGAAATCAACCAACCTGCGTTGGGAAATCCTTCTCCATCTTGCCAATCATGGAACCGACCATCGCGCCCAAATCCTGGCAATACTTCATCATCATTTTCATGTAAAGACAGTTGAGCAAGACCTGATTTATTATTTAGCTGAGCGCAAACAGGAGTAACCACCCCGCGCTGGAAGATGTGGAAGGATTGAAAGTTTAGATATGCAAAACGACTTCGCAGATCACAATGACTTTGACAAATATGTCAGGGAAAAAGATAAATGGTTTTACGACAATGGATGGCCTTACAAGGGAGAACACTTTTCTTCTTATAGGCTGGACGAATTTGGCAAAACCGAATCCGGAAAGTTGGTAGACTACATTGTGATGCTACGAGATGACAAGAAGCCCAACAAGACCATCATACTTAATGGAACAGGTATGCAACTTCAGGAAATATGGTCAGGATTTGTAAATTCGCAAGATGATTATCAAGCAATGATGTCTGTGGTAAACAAGTTTATTAAAGAATACAAGCATAATTTAGGAGCAACATGAATCGAAAATACACCAACCGCCGCTACCTCGACGCCCTCGAAAAGAAAGTCCTCGTCTTCGACGGCGCCATGGGCACGAGCCTGCAAGTCCAAAATCTTACTGCCGAACATTTCGGCGGCGAGCAATACAACGGCTGCAACGACTACCTCGTCATCTCGTATCCCGAAGCCGTGGAAAAAGTCCATCGTTCGTTCCTCGAGGTCGGCGTGGACGTGCTCGAAACGGACACCTTCCGTTCCAACCGCATCACGATGGCGGAATATAAACTGGGTGACCGCGTGATCGAGATCAACGAAACCGCTGCAAAACTTGCGCGCCGACTCGCGGATGAATATGCACAGAAAAATAATCAACCGCGCTTTGTCGCTGGCTCCATGGGACCCTCGGGCAAACTGCCCTCCGCCAATGACCCCGAGCTGTCCAACGTCAGCTTCGATGATCTTTCCGAAACCTTCCGCGAACAGGCGGTCGGTCTGATCCGCGGCGGCGTGGATGTGCTGCTCATCGAAACCTCACAGGATATTCTCGAAGTTAAAGCCGCCATCACGGGCATCCACAAAGCCTTCGACGAGACTCAAGTCTATTTGCCGATCCAGGCTCAGGTCACGCTCGATACGACAGGCCGCATGCTGCTCGGTACCGACATCAACGCCTCGCTCGCCATCCTCGAAGGCATGGGCATCGATGTCATCGGTCTCAACTGTTCCACCGGACCTGAGCACATGCGCGAGCCCATCCGCATCCTCGGCGAAAATTCCACGCTGCCTGTTTCGTGCATCCCAAACGCGGGTCTGCCGCTCAACGTGGATGGTCAGGCCGTGTATCCGCTTGAGCCCGAACCATTTGCAAATGATCTTTATGAATTTGTGACCAAGCACAATATCTCTGTGGTAGGCGGATGTTGTGGAACAACTCCTGAACACTTGCGACTCTTGATCCAAAAATTGGATTCGCGTCCTGCCACGAAACGTCCGCTTCATTTCACGCCTCAGCTTGCTTCCGCCATGTCCGCCCTGGACATGCGACAAGACCCGCCTCCCACCCTGCTCGGCGAACGCCTCAACGCGCAAGGCTCGCGCAAGTTCAAGCGCCTCCTGCTCGAAGAAGATTACGACTCGATTCTCGAAATCGCCCGCGAACAAGTTGAATTCGGCGCGCACGCCCTCGACATCTCCTGCGCCGTCACCGAACGCGCCGACGAAGCCGAACTCATGCGCAAGGTCGTCAAGAAACTTGAAATGGGTGTAGATGTTCCGCTGGTCATTGATACAACCGAACTCGATGTTCTTGAAATTGCATTGAAGACCGCCCCTGGGCGTTGTCTCATCAACTCAACACATTTCGAAGCAGGACGGACGAAAGCCGATAAAGTTTTTGCATTGGCAAAAGAACATAATGCCGCGGTTGTCATAATGACGATTGACGAGAATGGCATGGCAACGACTCGTGAGAGAAAACTCGACATCGCCAAACGTATCTACGATGTCGCTGTCAACGAATTTGGACTCAAACCCGAAGACTTGGTCTACGACGCTTTGACATTTACGCTCGCCACGGGCGACCAGGAATTTGTTGAATCTGCCATCGAGACCATCGAAGGCATTCGACTCATCAAACAAAATCTTCCCGGTGTCATGGCATCGCTCGGCGTGAGCAACCTGTCCTTTGGTTTTGCTCCGCAAGCCCGTCCAGCCTTGAACTCGATCATGTTGTATCACTGCGTACAGGCAGGTTTGGATATGGCAATTGTGAATCCAGCACATGTCACCGCGTACCCAGACATCTCCGCCGAAGAAAAAGAACTCTGCGAAGACCTCATCTTCAACCGCCGAGAGGATGCCTTACAACGCTTCATCGAACACTATGAAAACGTCACACCTACCTCCGAGTCGACTCTCGCTGACCCCACCGAAGGCATGACCCCCGAACAACGTCTGCACTGGAAAATTGTCCACCGTCACAAAGAAGGCGTCGAAGCGGATATTGATGAGATTATCAATCGCACGCCCAATGCGACACGCTCGGCGCAACACGAAGTTGCCGTCCACACCCTCAACAACGTCCTGCTCCCTGCCATGAAAGAGGTCGGTGACAAATTCGGCGCGGGTGAATTGATTCTGCCCTTCGTGCTTCAATCTGCGGAAGCGATGAAGAAGACTGTTGCCCATCTCGAAAATTATCTCGAAAAGATGGAAGGCGTCACCAAAGGCACGGTCGTGATTGCCACCGTCTACGGCGATGTGCATGACATTGGCAAGAATCTTGTCAAAACCATCCTTGCCAACAACGGCTACACAGTCATTGACCTTGGCAAACAAGTCCCAGCGGAGACAATCATTACCAAAGCCGTCGAAGTCAACGCGACTGCGATTGGCTTGT
>JAXIPJ010000320.1:0-3991 GCA_045402985.1 Anaerolineales bacterium
GATAATCCTATATTTGAACTTGGCATCTTTCGCTATCTTGCTTTCCCGCCTTGGTTCATTGGAACGCTGATTATCATCTGGTGCTCAATTGACATTATCCGCAAAGGACACGGTACACCTGCACACATAGACCCACCGAAAATATTGCTCGTTAACGGACTGTATCGTCATGTCCGCAACCCGATATATTTCGGTGCGCTACTTGTCCAACTGGGATATATCGTCTGGTTCACATCAGGAATAATGATCATCTATTTTCTTTTCTTCGTCCTCGCCTTTCACATCCTGATTGTGTTCATTGAAGAGCCCAGTCTCAGAAGCGCATTCGGCGCGGCATATGATGAATATAGCAAAATTGTGCCGCGTTGGATTCCGCGTATCGATCAGGCAAAATAAGAAAAGTTGATGTGACTTTATTAATCAGCTTTCAATTCCAAATAAGTCAGTGTAAGATGAAGTTGTGAAATCCTATTGAGTTTCTGACGGGAGGCAGGATGGCCAACGCTTTAATTCCAGCAGACGAAGTCCGCTTTTTTAGCGGAAGTTCAAACCCCACATTGGCGGCAAACATAGCCAATGAATTGGGGGTGCCTTTGGATGATACCCGCATCACGCGCTTCAGCAACGACAATATGTATCTCCAGCTTGGCGCCAGCGCGCGTAACCGCCGCGTGTACATCGTCCAGTCGCTTTCGCAGCCGGTCAACGATCACCTTATGGAATTGTTGATGATGCTCGATATCGCACGCGGCGCAGCCGCCTCCGAAATACATGCCATCATCCCCTATTACTCATTCGGCCGCTCAGACAAGAAAGACGCGCCGCGCATCTCCATCACAGCCCGGTTGGTGGCGGACCTGCTCGAAACGGCGGGAGCCTCACATGTGATGAGCATGATGTTCCATTCGCCACAGGTGCATGGCTTCTTTGGCATCCCTACAGATCCGTTGAGCAGTCGTCCGGTCTTCGGGAAGTATCTGGCGGAACGCGACCTGAGCGGATTCATCGTTGTCGCTCCAGATATGGGACAGGCAAAATCCGCGGCCCGCTTCGCGAAAAGCCTGGCTCTGCCGATCGCCGCTGGGAACAAGGAGCGCATTTCAGATACGGAAGTAAAGATCAGCGGGCTGGTGGGCAATCAGGTCAAAGGACATGAGCGCGCTTTGATCTACGATGACGAGATCGCCACGGGCGGATCTATTTTGGAATTGAGCCGCGTGCTGATCGAAGAAGGCGTGAGGGAGATCATGGTGATGTGCACGCATGGAGTCTTCACGCGCGGCGGACTGGAGCGCCTTGCAGATGTACCTCAGATCAGCGAGATCATCACGACCAATACAGTCCATATCCCACCCGAAAAGCGCCACCCTAAACTAACGGTACTTTCCGTTGCATCCATCTTTGCAGATTCCATCCACCACAACTTCAACCGGGAATCCATTGGCGACCTGTTCGTTTATGGCGAGTAATTTATTTTCTCAGCCGCGCCATGGTATAGGTATCCACAAATTGCCCATCCCTGTATGCGTAGTTAACAAGTGTGCCTTCGATGACAAACCCAAATTTCTTGTAGAGCCGAATGGCGGGCTCGTTATCAGTATAAACATCCAGTTCAAGCCTCGTCAGATTCAGCCATTTATCAGCCAGGTCGACCGCCGCTCCCATGAGAGCGGTGCCTGCGCCTTTCCCCTGCCAGTCGTCTCGCACTGCCATACCAATTTGCCCCGCGTGACGGCGGCGAGGGTGGTTGGGAAAAGTGTGCAGACCCAGTTGCCCGACGATCTCATTTTCCACACAAGCCAGCAGATTGAACGTCCCCTCCGGAGGCTCAGCGAGCCGCTTGCGCCAAAGTTCAGCCGATGGAAATGGCAACTGCAAAGTTCCCCAGACCGCTTTAGGGCCCGCCCATACTTGGTATATTGACTTGTAATCATCCGGCTCTGCGCGGCGAACGGTGAAGTTTATTCTTTCGTCTGGCATATGATTTACCTATACTGAACTATTGGTTGGTATTAGTATATAGCGAATTGATTTTGAATACAATATCCCCAAATATTGTCGTATCATCCTAACCCAACCATGCTAGAGAAACTAAAATCCCGCGCCCGCGCATTGAAGAACGAAGCCTACGCAATTTATCTGGCAGCTAAAGATCCGCGCACGCCGTGGTACGCGAAGGCGTTAATTTATTTTGTGGTCGCGCATACCTTCAGCCCTATCGACTTGATCCCGGATTTCATCCCGATCCTTGGCTTGCTGGACGACATCATCATTACACCTTTGGGCATCGCGCTGGCGATTCGGCTCATCCCGGCTGAGGTGTTGGCAGATGCCCGTTTAAAGGTGGCCACTCACGGCGTGGAAAGACGCGTGGGGTACGTCGGCGCGGGAATCATCATTATCATCTGGATATTGGCTATAATCTGGGGCGCAACAATCATCCTTCGTTTGGTGGAGAGCACATGAGTTACCAAATCCGCCGCGCCACTGCAGACGATAAGCCCGAATGGCTGCGAATGCGTAAAGGATTATGGCCCGACGCGCCAATTGATTATTTGGATTATGACCTGGATGAAATTCTCGCCGACTCTGATAAAGCGGTCTTCGTCGCCTCTAACGCGGACGGTAGTCTGGTCGCGTTTATCGAAGCGAATCTACGCGATTACGCCGAGTCTTGCGAGACGAGCCCCGTTGGCTACATCGAAGCATGGTATGTGGATGAACATGTGCGCGGACAAAAACTTGGAAAAGAAATGGTGCGCGTGGCGGAAGGTTGGGCGCGTGAAAAAGGCTGCGCTGAAATGGCATCGGATACATGGCTGGAAAATGAAGCCAGCATCGCCGCGCATTTGAAAATGGGATATGACGAAGTGGAGCGATTGGTGCATTTTGTGAAGAGGCTATGAAAACATTCCTCATCTACGGCTCATATGGATACACCGGCCAGCTTATCGTTGATCTCGCTGTCAAAGATGAGTTGCGTCCCATTCTTGCAGGGCGGGATGAAAATCGACTGCGCGCGCAAGCGCGAAAGCATAATCTCGAATACCACGCCTTCTCTTTGAATGAAACATCCAAGTTAGATTCAGCATTGAATGAAGTGGACGCCGTGCTGCATTGCGCGGGTCCGTTCGTGCATACATTTCGCCAGATGGCAGAGGCATGTTTGCGCACCAAGAAACATTACGTGGATATCAGCGGCGAGATACTTGGCTTTGAAGCATTGGCCGCGCTGGATGCTCAGGCAAAAGAGGCAGGCATTATGATGCTGCCCGGCGGTGGATTCGATGTGGTACCGTCTGATTGTCTCGCCGCGTATGTGAAACAAAGATTGCCCTCCGCCACGCACTTTCGTCTCTTCATACGCGGCGTGGGGGCGGGAGTTTCAAGAGGCACGGCAAAGTCTGCGATCGAGAACATGCACAGGCAGGGAATGATCCGCCGCGATGGGGAACTCGTCAAAGTGCCGCCCGCCTGGCAGATCCTTGAACAGGATTTTGGACGCGGTCCAGTAAAAGTAATTTCTGTGGGTTGGGGAGATATAAGCACTGCATATCACAGCACGGGCATTCCTAATATCGAAACGTATTTTGCCTTACCCAAAATTGCGATCAGTACCATGAAGTCCATGCGGGTGATCGGGCCGCTGATGTATAACCGCATCGCAAAAAATATTCTCAAGACAATGATCAACACATTTCTCGCACCGGGGCCCAATGATGAAAAAAGAACGAAGGGCCACTCCACAATGATTGGCGAAGCAATGGATGATAAAGGTAACCGCGCTGTCTCAAAATTACAGACGCCTGAAGCATATAATTGCACCGCGCTGGCCACAGTTGAGATCATGAAACACATTTTGAATAACGACCTCACGATCGGCTTTCAAACTGCATCCCTGGCTTACGGCGCGGATTTCATCCTGCAATTCGATGGGGTAAAAAGAGAGGATCTGCAGGTATGAGAGATCACGTCTTATTATTGTTCGCGG
>JAXIPJ010000178.1:0-15899 GCA_045402985.1 Anaerolineales bacterium
GAGTTGCAGGAAGATGGCCTGGTGAAGATCAATCCGCTGTTGAATTGGACGAAGCACGATGTGAAGCGTTATATGGAAGAACATAACTTGCCGTCGCATCCGTTGCTTGAAAAAGGGTATCGAAGTATTGGCTGTTCGCCCTGCACTATTGCGATCGGCGTGAACGACGACGAACGCGCAGGACGCTGGTCTGGGCGCAGTAAGATCGAATGTGGCCTTCACACAGATATGTTCAAACATCAGAATGTGTCTGAGGTGAAGAAGGATTTTCATTTGGATGTTTCATCGATAGAGAAGTAGACAGGAAAATAAGTAAAGGCTTATGCTCACGGAAAAACAGGAACGCTGGCGCGAAACACATCTGCTCACACCAGGTAAAAAAGATCTTGCGCGTGTTGCGCTGGATGAGATTCGCCGCGGCAGCGATGTGACGAAGACCTTGCGCAGTCATCCGCTTGAAGATGGCAGCGGCTATCTCAACAAATCCATGCTGGTGTCGATCTACAATGAAATGGTAGCGGCGGGAGAAATGGACGAAGACGCGCGTCTGCTCGAACGCATTCGAATGAAGCCCATGCGCACGCTTTCGGGTGTGACGACTGTTACGGTGCTAACAAAGCCTTATCCTTGTCCCGGTAAATGTATCTTTTGCCCCACTGATGTGCGGATGCCCAAATCCTATTTGCCTGATGAGCCTGGCGCCATGCGTGGCCTGGAGCATAAATTCGACCCGTACGCGCAGGTCCGTTCGCGCCTTCAACAGCTTAGATCCGTGGGGCACCCCACAGATAAGATCGAGTTGCTCATCCTCGGCGGCACGTGGTCTTCTTATCGGCGTGATTATCAGGAATGGTTTGTAAAGCGGTGCTTCGATGCGATGAATGAAAGCCTCACCCATGCTCCTCTTCCCACGGGAGAGGGTGTCCGAAGGGCGGATAAGGGCGAAACCGTAGATCTCTATGAGGCCCATACTAAAAACGAAACAACCCATCACCGCAACGTGGGGCTGGTGATCGAGACGCGGCCGGATGAGATCAACCCGGATGAAATTCGATGGCTTCGTCATCTTGGGGTGACGAAAGTACAAATGGGTGCGCAGAGTCTGGATGACCGTATTCTCGACATGAACAAACGCGGACACGATGTGGAGTGTACACGTCGGGCTACAGCGTTGTTGCGCGCGGCGGGATTCAAGATAGTATTGCACTGGATGCCGAATTTGCACGGCGCAACACCTGAGTCTGACCGGGAGGATTTCGCGCGGTTGTGGAATGACTTCTGCCCGGATGAGATTAAGATCTATCCCAACCAGCTGCTTGCCAATGCAGAACTGTATGAATATTGGCAGCGCGGTGAATTCAAACCTTATACAACACAAGAGTTGATCGATCTGATCGCGGATATCAAGCCAACCATCCCACGGTATTGCCGCGTAAACCGCGTCATTCGCGATATTCCATCCACGAACGTGGTGGAAGGAAATCGTCGCACAAGTCTTCGGCAGGATATTCAGGACTTGATGAAGCAACGTGGCACGCACTGTGAGTGTGTGAGATGCCGCGAAGTGCGCGGAAAATCTGTCAGTAGAGATTCGCTGAAGCTTGACGATCTGGTGTATCAGGCTGGCGCGGCGCAGGAACATTTCATTTCCTATATTACTCCGGATGACAAACTGGCGGGCTTCGTAAGATTATCTTTGCCGAATGAAAACTTTCCACAAACAGGATTAAGTGATCTGGTGGGCGCGGCATTGATCCGTGAAGTGCATGTGTATGGGCAGTCGCTCGCCGTCGGTGCGGAGAAAGAGGGCGCGGCGCAACATGCCGGGTTGGGGACGCGTCTACTGGAAGAGGCGGAGCGAGTGGCGCGAACAAACGGATTCAAACATATGGCTGTCATCTCAGCTGTTGGCACGCGGGGATATTATCTCGAGCGCGGCTTTGAACGCGGGGAACTTTATCTGACGAAAACGCTCATTTAGTAAAATCAGGCTCCGGCTGGGAAAGACTCGGGCCGCGTGAGCTGAGCAGGGCGACCCTTCATGGTCATCCTCTGTGAAGTTATGTTCCCATATCCCGCAATTGCAAATCCATCCGTGCAATTGGCGGGTCGCCCCTACATCACATTGAATTAGAGTTGTGTTAGATATCCACATGGGCGCTTGACGTGCATCTCGCGTGGTGATAACAATTGTCAGATTATGGACTATAAAGATTATTACAAGATTCTGGGCGTGGAACGCAAAGCCAGTGAGGATGATATCCGCAAGGCCTATCGCAAACTGGCGATGCAATATCATCCCGATCACAACCCAAACAACAAACAGGCTGAAGATCGATTCAAAGAGATCAACGAAGCTTATCAGGTGCTGAGCGATTCGAAAAAGCGCTCGCACTATGACCGTTTGGGTTCTGATTATTCAACCTGGCGTAGAGATGGCGCGCCGGGTGATTTCGATTGGGGTCAATATGCTCGTTCTCGCGGCGGCACGCGGGTCAACGTGGATGATATGGATGAAATGTTTGGGGGTAGTTTTTCCGAATTCTTCCGCACCGTATTTGGCATGGATAACGCCGTTCCGCGCACACAAGGTTATCAGCAGGAACTCAGCATCAGCCTCGAAGAGGCCTATAAAGGAGCCACGCGTCTCCTGCAATCTGACGGACGGGAAAAACAAGTTCGTATTCCGGCGGGTGTGCGCACGGGTTCAAAAGTGCGTGTGGCTGGTGCAGGTCCCAACGGGCTTGATTTGTATTTGATCGTGGATGTTCAGGACGATAAAAATTTTGAACGCCGTGGCAACGACCTGCATACCACCGCAACGGTTAGCGTGTTCATTGCCATTTTGGGTGGCGAAGCGGATGTGGAAACCATGGATGGCAAGGTCAAGCTCAACATCCCCGCTGGAACGCAGCCTGAACAAGTTTTCAGGCTGGCTGGACGCGGCATGCCTCATGTCAGGAATCTCAAGGAAAAAGGTGATCTCTTTGTGCGCCTGAAAGTTCAAATTCCAAAATATCTTTCCCCCAAACAGAGGGAATTATTGGATGAGGCCTCTCGCCTCAAATTTTAGAAAGGATAAAATGAAACGTACTTTACCTGCAATCTCAATTCTGATGATCTCCATGCTGGCTTGCCAGTTGACGGGGCTCACGCCTCTTTCCCAGCCGACATCTGATCCACAGGTCCAAACATCACCTCCCATTCTGACGAATCCCGATAACACCATTCTGGAGGATGGCTCGTTATCTTCACTTTATGAGCTGGTACTTCCGGGTGTCGTTGCGGTAGGCACGGATACCGGTCTTGGCTCAGGTTTTGTATTCGATAACGAGGGGCATGTGGTCACCAATAATCATGTCGTGGAGGGGGCCAGCACAGTGGAGGTGGCTTTCTCATCCGGCTTCAAAGCCCACGGCACAGTGATCGGTTCAGATGCAGACGCAGATATAGCAGTGATCCAGGTGGATGCGCCCGCAGAGCAAATCCATCCGTTAGCCATTGGGGATTCGAATTCTCTTCAGGTTGGGCAATCTGTCGTCGCAATTGGGAATCCATTCGGGTTGAACGGTACAATGACCCTGGGCATTATCTCGGGGCTTGGCCGTACGCAACCTGCCCATGCGGCACCTGAAGGAGGTGGATTCTTCAGCACAGCAGATGTCATCCAGACAGACGCGGCAATTAACCCAGGCAATTCCGGTGGCCCGCTCTTCAACTTAAATGGTGAAGTGGTGGGAATCAATCAGTCCATTCGCACGACTAATGTTGACGCGACCACTGGGAATGCGGTTAATTCAGGTGTTGGATTTTCCATTTCCATCAATTTGGTAAAGCGCGTTGTGCCTGGTTTGATCCGCGATGGAAAATATGAATATCCTTACTTGGGTCTTTCTTCCCGTGAATTGGGCCTTGCCCATATTGAGGCTCTCGGTTTAGACACTTACACCGGTGCATATGTGATTGATGTAGTGCCTGGTGGTCCCGCTGATGAGGCTGGCATCCGCGCGGGGGAGATAGCCACAAGTGTCCCTGGCCTCAACGCTGGTGGAGATTTGATCACCGCGCTAGATGGACAGCCTATTAATTCGTTCGATGAATTGTTGAGTTATCTGGTAACCAACAAATTGCCGGGTGATATTGTTGTATTAACTGTGCTGCGCGATGGTCAGCCTGTTGATATCACCGTCACATTGGGCACCCGGCCTTAATCAAAATCGGACGGCAGTTAATCTGCCGTCCGTTCATTTTTACCCAAACCTTTCCTCACGCCACACATCGGCGCGATTATGGTAGCCTGCCTGTTCCCAGAAACCGCGACGATCACGCGTCATAAATTCCAGTGACCGCAGCCATTTTGCACCTTTCCAAAGATAGGGCGTTTCCAGATCTTCGTGGCCGGGAATGAATCCCACCACACCGCGCAATGGATAGCCATGATCAGGCGAGATGGGTTCCTCGTTGAAGTGAGTAGCCAGCAGGAAGTTTTCCTGTAATACCACCTCCAGTGGTAAATTAACGGTGAAGCCATACTCTGCGTGCTGCATCACATGAGTGGAACCCGGCTTGATCTTGAAAAGACCATTTTCCACCATCGACTTGACCGAGATGCCTTCCCACACGGTATCAAATTTGCTCCAGCGTGTGACACAGTGAATATCCATTTGAATTTTTGCGCGCGGCAGTTTGTTGAATTCATCCCATGTCCATTGTTTTTCTTCGTCGACCTGGCCCCAGACGCGAAAGTCCCATGTGGCTGGATTGAAGTGCGGGACGGGCCCATAATGTAGAACTGGAAATTTAAACGTAAGTGCCTGCCCGGGTGGCAGGCGTCCCTCGGTACGAACTCGTTCTTCTTCCTTGCGGCGGTCAGCTCCTTCGAACGATGAAAACATGGCAGCTCCTCTTGAAAATTATTTCAATTTCTGTACAGAATAGACTCTTGCGCAATACAATTTGTTACAATCATTCCATAATAGTTACGTTAGAACCAACATCACTTTCTGCAGGCTCTGGGAGCAATTGCTCCCTTGCCTTATTGCAATTAAATGCTCTGGACAATGGAACTGAATTATAATAGTATTAGAAAGCGGGTTCACGGTCTATGTTAAGAAACCTTTTTGCATTTATCTGCGTCATGTATCCACGATTGGAAGGTAGCGTCGAAATCGCATGAGAGATGGAGTCGGCCTGCTTAAAGCTGCCAAGAATTTGGACGAGGAAGCGCTGACCGCCATCTTCGATCAATTCGCACCCGCAATTTATAAATACACATTGCGGCTGTGTCATGATCAAATCGTGGCGGATAATATTGTCGGCGACGTCTTCGCCCAGCTCCTGGAGCAATTCGCAGCTGGGAAGGGACCGCGCACTAATCTCCGTTCCTACCTTTACCAGACTGCATACCATCTCGTCGTGGATCGCTCGCGTGACAGCCAGCATAACGCTCCGCTGGAAGTTGCTGTCGGTACATATGAGCAGGGGCAGTTCTCTCCGACCCAGTCACAGGTGGAGGAGCGCGTCATGATGGAAGCGCTCATCGCAGCCATGAACACGGATCTGACAGAGGACCAACGGCATGTGGTCATCCTGCGCTTTTTGGAAGATTTCAGCCTCAAGGAAACTGCTGAGATCATAGGTAAGGAAGTAAATAATATCAAGGTGATCCAGAACCGCGGCATTGCAAAATTACGGAAGGCTCTGGGCTTTCATCTTGATGAAGAAGAAAAATAATATATTATGGAATTTGATACGCAAGACCGAAAAGTTGTCGAATTACTGACGAAGCTGAAGGGCGCCAATGAAGGCTACCCTTCTGATATGCTTGCCGCGCGCCGTCAGGCGTTCCTGAATAATATGGCGGGAGCCGGCCTGGGTGTGGGGACTGGAGCGGCTCTTAAGCAGACTCTCAAAAATGGAAAGGGTGCTGGGACAGCTCCCATCACTGCGGGCAAATTACTGGAAGTTGCTTTGCTTATTGCCATTGTGGCTGAGGCCAGTGCGTTGACATACTTTTATCGCGATCAGGTAGCCGATGTTTTCCGGAGCATCTCAGCAACATCCAAGATTCAAGAGATCGCCTCGCCCCCAGTGATTACATCTCCGTTTCCTGAGTTTGAAATTTCAGAAGTTCCGACTTCAGCCACTCCAACTGGAACTGCTTCTGAAGTGGCCACCAGCACACAGGTCCCGGGTGCGACCGATGATTCTACTATTACTAGTAATAACAATGACCCGGCCACCTTCACCGACTCAACACCAAATCCAAATGGGAACAACGGCAATCACTACGGTCAAACGCCGAAGCCAGAAAGAACCAGGGATAATAATGACAACCAGCCGCCGAACGATAACCCCGGGAATGGAAATAACGACAGGTCTCCCCAGGGAGGGAACGACAAAAACCACTAAGGAGTGTTTAGAGCGCGTAAAAAGGCACGAGAATTTTCTCGTGCCTTTTTTATATTCTCATTGTATGCGACAAAGATATATACTAAAACGATATTGAGAACATATGACAATTTTACTTTGACAAGGCCGTTGAGTTGTATAATATTGCTTGGAAACATGTGAGCAGACAGGTGATTATGAATGAAGGTGTCAACGATGAATCAGGTGGCTGAATTAAAATCTAATTATGTACCCAAAATTTTTGTAGTATGCGATCGTACCGACACTGCACCAGTCTGGGGATTTATCCTGCGACAACAGGGACTGGTCGTAATTCTTGAAACTTCGCTTGATAAAGCCGTCGATCACTGGTCGATGGAAATGCCAGACCTCGTCGTCATCGATATTGATATTACTCATCAGGATCCCATGGTGCTCTACAAAAAGTTCAGGGCCGTTAGTGTGGCACCGATCCTGCTATTCCTACCTGCCCATCATGAAACACAGATCCTTGCAGCATACGCGGCTGGGGTGGATGAAGTAGTTGTAAAGCCAATCAGCCCGGCCATTTTCCTCGCTAAAATTGTGGCCTGGGTACGACGCAGTTGGACACTACCTGTTGATGGATTGAGCCTTGTAAAGGCGGGAAAGCATCGCCTGGACCCGGCGCGGCGCTGTCTGATTGACCCAGCTGGGCTGGAAATCAAGTTGACCAATCTGGAGTTTCGCCTGCTGCACCTGCTGATGAGTCGGCCTGCATTTGTTTTCAGCGCGGAAGATATTATCCAGTCGATCTGGGGCGGATTTGGGAATGGTGATCAGGTCCTGCTCAAGAATGTTGTTTACCGTTTGCGCCGAAAGATCGAGGTGGATCCCAGTCGTCCGGCTCTTTTGCAAACCAGGCAGGGGGGATATTCATTTCAAGGATAGGGGACAAAACTACCTTCCGATTTTCCATGAAACCTCTTACGACCGGTTTAACTTTGAACAGCTATTTCATTGGGATATAACATTGCAGCAAGTGGGGTCAAGCTCTACTGACTATTGGATAGATAGTAGGGACCTAATTAGGCCGGGTTGAAAATGTGGCGGAGCCCTGGATGAACTCCGCCACATCCCATATGTAGCGCTGGCTATAAAATCTCTTCCTTCGTATACTCAGGTATATTTATCGTGATGGATAAAATTTAACGAACTCCACCTGATACCCTTTTATTTCTATGAGACGCCAACTCGTTCATATCAAGATCATTATTGTGATAGGCATTGTGCTGTTGATGGCAGCCTTATTCCGTTTTCATGGCATTCCCTGGGATGCTGTATGGAATCTACATTCTGATGAGACGCAATCGCTTCAACTCTCAGTAGATGAACAACTCCTTTACGAGAAGACAGCAGTCTGGTCCAGCAGTGAAGTCAGTGAAAAAAGTTGGGGCAGCCGCCTTCCAGTACTGGCCTGGTTTATTGTGCTGGAAGTGATCGGGCTACTTGCCTTGCCAATCACATGGATGGCATTTAAGAATTTCTCTGACCGCGGCTATATCTTTAGTAAAGCGCTGGGCCTGCTTGTGATTTCTTGGGGAACATGGGTGATCGCCAGTGCGCGCCTCGCTGCATTTACGTGGTGGACAATCCTGGCTGTGATGGCCCTGCTTGCGCTTGTTTCTTCGTTATTGATATCAAGTGAAAAGTGGAATGAGCTAATAACTTTTGTACAAGAACGCTGGCGCCTGTTGCTTTTTGAAGAAGTGTTATTTTGGATATTCTTTGCTCTTCTACTTTTCATCCGTTTGCGCAACCCAGATTTATGGCATCCATGGCTGGGTGGAGAAAAGCCTATGGATCTGGCTTATCTCACGGCCATTGTGAAGACGCCTTATTTTCCGTCGTATGATCCGTGGTTTGCTGGTGGATATATTAACTATTATTACTTCGGCTTTGTGCTGGTTTCGACGCTTATACATCTGACCGGATTGATGCCCTATGTTGCTTATAACCTGGCGGTGCCGACATTCTTCGCGATGACAGCCATGGGTGGGTTTGCAGTTGCACTGAATTTTGCAGAGAGCTGGCGAAATAAACAGCACGAGGAATCCAGGCAGGGGCCTGGTCGTTGGACGTTGGTGGCAGGCATATGTGGCGCGCTGTTCGTGGCTGTCATGGGCAATCTCGGTCAGGTGCAACTCCTGTGGGACGGTGTACGCAACCTGAGCGGGATCAGTGCGGATAATGATTCGTCGCTGGGGGTAATACTTGCGCAATTTGCTGAGGGGCTCCGACAATTACTGGACGGAAACAAGCTTCAGTTCCGTACTGAGTGGTGGTACTGGAATGCGACTCGCATCATCCCTCCTGCGGCGGGGGAGGCGGGCCCGATCAACGAGATGCCTTTCTTCACCTTTTTGTATGGCGACCTGCATGCGCACATGATGGCCTTGCCGTATACGCTGCTCGTCTTGGGACTCGCGTTGAATATGATCCGCGCTTCGAATAGCGCCGATCCAAGTGCGGACTCGCGCGTCTGGTGGCGCGACCCGACCGAAGTGCTCACATTGGCATTATTAGCGTTGACCACCGGCGCGCTGTGGCCGATGAACACCTGGGACTTTCCGACGTATACCGTATTGACCGCGGCCGCTTTGGCTTGCCGGGAATACGCACGCCGCGGCCGCGTGGGCGCAAATAGCCTTTGGTCAGTGGTGTGGCGCTTCGCATTGATCGTAATTCTTGGGCGTTTGTTATTCCTGCCATTCCATCAGAATTATGCCGGTGATTACTTTGGAGCCGAGATGTGGAAGGGCTCAAGCACACCGCTTTGGGCCTATCTTCTAATTCATGGGTTTTTCCTGTTTGTGCTCAGCTCATATCTCATCCATGAATTCTTGAATGGGCATGGACATAATGCACTGGTTCGTTCTCTGAGATTGAACATAAAACATTGGCGACGGCGAGCGCGCCTGCAACGGCTGTTCAAAATTTTGGTGTCACTTGAACCAGCTTTCCGTTGGGCTGTTTACATTGGCAGGTGGGCCTTTGTTCTGGCGATATTCATACTTCTGATCAGGCCTGTGATTGGTCTGCCTCTCGTGCTGACTCTATGGACAGCCCTGCTATTGTTCAGCGCGCGGCCAAGTCCGAGCCGTCAGTTTTTGCTTTGCATGATCGGGCTTGGCTTGATGTTTACTGCCATGGTCGAAATAATCGTGCTCAATGGTGATATCAGCCGTATGAACACGGTCTTCAAGTTTTACCTGCAGGTTTGGGTTCTTTGGGCAATTGCCGCTTCAGCGGTTCTGCCGGAATTGGCAGCGCGCTTGCAGTTGCAGCCTCGCTCCGTTCGTTTGGCGATACCAGAACCTGAGGAAGGCACAGCCTGGACGCCGGCAGTCGAAGCAGATTTTGAAGCCTTCAGATCCAGGTCCGGTGGGGAATGGGCGCGGCACTGCTGGTGGTGGGCTTTCGGAGTGCTGGCGGCGGCATGTCTCCTTTATCCACTCACTGCAGCTCCCGTCCGCATGCGCGACCGATTCGAGAACAGCACTTCCATCACGCTGGATGGCAGTGCCTATATGCGCACGTCGGTTTATAACGATCGGGGCGAGGCCATTGAACTCGATTGGGATCGCCAGGCTATCAACTGGCTGCTTGCCAATGTACCTGGCATACCAACCATCGTCGAAGCCAATACGCCACTGTATCGGTGGGGCGCGCGAGTTTCAATTTACAGTGGGCTGCCAACAGTCATCGGTTGGGATTGGCACCAGAAGCAGCAGCGCTCTGTTCTACCAGGCACAATGATAGACGAACGCATTCAGGATGTGCGAACCATATACACCGGCAGAGATCTGAAAGAAACTGTGCGTCTGCTCGATCAATATAACGTGAAATATATCTATGTAGGCGCCTTGGAGCGGATTTATTATGGCGGGCTGGGGTTAGCCAAGTTCGATCAAGCTACAGAGCTTTGGGATCTGGTTTACCAAAATGAGCAGGTAAAGATCTTCCAAGTGCATTAGTCAGATACAAAATATTCAACCCAATTGGGCGGTGGAGAAACTCTGCCGCACAACCCTTTTACATGCTTTAATAGTTCGGAAACACCCTTGAAGGAAATCGATACAGTCTGTGGAAGCGGACCCGAGTCAGCATATCCTCCTACCAAACCTGGCTGGAGGATGTGTTTTTATAAAATGGGCGCGATGCGATTTGTTGCTGTGGCGTATTCCACCTGAATTAAGAAATGCAAAATGAAGCGGACTGCGTATATTATTTAGGGCTATTGCACATACAACAGATCCTTCACCGAACATTTTACATCGCTCAACCCCCTTCTGTTTTTAGGAGCACCTTTGTATAATAGCTATACTAGGAGAGGTAACTTGAGTAAAGATGCTTCCGCCAAAGTCCTTGCTTTGATTGATCGCACAGGGCGTATTGATAAAAGCCTCTTTCGTTTGGGATTGGATCAAGTATGCCTTGAAGCATCGTCTTGATTTTCAGCAACTTTTCCAGTTTCAGCCTAAGGAGTCGCTTGCTCCTGTATTGTAGAGAAATCTGAAAAAGTCAGGAATTGTTCCATATAAATAACGTCCGCACAGGAGATCATCCAGTGCAATTTCAAGATACGCCTTATATAGTTCCTCTCATCGTTTCATCCATTATTGCTGGCCTCGTGGCATTCTATGTCTGGCGGCGTCGAGTCACTGCAAGTGGAGGAAGGGCGCTTGCCCTGTTGGCATTGGCATGCGCGGAATGGTCGTTGGGATATGCACTGGAGATCGCCGGCGCCGACCTGCCAACAAAGATATTCTGGGGCAAGAGTCAATATCTTGGCATTGTTACGGTGCCACTCTTATGGATCATCTTCGCCTATTCTTATTCAACCCATGGCACGCGGATGACGCCGCGTACTGTGAGCTTATTAGCCATTGTCCCGCTCATAACGCTTATCCTGGCGTTTACAAACGAATCCCACGCTCTGATCTGGAAGGATGTCCAAATTAGGACAGTTGGGACATTTTCGGCACTCGAAGTAATCCACGGACCTTGGTTCTGGATCTATTGGATCTACTCCAATATTCTCCTGGTCGTGGGAACATTCTTTATTTTTCGATCCTTCAATCGGACAAAAGGCCTGTTTCGCAGGCAGAACATAATCCTGCTGATCGCTGTTCTAACGCCATGGGTTGGAAATATACTGTATGTAACAGGCTTATCTCCCATTCCCCATCTGGATATTACGCCATTTGCTTTTACGATTAGCATAGCGGTCTTTGCCTGGGGTATCACCAGTTTCAAATTGGTGAATCTAGCGCCCGTGGCGCGTGACCTTGTCGTTGAGAAAATGCCGGATGGAATGATCGTGCTGGATGCACAGGGAAACATCGTGGATTCTAACCCGGCTGTGCAAAGGGCGCTTGGTCTAGCGGCTTCGCAAGTAATTGGTCAAAGAGCAAGGGACTTGTTTAATGCGTGGCCTTCCCTGGTGGAACGATATGAAAATCGGCTGGAGGCGCAGGATGAAATCGTTTTTGGCGAGGGGGAATCGCAGACATGGTATGAACTGCGCATGTCGCCTTTGCTCGACAGCCGTGATCGCCTGCTCGGACGAGCATTGACGGTCCGTAATATCACGGAGAAGAAACGGATAGAGGAGGCGCTGCGCCTTAGCGAGGAAAAGTATCGCAAGATCTACGAAAATGTGGCAGATGTGATTTACGAGACGGACAATCAAGGCCATCTCACATCCATCAGTCCTTCCATTGAAAAGCAGGGAGGCTACCATCCGGAGGAGTTGATTGGACGCAGCGTGACGGAATTCTTCGTTTTTCCGGAGCAGTATGCAGCCCTGGACGCGCTGATAATGGAAAATGGCTCAGTCAACGACTTTGAAGCGCTGCTCGCGCGCAAGGACGGCAGCACGAGATTCACTTCCATTACATCACATCTTGTTTTTGATGCAACTGGACAGCCAGTCGCTACGGAAGGTGTACTGCGCGATATCAGCGAACGAAAGCAGGCGGACGAGCGTATCCGGCAGATGAATGCAGAACTGGAGCGCCGTGTTATCGAACGCACGAGCCAGCTTCAGGAAAGTAACACGTATCTCTCAAGCCTGATAGAAACCTCCATCGCTCTTAATGAAAGCCTGGACCTGAATGCAATTCTGGACCGTATACTTGTGCAGGCTCACAAATTGGTTCCCGCGCAAGCGTTGAATGTTATGTTTGTCGAGGGAGAGCATGCCTACATCGTCCGCCGCATTGGGTACCAGGGGTTCGAAGAGATCGAACAGAATTTGTTGGATTTCCGTTTCCCCATCTCGTGGCCGCTATTTCATCAGATGTATACCACCCAGGAAAGTATTTCTATTGCCGACACTGCTAAAGAGACAAGGTGGCAAATTATTCAAGGTGCGGAATGGGTACGCTCCTGTATTGGAGTGCCCTTAGTCATTAGTAACCAGACGATTGGCTTTCTATACGCCAGCCAGAACCAGCCAAATTTCTTCGAGCAGAAGCACCTGTTGATGCTGGAGTCCCTGGCGCATCACGCTGCCATCGCTATTCAGAACGCCCGTTTGCTGGACGAATTGAAAAGGGCCCTCGAAACAGAGCAAGCAATGCGAGATCAACTGGTTCATGCGGATAAATTGGCCGCCCTGGGGAAAATGGTGACGGCCATCGCGCATGAGATCAATAATCCCATCCAGACTGTCAAGAACACGTTGTACCTTTTGGAGGATCAAATTATTCCTGACAGTCCAGCCAAAGAATATCTGAAGATGGCCTCGGCAGAGGCCGACCGCATTTCTGACCTCGTGGCACAATTGCGCGGGACGTATGCTTCTGGCTCAAAAGCTATGGCGCGCGTGGATTTACCTGCATTACTTTTAGAAGTGCGGGGTCTACTAGCTCCCCAATTGAAAAAAAGACAGGTGGAATGGCACCAGGTGGATGGACTCCAGCCATATATGGTTTACGCAGTTCGCAACAATCTAAAACAGGTTTTCATTAACCTATGTCTGAACGCTATGGAAGCGATGGAATCAGATCAAGAGGGCAGGATCACCGTCAGCCTGCGTACTAACCAGGAGGGCCAGCGCGTGGGTGTGGACTTCCATAATACGGGCCCGCTCATCACTGAGGAGGCTCTCCCCTTTATTTTCGATCCATTCTTTACCACGAAGAGAAGCGGTACCGGCTTGGGGTTGTCCATCAGTTACGATATCATCCGGCAGCATCAAGGCGAGATCGTCGCGGAAAGCGTACCCGCAAAAGGTGTGACGTTTACGGTCTGGCTGCCTCTTGCCCCAAGCGAGGAAGATGGGGAGGAGCCATGACTTCTGAGAAGACCATCCTGATCGTGGATGATGAAGATCGTTTGCGCTTGAGCCTATCTTATATGTTGCAGAAGGAGAATTACCACGTCGAAACTGCAACCAACGCGGAAGAGGCCCTGGATTGCCTGAAGTCGCATGAATATGATCTCATGTTCCTGGATCTGAATATGCCGGGGATGAGCGGCATCGATCTACTGGTTGGGGTACACAGGCATTATCCTCGCATGCCTGTTCTCATCCTTACCGCACATGCAGCGTTGGAATCGGCCATTCAAGCTGTTCGTCTCGGAGCGCGCGACTATCTGGTCAAGCCGGTCGAGCCTGTGTGGATACTCACCCGTGTTGCGGAGATTTTGGCTGAAAGCGAACAACCGACTCGCAAAAAGGAAATCTTCAGCCAAATGCAAAGCCTTCTGGCCGAGTTGCAGACGATCAACGGTGAGGACGCAACTCCGACCAGCGCGTTTGCCGCCATACCGCCTGCCGACCCTGCTCGTTTTCTGAAAAAGGGGAATTTCGACCTGGATTTGCATGCACGCCATGTCACATTGACTGGCAAGTATATTCCCGTAACGGGAATCTATTTTGATTACCTTTGCACATTACTTCGCCACGCTCCGAAGGCAGTTGCATACAAAACCCTTGTGAAAGAGACCCAGGGGTATGATGCGACGATCCCGGAGGCCAGAGACCTGACTCGTTGGCGCATCCACGAATTACGCAAGATGATCGAGGCGGATCCTCAGCGCCCACAATACATTTTGACTGTGCGAGGCATGGGTTATCGTCTGGCGATTTGAAAAATATGGACGTTTCTACAAAGTTCCTCGAAAACCCTCATGGTTTCGGGGAACTTTGCGTCTAAACTTGACGCTATAGGCCGTCCCGAAGGTTTGGGCGAAAAAGGTTGGGCAAAAGCAGGCTCTAACTTATGAGAACCTTCGAGACGGCTTGTGTGAGGGAATCTGATCACATGGCCCTGCAGCATAACGCAAATCTCGATGACGATGGAAACATATATGGGCACCTTAAATATCCTGCTGGTGGATGATGATCGAAACCTTGCGACAACCCTCTCTCACGGGCTTAGTAAAGCCCTGGAAAAAGCAGGTTCAGTTGTTTTTTGTTCCAGCGGCCCCGAAGTGTTTGCGCTGCTGGCAACGCAGTCATTTGACGTGGTGATCAGTGACCTCAATATGCCGGGCATGTCGGGTCTTGAATTACTCAGCAAGATCAGGCAGGATCATCGTGAAACGATCCTTGTTCTGATCACTGCTTATGGGACAGATACGCTTGAAGAAGAAGTGCATCGGCTTGGAATCGGTTATGTCACCAAGCCCTTCGAACCGTCGCATCTGGTGCAAATCATCCATAGCTTGATCCGGGGCGAAGGGACAAAGGCCGAAACAGAAAACGCGCCGCGCATCGTGATCCCGGATCCGAAGGGCAATGCAGATCTGGGCCGTTTGATGGGCAACGTGCTTGCTGACTAGTAGGTTTCCGAATTTATAAAGCAGCCACACTACAATTAAGACAATTAAGAATTGAATTTGCCTGCTTATGTACGATAGGAATTATTAAAGAGCGAACTGTTGATTGCGAAACATCGCCTTCATTATAGGGAGCAACTTTGCACAATACTTACCTCAGGGGAGGTTACATGAATAATTATGAGGCGTCCATCAAAGATCAATCTTTGACATTCGACCGCGCGAATGCAGTTTATATACCCAAGGTTTTTGTGGTCTGCGACCAGAGGGATACTGCGCCTGTGTGGGGATACATCCTGCGGCAACAAGGATTGACTGTTATTCTTGAAACCTCACGCCACAAAGCCATTGATCGCTGGTCCAGCGAGATACCAGACCTGGTAGTAATTGATGTTGACATCGCCCAAGAGGATCATATCGAGCTTTACAATAAGTTCCGGGCGGTTAGCGTGGCTCCGATTTTGCTTTTCCTGCCAGCGCATCATGAAACACAGGTCCTCGAAGCCTACGCGGCTGGCGTGGATGAGGTGGTCGTAAAACCGATCAGCCCGGCGATCTTCCTTGCCAAGATCACGGCCTGGGTGCGGCGGAGCTGGATCATGCCGATGGATGAATTAAGTCTTGTGAAATCGGGCAAGCATCGGCTGGATCCGACGCAGAGATGTATCGTCGATTCG